>DBCH01000027.1:0-23665 GCA_002292955.1 Microbacteriaceae bacterium UBA963 | reverse complement strand
GGGGTCCACGCCAGCCAGCCGCTGCAGAACGAGGCCATCCAGTGCAGCGAACGCGTAGCGCGCACGATCCTCAGAGAAGGCATCGCCCAGCGCCCGTCGCAGGGCCGCGGACAGAGTCGTGACATAGTCGTCGTAGAGTTTGGCCACTCGACCCGCGATCTCGGGTTGCCGTCTCGCGGCGAGAACCATCTCGTAGACAAAGATCTCCCGGTCGGAGTTTGCCTCGAGCATGGCGCCCATGGCGCTGATAAAGCCGTCTCGGCTGTCGGGGAAATCTTGGAGGTGAGAGATGTCGATTGACTCATGCACGGCATGGTCGAACGCGGCCTCGATGAGAGCGTCGCGACCGCCAAAGTAGTGCGCGATGAGCGAGTTATTGACGCCGGCCGTTTCGGCAACGGCCCGGAAGGTCAGCCCACGAAGTCCCTGTGAGGCCACGACCGAAATGGTGGCACGAATGAGAGCGTCGCGGCCCGAGCCATCGCCCGGGCCGCGCTTCGTGGTCTTTTGCGCCATAGGCACAGTCTTGCCGAATTATGCCTCGGTGTGCAGGTTGAGCATTCCCGCGTCGACGATGATGGTGCCACCGTCAACCACGAGAACCGAACCGTTGACATACGACGCTTCGTCGCTCATGAGCCAGGCAATCGGCTTGGCCTGCTCCTCGGGCGAAGAGGCGCGACCCTGCGGAACGAACTTCAACAGATCGGCGAAGATGGCCTCGACGGTCGTGTTCTTGGTGTGGGCCGCCTCCTCGAACTCCTGATGTGCCATCTCGGTGAGGATCCAGCCGGGACACACCACGTTGGCGCGAATACCCTCTTTGGCGTAGTCATAGGCGATGTTCTGAATCAGCGTGGCGAACGCGGCCTTCGTCGCCGCATAGGCGGCCATGCCGTAGCCACTGCGCAGCGCGGCGATGGAACTCACCCCCACGATGTTGCCTTTGGTCTTGACCAGCTCGGGCAGACCGTACTTTGCGAGCAAGAAGTTGGCAGTGAGGTTGGTGTCCACCGTGGCCTGCCAGTCGGCAAGCGGCATGTCGGTGACCTTGCCGTTGAGCACAATTCCCGCGTTGAGAACGAGGTTGTCGATTTTTCCGTGAGCCGCGACGGCAGCGTCAATGAGACCCTTGGCTCCCTTTTCGTTGGAAAGGTCGCCGACCACAACGGTCGCGCCGGTTTCTGCGGCGACCGCCTCGAGCGGATCCTTGCGGCGACCGGCGATGACCACCTTGTGTCCGCGTTCGGTGAGCAGACGGGCGAGAGCGGCACCGACTCCGGTGCCACCTCCCGTGATGACAGTGACAAGTGCTGACATTTTCTTCTCCTTATTAATGGTGTTCGCGGGGACGGGTTTGAGACGCTGGTGCCGGCTAGCTGCCGGTGGCGTACGTTGCGGTGACTCCACCGTCGACGGCATACACGGAACCCGTGACGAAGCTGGCATCATCGCTCAACAGGAAGCGCACGACGTTGGCCACCTCACCGGGCTCACCGAGACGACCGATGGGTGCTGAACTGCCGGCGGTCTTGGCGGCCTCGTTCTTCTCCATGTCGGGAAGCAGGGTGCCGGCGATGTCTTGGAACATACGCGTGTTAATGAACCCCGGGGCTACGGCATTGACCCGGATACCGCTGGCGGCCTCTTCGGTGGATGCCGTGCGCACGATTCCCGCCACACCGTGTTTTGCCGCGTTGTAAGCAACGGTCAGGGGCAGGCCGAGCGACGACGCAATTGAGCCCGTGCACACGACTGATCCCGACTTCTGCTTGCGCATCACGGGGAGCACGTAGCGCAGCCCGAGGAAGACGCCGTGCAGGTTGACACTAATGACCTTGCTCCAGTCGGCGAAGCTCACTTCGGCGGTGGGGGACAGCACACCCTCGATACCGGCGTTGTTAAAGAAGCCGTCGATTGTGCCGAATGCACTGGCGGCCTGATCCACGTAGTTCTTGACATCTTTCTCACTCGTCACATCGGCGATAACCACGATGGACTTCACGCCCAGCTTGTCGACGGCATCCTTGGTGGAGGCCACGAGCTTCTCGTCGCGGTCAACGAGCACCAGGTTGGCACCGGACTCGGCGAGCTTGAGACACGTGGCGCGGCCGATACCGCCTCCCGCTCCCGTGACGATCACGTTCTTTCCAGTCATTTCGATGGGCATGTGTTTCTCTTTCGTTAGGGGGTGAGCGAGGTGTTGCTAGTGGGTGAGAGTAAAGCCGCGATAGTTGTCGTTCGCGACTTCCAGAAGTTCGGCTTCATAGGGGGCAACGCCGCCCATGTAGACCACGTTGACGCGAGCTTTGCCTTCAACATTCGCGCCCACATACCAGGAGTTGGCAAAGCGCATCAGTGTGGAGTCGGAGACGGCGTTCACGTGATCGGTCCATTCCTGCTCCGCGGCCGCAGTCGGCTCGAAGGTGGACACGCCCTCCGCTTCGAGCATCTTCAACATGTTTGCAATCCATTCAATGTGAATCTCGATGGAGAGCACCACGTTGCTCAACGGAGCGGGGCAACCCGGGCCGGCGACCACAAAGGTGTTGGGGAATCCGGCAACCGAAAGTCCCATGTATGACGCCGGCGCTTCTTTCCACTTCTTCGAGAGCGAGACTCCGTCGCGCCCCCGAACGTCGATGCGCGACAGGGCTCCGGTCACACCGTCGAAGCCCGTGGCCAAAATAATCATGTCCACCTCGTACTCGCCGGCGGCAGTTCGGAATCCGGTGGGCGTGATGGCGAGAAGCTCTTCGTCGCGCAGGTCGACCAGCGTCACGTTGTCACGGTTGTACGTCTCGTAGTAGTCGGTGTCGATGCACAGCCGCCGCGTGGTGATGAAGTGGTCGGGCATAAGCTTCTCGGCAAGCGCGGGGTCTGCAATGCGCGCGCGAATCTTCTCCCGCGCGAACGACGCGGTGAAATTGTTGGCCTCTTCACTGGCGATCGTGTCGACAACGGCGCTGGCGAAGCGCATGGGCGAACCGTAGTTGTAGTTGCGCTCCAATTCGGCACGCGCGAGATCCGGACCCATCACCTCGAAGGGCTCACCACGGGTTTCGGTAACGCAGCCGAGCATCTGCTTTCGGGCTTCGGCGCGGTACTCCCTATAGCGCGACTTGACGTCGGCCACGCGCTCTGGCGAGAGTGAGGCGTTGTGCGCGGGGAGAGAGAAGCTCGGGGTGCGCTGCAAAACAAAGAGGTGCTCGGCGGTTTCCGCAACGATGGGGATTACCTGTATGCCCGTTGACCCCGTGCCCAAGACCGCTACCCGCTTTCCCGCAAAGCTCACGGGCTCATGCGGCCAGGTGGCCGGGTTGAGTAGCTCGCCCTCAAACGAGTCCATGCCCGGGATGTTGGGAATCTTGGGAATGGAGAGCATGCCGGTTCCCCATACGACGTACTTGGTGTCGATGGTGCCCGCTGTGGTGTGGACCGACCAGCGCTGTCGTGCTTCGTTCCACGTGGCGCCCGTGACTTCGGTGTCGAATTGAAAGTCTTTGGTGATGTCCAATTTCTTCGCGACGAATTCGAGATAGGCGAGGATGTCGGGTTGGGCGGGAAACTTCTCGGTCCACACCCACTCCTGCTGGATCTCTTCATTGAAGGAGTAGGAGTAGTCGAGGCTCTCGACGTCGCAACGAAGGCCGGGATAACGATTCCAGTACCAGGTGCCGCCCACGCCGCTGCCGCGTTCGACGCCAATCACTCTGAGACCGAGCTCGTGGGCCTTATGAACCATGTAGATGCCGGCAAAGCCGGCTCCCACAACAACGATGTCCGTTGTGTCGGTTTGTGCGGTGGTCACGTCAATACCTTTCGCCAATGAAAGAGGTGTGCTCGATAGTTGCATAAATCTGTGAGATTTTCTTGGTCGAAGGCGCATCCAAACTGTGTATGGGCGCAGTGCTCGGTCCGATGACTTTACTCGGCACGAAAAATCGCGTTGACTGGATTGGATAAAGCTTTCGACTCACTCCAAGGAGATCCCCATGAAGACCACTGCCGCCGTTGCGTTTGAGAAAGAACAACCTCTCGTCATGACCGAGCTCGACCTCGACGACCCACGCCCCGGTGAGGTGCGCATCAAGATGGTCGCCAGTGGTGTGTGCCACACCGACGCCATCGTGCGAGACCAGTGGTACCCCACTCCGCTTCCCGCAGTTCTTGGCCACGAGGGTGCCGGAATCGTGGATGCCGTGGGTGAGGGCGTCACCAAGGTTTCGGTGGGCGACCACGTGCTCCTGAGCTTCGCCCACTGCGGCGAGTGCGCCAACTGCTCGTCGGGCAAGCCCGGCTACTGTGTCAATTTCTTTGGCGACAACTTTGGCGGCCGCCGTGCGGACGGATCATCCTCACTGTCGCACGAGGGCACTCAGATATCGTCACACTTCTTTGGCCAGAGCTCGTTTTCGCAGTTTGCCAACGTGCCTCTCAACTCGGTCGTCAAGGTGCCCAAGTCGGCGCCCCTCGAGATTCTGGCCCCACTCGGTTGCGGAATTCAGACCGGCGCCGGCGCCGTGCTCAACTCTCTGGCCCCCGAGGCCGGCACCTCCATCGCCATTTTCGGTGCGGGTGCCGTGGGCCTTTCGGGCCTCCTGGCTGCGGTGATTGCCAACTGCACAACCATCATTGCGATTGACGTGCACGATAGCCGCCTCGCCTTGGCCACAGAGCTGGGCGCAACGCACACCATCAACGCCGCCAAGGTCAACGTCATTGACGAGGTCCAGAAGATCACGGGTGGCGGGGTCAACTACGCTCTCGAAACCACGGGAGTGGCTCAGGTCTTTACCGACATGACGTTTTGCCTCGGTGTTAAGGGTCACGCTGTTGTGGTGGGAGCCGCAGCCATGGGCACCAACGCCAACTTCGACATCGGGTCGCTGTTGCCGCTGGGTATCTCGGTCACCTTCGTGGTGGAGGGCGACTCGGTTCCCTCGAAGTTCGTGCCGCAGCTCGTCGACCTCTACGAGCGGGGGCTCTTCCCGTTCGATCGCCTGCTGAAGTCATACCCCTTCTCCGAGATCAACACGGCGTTTGATGATTCGGCTTCGGGCGTGACGCTCAAGCCCGTGGTGATCTTCTAGCAGCTCCCTGCGTGCGCCTGCAGCGTGATGCGGCGCCGGCGCATTTTGATTCCCATGCAATTCGGATCCGATGCGATTCGCGCTGTTGTGGCGTATCCTTGGAGAAGCACAGAAGATATCTGAAACCGTATACGATATTGCTGTAACGAGAAGTGGGGTGGCACGTTCATGACATCGAAGGCACACGTTGACGGAGTCGCGCAGACGATCTCCGTAACGGACTTTGCCTCGTGGCGTGCACTCGTGTCCCAGTCGTTCGTTCCGCTCAACGTGACCGCGCGATCGACGGGTAGCTTCGCAGCCCGACTGCGGTCGCGGTCCTTAGGCGACGTCTTCGTGAGTGAGGTGGGCGCAAACCCGCACAGCGTGGAGCGCACGCCCGATCTCATTGCCGCGGGAAACGCACCTTTTTTCAAGTTGTCACTGCAGTTAGCCGGAACGGCACTTCTTATGCAAGACGGGCGAGAGGCGGTTCTGTCTCCTGGGGACATGGCTATTTACGACACTCAGCGTCCCTACACCCTCACGTTTGACGATGATTTTCGCACTCTCGTGCTCATGTTTCCGCAGACGGTTATTGATTTGCCGCCCGATGCCGTGGCGCAGATTACGGCTCACCGAATCGAGGGTGACGAGGGCATTGCTCGCGTGGTTGCTCCTTTTCTCGCACACCTCACCGACAACATGGAGCGCCTCACGAGCCACAGCGGCCTTCGCCTGGCCCACAACACTGTCGATTTGGTCACCACCATGTTGCACAGCGAGCTCGACACCCATGTGAGCGGGCACAGCACCAGCCACCGAGCAGCACTCATTCACGACATCCGCGCCTACATAGATGACAACCTCGCCAATCCCGGATTGAGCCCCGCGTCTATTGCCGCCGCCAACTTTATTTCGACGCGCCACCTGCACGGTGTCTTCAAGGATCAGGGTGTGACCGTTTCGGCCTGGATTCGCTCGCGACGTCTGGAGCACTGTCGACGCGATCTAGCTGATGCCATCTTTGCCGATCGCCCGGTTTCTGCGATTGCTGCCCGCTGGGGTTTCACGGACGCATCGCACTTCTCTCGTCTTTTTCGAGGAACGTTTGGTGAGCCTCCCACCGAGTTTCGCGAACGCGTGCTGGGCTCGGAAAACCTACTCGTTATCAAATCGTAATTTCGTTGAATTTCTCAACCAAGTAGCTAAGAATCCTTGAAAAATCAAGGGTTTTTCTTTCGTGCGCTGTGAGTCATGGGCATTTCCGAAACGAACAACATTTGGAGTAGACAGCCCCCGTGCGGTTGACTCAGAATAGGTGGCGAGGGCATTCGCCTTCCTTTGCAACTGCAGTGTGGCAGTTTGTCTGATTTGTCTGACAGACCCTCACTTCATGCGCCGAGGCAGATCGGACGCTCTCTCTCACCGACTCGGTAGGACTTCTACCGAGACTCTGGATAAGGTCACAGCAATGTGACTGAAACTAACCGAGAGGCAATATCAATGCGTATTTCCAAGAAAGTGCTAGCAGTAGCAGCCGTCGCCGGCGCCACTGCACTGGCTCTTGCTGGATGTTCGGCTGGCGGAAGTAGCGGCCCTGCAACTGGCGATCCCATCGTTGTGGCTGCTAACTCCAGCCTGACCTTCTTCCCTGAGGCACCTCAGGCAGTGCAGGCCGTCTTTGACGAGTTCAACGCTGCTGGTGGCCTCGACGGTCGTCCCATCGAGTACCTCGTGTGTGACGACAAGGTAGACCCTGCTGCTTCGGCACAGTGCCAGAAGGACGCCCTGTCCGCTGGTGCCGTAGCCATGGTTGGTTCTTCCTCACTCCTCGACTGCGTTGTCAACTGGAAGACGTGGATCGACAACGACCTGGTCTCGCTCCAGGGAACGGGTGTTGACCCTTACTGCTTCGGTACGGCTAACGTGGCTCCGGCCAACACTGGTCCGTTCTTCGACGCACAGGCAACAATTCAGCAGGCTGCCAACGATGGCCACACGGCCCTCTGTACTCTGGTGACCTCGGCTGACCCTGCAACCAAGGATGCCTACACCGTCATGCGCTCTAACTGGGAAGCTTTCTCGGGTCAGACCATGGCTGGCTGGGACGACTCAGTTGGATACGGTGCGGACTACACGGCTAACGTGAACGCTCTGCTCGGAAACAACTGTGACGCAATGGTGTTCCTGAGTGTGGGACCTGACGTTCTCGGTATGATCAACGCCCTGACGCAGGCTGGTAGCTCGCTGCCCGTTTACGTTCAGACCTCGTGCTACTACCCCGAGTTCGCTGCTGCTGTTGCTTCGTACGCTGGACCCGTTTCCAGCGCTGCTGAGTTCGCACCCCTCGAAGAGGACGTGAACGCAGACTTCCGTGCGCTCATGGACTCCGCTGGAGTTGCACAGTCGTCGTTCGCACAGGGTGGTTACCTTGCTGCGCAGGACTTCCTCGCGATTCTCGCATCCGTTGAGGGTGAGATCACCGCGGCTTCTGTTACGGCAGCAGCCAAGGCTCAGACTGAAGCAAACGCCAACCCGATGCGCGGTAACCCGTGGATCTTCGGTCCTGGCGAAGCTCACCAGGCCAACGCTTCGGCTTGGGAAGTTCTCGTTGAGCCCGGTTCCGGCGTGTGGGCCTCGATTGGCCCCTGGTACGGCGCTGAGGAGATCGGCTTCACGCCCATCCCCGTGGTTCAGTAGTTCCTAAGGCTTAGGCCTGAGCGTGGGAGGTCTCCTCTGGGGGCCTCCCACGTTCAACACAGAACCATGCTTTACAAGCTAGAGTTTCATCGTTAGTCCGTCACGTATTCGAGGAGGAATCGTGCTTTCGTCCGCAATAGCAGGCATCGGCCCGGGAGGCTACTACGCCGCGGTTGCCGTTTTGCTTATTCTCATGGCCCAACTCACGCGAACCGTGAACTTTAGCCAGGTAGCCGTGGGCATGATTGGCGCCTATTTCAGTGTCGGACTCGCCGCGGGGCAGTTCCAAACCAGCATTAAGCTCCCGTTCAAACTTCCCATGATCGTTGCGGTAATTCTCGGCATCCTCATTGCCGGATTGGTCTCAGCCCTGATTGGCTGGATTATCGCGCAGTGGCTGCCAGAAGCCTCCTCCACCGCTCGTTCCGCCGTCACTGTTGCGGGACTTCTTTTGCTCATTGCCGTCGCCTACATCCTCTTTGGTTCGCGACCACAGCCGTTCAGGCCGATCATCTTTGGTCCGCTTATCGAGTTGCCGGGCAACATCATCATTACAAAAATTGCCCTCTTCAGTCTTGGTGTAGCGATTGCGGTTGCCTTACTGGCCAAGTTGCTCCTCTCGCGCACCATGCTGGGTGTGCGCCTGCGCGCTATCGCCGACCGTCAGACTGCCGCCGAGCTCTTGGGCGTCAACGTGAAGCTCATGAACGTGTCGGTCTGGTTTTTTACCGGCCTCATTTCGGGACTCTTGGTGGTTTTTATCGCCCCCACACAGAGTTCAGATATTTTCACGCTGTCAATGATTGTCGTTCCCGGAGCTGCTGCCGCCTTGATTGGTGCGTTTAGGAACATCTGGGCGGGCTTGATCGGCGGCGTTGCCTTGGGCATCGTTCAGGGCTTCTTCGCGAGCCTGCCCGATCTCACGTACCTGCGAGACTGGGTGCCCATTGTTGTCATCGTCGTGTTCCTGCTGTGGAACCAGCGCAAGGAGGTTTGGGATGTCGCGCGCTAGTCGTATTCTCTTGCAAGGCCCGGCATGGATGCCGTGGGCTATCGCCGGTGGAGCAGTTGTGGTTGGGCTCATCCTGAGCTTCGCTCTGCCCGACCAAAAGACCATCAACATCTTTACGTCGATCCTCATTGCCAGCGTCTCCCTCATGGGGCTCGGCGTGGTGACGGGTTCGGCTGGAATGATCGCCTTGTGTCAGCTCACCTTTGCTGCCGTGGGTGCCTGGGTTGTTGAATGGCTCTACGTGAACGGAGTGTTCGAGTTCCTGGGCCCGGTGCGGTTCGTGGCGCTCGTTATCGTCGGTGGCTTAGTGGCTGCCGTTGCCGGCTTCATCGTGGGACTCCCCGCCCTTCGCCTGCGCGGGGTTAACCTCGCCGTTTTGACGCTGGGTGTTGCCGCGGCCGTGGACCTGACGCTCAACAAGCTGGGATTCCCCGCGTTTGTGGCTGGCGTTCGAATCGACCGTCCCTTCGACCTCGGCATCTCGTCCGTCGCCAGCGACCGAGGATATGTGATCTTTGTCGTGGTGGCTGTTGCGCTCGTCGCCGTGATGATCATCTTCTTGCAGCGCAGCAACTGGGGCGCATCCTGGAAGGCAGTTGCGTTCTCAGAGCGCGGGACGGCCTCTGCGGGAACCAACGTTCGCACGGCAAAGCTCTCGGCGTTTGCCGTGAGCGCCTTTGTGGGTGGTATCGCGGGCGGTCTCCTCGACGGTCAGATTATTCAAGCGAACGCCCAAACCTTCACCACAATCAACTCGCTCGGCATTTACGTGCTGAGTGTGGTGGCGGGTTCGTATCTCATTGACATGGCGCTGTTTGGCGGCCTGCTCTTCGTTCTCATCCCCGAGCTCCTCAAGATCTTCAAGATTGATCAGCAGTGGGGCAACGTGATTTTCGGAATCTTGGGTATTCAGGCAATCACGTCGGGAACAAACCTCGGCCAGGGAATTCGAAACTCCATTTATGCCAAGCGTCGAGCCAAAGAACCACTGGTAGCCTCGCACCTCGCCGACCTCAAGGAATCCGGCAAGACGGCAATTCCCAAGGGCAACGGTAAGACTGTCCTTTCGGTCAAGAACCTGAACGTGGAATTTGGCGCTGTCAAGGCCCTCAACGACGTCACGCTTTCTGTTGAGCAAGGAACAATCGTGGGTCTGATCGGCCCCAACGGTGCAGGAAAGTCGACGTTTGTTGACGCCCTGACCGGGTTCCTGCCGCAGCACACGGGTGAGGTTTTCCTTCTCGATGAGAAGCTCGATAACGAGTCGCCCAGCAAGATTGCTCGTCAAGGATTGCGACGCACGTATCAGCAAGACCGCGTTCCCGACACTCTGACGGTTGGTGCGTACCTGCGCTTTGTGTCGCGAGGAAAGTCAACCAACGCGGAAATCGCCGACACTCTGGAGTTCTTCGGTTGCCCGCCGCCCATGACTCCTCTGCGCATGGTCGACGTGGGAACTCGACGTCTCATTGAAGTCGCGGCAAACGTGGCAGCGAAGCCCTTGGTGTTGATGCTCGACGAACCCGCAGCCGGCCTGTCTCACGACGAGCACCTGCTGTTCGCCGATCGTCTTCGCCAGGTGCCCAGCCGCTTTGGCGTAACCATTCTGATCATCGAGCACGACCTTGACCTCGTTCGCAGCGTGTGCACCAGCATCACGGTGCTGAACTTTGGTGAAGTGCTGGCATCCGGCTCTCAGGAGAAGGTGCTGAAGGACCCCGCAGTTTTGAAGGCCTACATGGGCGAAACGGAGATGCTATGACTCTCGTACTGAACGATGTAACTGTGAGCCGCGGTGTCGGTCCGGTAATCTCGCACGTGAGCCTGGAGGTAAAGCCGGGCGATATCGTGGCGTTGGTCGGACCAAACGGTGCTGGCAAAACCAGCCTCCTGGAGTCGCTGTCGGGCGTTATTCGTCCCAGCGCAGGTTCGATTGTCATGAATGACCTGGACATTACGAAGATCTCTCGCCGCCGCCGCTCAACGGCTGGCCTCCAGCACGTCGAACAGGGCCGAATGATTTTCCCGTCCCTCACGGTGCGTGAGAATCTCCGTCTCACGGCAAAGACCAAGGCAGACATCGACGAGTCGTTGGCTCTTTTCCCGGAGCTCGAAAAGCGCATCAACAACCCGACTGTCCTGCTTTCCGGTGGAGAGCAGCAGATGGTGGTTTTGGCTCGCGCCTTCGCGGCCAAGCCCAAGTACCTGTTGCTTGATGAGATGTCGCTCGGTCTGGCTCCCGTGGTGTTCATGAGGCTCCTGCCGGTTATTCAGCAGATCGCCAAGCAGGGCGTGGGAGTGCTCCTCGTTGAGCAGTTTGCTCATCTCGCACTCAAGATTGCGTCTGATGCCATGGTGATTACCAGCGGCAAGGTTTCGTATCACGGCACGCCCAAGAAGCTCCTGAGTGATGAGGATCTCTTGCGCAAGTCGTACATGGGCTAGTCGCAGCGCGACATCTGTCAGAAAAAGCGCGTAGAGCCTAGGTGCTCGGAAAAACTGCGGGGCGCTCAGCCTTTAGGATGTGATGAGTGTCGCCCTCACGAGGACGTCACAATTCATGTTTTTCAGGAAAAGACAGGCGGTTGGCGATGATCTCGGAGAAAGATCTGCTCGCGCAGGTTCCCACGCAGCTTTACATAAATGGTTCATGGGTAGATGCCACGGGTGGCAAGACCATCCCCGTCACCGACCCGGCAACCGGTGAGGTGCTCGCGAACATCGCCGACGCTCAGCCCGAAGACGGTATCCGCTGCCTCGATGCGGCCGTAGCAGCACAAGATGGCTGGGCGCAGACCGCGCCGCGCGTTCGGGGTGAACTCCTGCGCAAAGCCTTCGAGCGCGTGCAGGAACTCAAGGAAGAGTTTGCCCTGTTGATGACCATCGAAATGGGCAAGCCGCTGGCCGAGGCCATCGGCGAGGTCAACTACGCCTCCGAGTTCCTCCGGTGGTTTTCAGAAGAGGCCGTGCGCATTACGGGTCGCTACAGCATCAATCCGGAGAACACGGGTCGCAATATCGTCTCGTATCTGCCGGTAGGCCCCTGCTTCCTCATTACCCCCTGGAACTTTCCGCTGGCCATGGCCACGCGCAAGATTGGCCCGGCACTGGCAGCCGGTAACACCGTGGTGATCAAGCCCGCCACGCTCACACCGCTCACCACGCTGTACTTCGTCAAGATTCTCGAAGAGGTGGGCGTGCCCAAGGGTGTGGTCAACGTGTTCACCACGAGCACGTCGTCGGCGCTGTCCACGCCGCTCATCGCTGATCCGCGACTGCGCAAGGTGTCGTTCACGGGTTCGACGCCTGTTGGCGTGACCCTCATGAAGCAGGCGGCCGAGAATGTGCTGCGCACCTCCATGGAACTCGGTGGCAACGCCCCGTTCATTGTGTTTGACGATGCCGATCTCGACAAGGCGGTGGAAGGCGCGCTTGCGGCCAAGTTCCGCAACATTGGTCAGGCGTGCACCGCAGCCAACCGCTTCATCGTGCACGAGTCTGTGGCCGAGGAGTTCGCGGCCAAGGTGACTGAGCGGGTCAAGACGTTCACCATTGGTCGTGGCACGGTGGATGGCGTGACCATCGGTCCGCTCATCGACGACAAGGCAGTGGCCAAAGCTGACGAACTGGTGAAAGACGCCGTTGCTCACGGTGCCACCGTCACTACGGGTGGTAAGAAAATCGACGGTCCGGGGTCGTTCTACGAGCCCACCGTCGTCACCGGCGTCACCAAGGGAAGCAAAATCCTCACCGAGGAAATCTTTGGCCCGGTTCTCTCCATCACCACGTTTACCGACGAGAACGAGGCCATCGATATCGCCAACAGCACCGAATACGGTCTCGCCGGTTATGTCTTCACGCAGGATTTGGCTCGCGGTCAGCGCCTCATCGAGCGCCTTCAGACGGCCATGATGGGCCTCAACGTTGGTGTGATGTCGAACGCGTCGGCACCGTTCGGTGGCGTGAAGCAGTCGGGACTGGGTCGTGAGGGTGGCGCCGAGGGAATCCTCGAGTACCTCTCGGTCAAGTACACGATGACGCCCAACCCGTTTGCGTGATGTTGCACGCGGGCCTGGTTGTTAGCATCGGTACGTGACCGAAAACAGCTCACCGCCTGACATCCTCTTTCGCACGCGCAAGTGGGTGCGCCCCGAAGACCTGAATGCCAACGGCACCCTCTTTGGCGGCAGCCTGCTCAAATGGATCGACGAAGAGGCCACGATTTACGCCATCGTTCAGATGGGTAATCGTCGTGTGGTGACCAAGATTATGTCGGAGATCAACTTCGTGGCGTCCGCGCAGGAGGGCGACATCATCGAGATGGGCCTCACGGCCACCGATTTCGGCACGTCGTCGCTCACCATGCGCGCTGAGGTGCGCAACATGATCACGCGCAACAGCATCCTCACAGTGGATCGCATCGTCTTTGTGAACCTCGGCGAAGACGGTCGCCCCGCGCCGCACGGGTACACCGAAGTTACGTTTGAGCGGGACCGCTTTCCCGGCGCTTAACTCCTCACGCCTCACGCCTAGCGTGTTACGAGGTCGCAAGAGATTCGGCACAATCGCAACCCAGTCAGGGGAAAACCCGCCGCGTCAGGCATAATGAAACGGTGAGCACATTTTCGTCGAGCGAGTCGTCACTCCCGACGCCACTCCCGACGTCACGGCCGAGGGGTCGGCCCAAGCGGTCGGAATACCCGGTGCCCGTGCGCGATTTGCTCCTCGAGGCCACAATAAAACTCATTGCGCAGGATGGCCCGACAGATGTGAGTGCGCGTGTGGTGTGCGATTCCATCGGGGTCAAGTTTGCGTCGGTGAACTACAACTTCGAGTCATGGAACGGGCTCATTGCCCAGGCTGCGTCGATTGTTTACGTGGACTACGTCACGGGGCTCAGTGAGGCCGTACGACAGGCACCGCGAAATCCCGAAGACCGTTTTCGGGCGTTTGTGGCCGCCCAAATGGACTGGGCGCGCAAAATGCCCGGCTGGGGGGCAATCTTCAACTACCCGTTCTCGGCACGCATTGCCTCACGAATTCTGCAAGAGAAGTTTGGCCACCTGACCCGACCGCACTTTGAGCTCAACGTGGCGCGTCTGGCACAACTCATCGTGGACATTCGGGAGGGGAGTGTGTCGGAGTTTGACTTCGATGTGACCAACTACCCCCGTGAAGAGTT
Source organism: Microbacteriaceae bacterium UBA963 (assembly GCA_002292955.1). Taxonomy (GTDB): domain Bacteria; phylum Actinomycetota; class Actinomycetes; order Actinomycetales; family Microbacteriaceae; genus UBA963. Next base: position 9,696 of record DBCH01000027.1, on the reverse strand, counting down.
GCTGGCCGACCGGCTAGCCATCGCGCGATCAACTATGGCGGGCTGGACAACGTTAGGCATGATGGTCTGGGTGGGGCGCGGACCCACACTTGAGTCGCAGATTCCCGAGATTCTGGCCACGCAAGAGGGAATCTTCGCGTTCTCGATTGAAGAACTGATTATCGCCATCCGCGCCGATAAGGGCCGCACTCTCTAGTCGCACTCGACACGCTACCGATCCAGTTGGCAAATAACAGAACGTTCCTTTACAATTTTCTTTATAAAATGTTAAACCTTAACATTAATTACTCTTCAGAGAAGGAACCTGAATAATGAAGAAATCGTTGCTTGCCTCACTCGGCGTTGCCGGAATGGGTCTTGGCTCGTTGTTGGCTGTCAGCGCGGTAGTGCCCGCGAGCGCCGTCGCAACGTTGCCCGCGACCGATCACATCTACGCCTACGACTGCTCGGATGGTGCGTCCGACTTCCAGCTTCTTGAACTGGCCGCTGATGGAACGGCCACGGCAATTGGCACGGGAATGGGAACGACAACCGGTGACTGCCCGGTCCAGCCGGCATGGGACTGGATCACCAAGAAGGGCTACTTCGCTTTCGAGGGCAAGCTCTATTCCACCGATGTGAGCACAGGAGTGACGACGGAAGTTGCGTCGTTGAGTGGCGCGGTTGCTGGCAATCTTCTCTTCAGCCCTGGGCTTGCGATTGCGCCCGACGGCGCGGCATGGGCTCAAGCCTCTGGCTGGGTAGGAACAATTAACCTGTCGTCGGGTGTCGTCACCGATATTTCGGGATCGGTAAACCGCGACCAAGGTGCCTACTACATCGCCCCGCTCGCCTACAACGCAGTCGATTCGACCCTCTACGCGATCAACGCCGACAATACATCGGACGATTCGCCCCCCTTCCCCAACCAGCTGTCGGTGATGTCGCAGACAACGGGCGCCATCACACTCGGAGCCGGAGTTACTCTCCCGGCCTATCAGGACGGTTCAATTGATAGCCTCTCGGCCATGGCTTTTGACTCGAGTGGGCAGGGTTGGATGCTGCGCACGAATTCGCCCGAGACCCAACTCGTGAGCCTGAACCCGACCACGGGTGCCACGGTTGACCAGGGTGGCGTGATGGAGGGTGCCGATAACATCGTTTCCTACGCGATCTTCATTTCCTCGCCAACACCCGCGCTGCCCGACACCGGCGCGGAGTCGAGCCTCAACGTGGGTGCGATTGCTGCCCTCGGTGCCGCTCTGCTGGCAGCAGGCTCGATTGCGTTTGTGATTGCGCGACGTCGCACGGCCTAGAGCCCACAAAGTAGCGTGGGGCCCGGCACAAATGTGCTGGGCCCCACGTCGTTAACGCCCCGCGTCACGAAGTTCGCGCCCGGCTTACGCCTTGCTCCTCAGGCCACTAGACGAGCAGCTGGTGCTTGGCCAGATCGCGGTAGAGCGGTGTGGACTTCACGAGCTCAGAGTGGGTGCCGATGCCCACGACCTTGCCGTTCTCGAGCACAATGATTTGGTCGCAGTCCACCACGGTGGAGAGGCGGTGCGCAATGATGAGCAGCGTGCGGTCGATCGAGACCCGGTCGATGGCCTCGCGCATCATCTGTTCGTTGGCGCCGTCGAGGCTCGACGTTGACTCGTCGAGCAACAGGATGGGCGGAGCCGCGAGTAGCGCGCGGGCGATGGCCAGGCGCTGACGCTCACCACCGGACAGCATGATGCCCTCCTCGCCCACCGCGGCGTTGATGCCGTCACGACTGCGCTTGACGATGTTGCTGAGGTTGACCTCTTTGAGCACCGCGCGACACTCGTCGTCGGTGGCATCCGGCTTGGCGATGCGCAGGTTGTCGGCCAGCGAGCCGGCCAGAACGGGGGCATCCTGCTCCACATAGCCAATCTGGCTCCGCAGATCTTCCCGGGTGAGCTCGCGAATATCTACCGAGCCGAGCTTGATCACGCCCGATGACGGATCGTAGAACCGCTCGATCAGGTTGAGCATGGTGGACTTGCCCGAGCCGCTGGGACCCACGAGAGCTGTGCGCTGACCGTGGGGGAGCGTGAACGAGACACCGGAGAGGATGACGGGGGCGACCTGAGGTGCCTCGGCGGGCGTTTCGATACGTTCGCTGCGCGAACTACCGGGCGGGCGGGTTGCGTCGCTGCGCGAACTACCGGGCGGGCGGGTCGCGTCGCTGCCCGAACGAGCAGCTTCCTTTCGCTCGGCGCGTGCGACGGCTTCGGCAACGTCATCAATCTCGGTCTGCTCGTCGTCGGTGACAACGGGCAGGGGGTACGAGAAAGACACCTTCTGAAACGTGAGTGCGTTCTTGGACTTCTTGAGCAGTGTGCCCGCCTCGGCGCTTTTGCTGTGCAGCGGGGCAATATCGCGGTCGTTCTCGCCCTCGCTGGGCAAGACGATGATCTCCTGGATGCGACCCAGAGCACCGAGTGCCGCATTCACCGAGCTGATGGCACCGAAGGCCTGGCCCAACGGCATGATCATGAGGAACAGGAACAGGATGAACGAGACCAGAGACGCCACGGTGATGGCGCCGTCGGCAACGCGGTAGCCACCCACGCCGAGCACGGTAAGGAAAGCGACCTGCATGGCGATACCGGCCACGGGCACCACGAGGGCCGAGATCTTGGCAACCCGGATCCCCATCTGCCAGGCACCCACGGCAGCCACATCCACCTCGGCCACCTCGCGGTCGGTGGCGTTTGCCGCACGCACCGTGCGCACCGAGCTGATGGCGCGTTCCACGGCGGCGGCGAGCTCGCCGACCTTGGCCTGCGCCTTGCGGCTGGCCACGCGAATCCGACGCGACAGCACGGTCACGACAGTGACCGCGATAATCACCACGATGAGTGTCAACCCCAGCAGGATCGGGTCAATGATGATCATGGCAATGAGTGCGCCAACGAACGTGAGTGATCCGCCGATAGCCTCAACGAGTCCCTGCGTCAGCACGGCGCGAAGAAGCGTGGTGTCGCTACCGACACGCGAGACGAGGTCTCCCGTGCGGCGGGTATCGAACTCGGCAATGGGGAGTCGCAACATACGCGACACGAGCTGACGACGCGACGACAGAACCACACCCTCACCCGTGCGCTGCAGCAGGTAGTGCTGGAACCCCGAGATGAGAGCCGAGGCGACGACCAAACCCACGAGGGCCCACACCAACAGTCCTAAGGTGTCGCCTTCGGTAACGCGGGTAATCACCTGGCTCACCAGCAGGGGCTGACCGAGCGTTGCGGCAGCGCCGACAATGCTGAGAATCACTACGACCACGAGCACCCTGCGGTGTTCGAGCAGATACGGAAAGAGGTTGCTGAACTTTGCCCGCGGGCCGCCCTTGGGCGCGTTGACGCGCGACCCGCGACCGCCGCCCCGGCCCATGCCCATACTCATCGGCGCCGACCTACCAAGCGACAGCGATGATGACGTTGGCCAGCGTCAAACCACCGATGAGCCACAGCACCCACGACGGAGCCGGCACGCGCTTGCGGTAAACGAGAACAAAAACAGTGATGACAATGAGGACAACGAGCTTGACGCCGATCTTTGCGTTGTCGACCTCTCCGCCCTCAACGAGTCCGGCGGAGTAGATACCCACCAGCGCCAGACCGGTGACCAGTTGGGTGAGCGCACCCTCCAGCATCACGCGCATCACGACACCCTTGCCCTGGGCGATGGCCTTCAACTGAACGAGGAAACCACCGAGGAGCAGTGCGAGACCAATGAAGTGAAGGATAACGAGGATGGTTGCGACGATAGTCATGGCCTCAGCCTACTTCGCTCAGAGTGAGCGAATGGTGACAGCGGCCTGGACGGCAGCGGTAGCAGCCTCGTCGCCCTTATCTTCGTGTGACCCGGGGAGTCCCGCACGGTCGAGCCCCTGCTGTTCGTCATCAAGGGTCAGCACGCCAAAGCCCACGGGCTTACCCGTGTCGAGTGCCACGCGAAGAAGGCCACTCGTGGCCGCATCCGCAACAAACTCAAAGTGTGGAGTTCCTCCGCGAATGATCACACCGAGGGCAACAACAGCGTCGGCACCGGCGTTGAGCGCGGCCTGGCACACGAGCGGTAACTCGAACGACCCGGCGCAGCGCACCAGTGTGTGCGTGGCACCCATGGTGTTCAGCGCGCGCTCCGCTCCCGTGATGAGCCCGTTGCTAATCTGCTCGTGCCAGAGCCCGGCAACAATTGTCACGTTGAGGCCGGTGCCGTCCACGGCTACCTGAGGCGATCCTTCTCCACTCATTTTGACGTCACTTTCTTTTCGGGGATTTCATTAATCTGGGCAGTTCCACCGGGAAGCTGGTGGCCCATGCGGTCGCGTTTCACGTCGAGGTAGTCGGTGTTGTAGGCGCCGAGCCCGACGACGAGAGGTTCGTAGCCCTCGATGGCGATGCCGTACGCCTCGAGCTGACGACCCTTCTCAGGGTTGTTGCTCATGAGTCTCACCGACTCAATCCCGAGGTCGTCGAGCATGCGGGCGGCGGCAACATAGTCGCGCGCGTCGGCGGGAAAGCCCAGCGCCAAGTTGGCATCCAACGTGTCGAGGCCCGACTCCTGAAGCTTGTAGGCCTTGAACTTGTTGACGAGTCCGATGCCGCGTCCCTCGTGACCGCGCATGTAGAGCACCACACCGCCCTCGCGCACGATCATGCGCAGTGCTTCGTCGAGCTGGGGACCACACTCGCACTTGAGCGATCCGAGCGCCTCGCCCGTGAGGCACTCCGAGTGCACGCGCACAAGAGTGCCGTGTGATGTGGGTGAGCCGGAGACAATCGCTACGTGGTCGGTACCCGTGGTGTGGTCGTGGTACCCGCGCATGGTGAGCAGTCCGAACTCAGTGGGAACATCGGTCTCCACGACAAATTCCACCCGATTGCGGTCAAGATCTCGAGGCGCGGGAAGCGCGTCGGGGTGTTCGTCGAGGTAGTCGATTATGGCGGCCACCGTGGTCACGGCAACTCCCTCACGCTCGCCCATCTTAAGTAGCTCGGGCATGCGCATCATGTCGCCATCTTCTCCCACGATTTCGGCAATGACGCCCACCGGTTCGAGGCCCGCGAGAATGAGCAGGTCGATGGTGGCTTCGGTGTGACCGCCGCGTTCGCGCACGCCACCGTCGACAGCCCGAAGCGGCAGGATGTGCCCGGGGCGAATCAGATCGAGCGAGCTCGACGCGGGGTCGGCAAGCGTGCGCAGAGTGAGTGCGCGATCGCTTGCGCTGATGCCCGTGGTCACGCCGTGCGCCGCGTCCACGGTGACGGTGTAGGCCGTCGTGCGAGCGTCCTGACTGCGCTCCACCATGATGGGGAGGTCAAGCCGATCGGCGATGTCGCGCGGCATCGGCGCGCAGAGCAGACCGGATGAGTGGCGCACAATCCACGCAATCCACTCTTTGGTCGCAAACTGAGCGGCCATGATCACGTCGCCCTCGTTCTCGCGACCCTCGTCGTCGGCAACGATGACAGGCTTGCCCGCGCGGAGCTCGTCGAGCACCTGGGGGAGGGGGGTGAGACTCATGAGGGGTCTCCCTTCTGATCAATTCCAAAGGCGAGCATGCGCGCCACGTGTCGAGCCACAATGTCAGTCTCGATGTTTACCACGTCGCCGGGTGTGCGATCGCCGAGTGTGGTGGCGGTGAGTGTTTCGGGAATGAGTGACACTTCGAACCACTGCTCCTTCTCGGCCGGTGAGCTGATGGTGCTCACGGTGAGGGAGACACCGTCGACGGTAACCGAACCCTTGTCCACGAGTAGCGGAGCGAGCTCGTCGCTGAGAGCAAAGCGCACCACGCGCCAGTCGCCACTTTGGCGAACGTCGAGCACGGTGGCGGTGCCGTCCACGTGTCCCTGCACGATGTGCCCGCCGAGACGCGTGCCAGCGTGGGCCGCCCGCTCGAGGTTAATGGCACGGCCGGCCGCAACCCCCTCGAGAGCGCTCACGCGCAGGGTCTGTCCCATCACGTCAGCGGTAAACGTGTCGGCGGTCTGCTCAATCACAGTGAGGCACACACCACTGCAGCAGATGGAATCTCCGTGTTCCGCGTCACTGAGCACCTTGGTGGCCTTGATGGTGAGGCGCACGCCGTCGTCGGTGGGGGTGACGGCAACAACCTCACCCTTTTCCTCGATGAGTCCCGTGAACATTAGGCGTCCTTTCGTGGGGTTGCTTCGATCAGCAGGTCGCGACCAATGTGTGTCACGCTCTGAATGTCGATGTCGATGCGCTCGGCAAGCGTCGAGATGCCGAGATCGCCGAGAGCGAGGCGGGGCCCGCCCAGCACAAGCGGCGAAACAAAGATGTAGAACCGGTCTACGGCACCTGCGGCGATGAAGGCGCTGGCAAGCGTGGGCCCGCCCTCAACGTAGAGCGAACGGATGTTGCGCTCGTGCAGTGTGGCCAGGCCTTGGGCGATGTCGCGGTTCCCCAGAACAATGGGGGTCTGGGGGTGACTGAAGATGGTGGCGCCCGGATCAATGGCGCGCTCGCCGAAGATCACCGGAATGGGCTGGCGATCGTGCAGTCCGCCGGCCTCGGTGCGTGCGGTGAGCGACGGGTTGTCGTCGAGCACGGTACCCGTGCCCACGGCAATGGCATCTGCCGCCGCACGCTGCTCGTGCACGAGCTCGCGTGCGAGGGTGCCCGAGATCCACTGGCTCGTGCCGTCGGCAGCTGCCGCCCGGCCATCCAGCGTCATAGCCCACTTGACGGTGACGTGTGGTCGGCCCAGGCGGGCCGCGGTGAGCCACGAGTGCTGATGCACGTTTACGGCATCCTCGAGAACGCCCCCAATGACCTCGATGCCGGCGTCACGAAGGCGGGTTGCCCCGCCGGACGACGCATGCCCGGGATCTGTTGCGGCGTAAACCAAACGAGAAATTCCCGCGTCAATGACCGCGAGAGCACAGGGCCCGGTTCGTCCGGTGTGATTGCAGGGTTCGAGAGTGACCACGAGCGTGCCTCCACGAGCCTGCTCGGGCGTGACCTGAGAGAGTGCGTCAATCTCGGCGTGCGGAGTTCCGGCACCGCGGTGCCAGCCCTCGGCAATAACGTCCCCGGCGGCGTTAAGCAAGATGGCGCCCACCTGAGGATTCGCGTCGCGACCGGGACCGTTCTCCGACAGTTCGATGGCACGACGCATCAGGCCCTCGAGGGCCTCGGCCCCGAGGGGGGACGTCGACTGGTTGTGTGCCATCTGCCGTTTCCGTTTCGCGTTTGTGGATTCTTGTCGCGACGTACTCCGGGTCAACGGCTGAACACCACAGGTGCACAGCACATCTTTCACAGGCGAACCTGTGACGCGCTACCTACCATCCGGACTTTAACCGTCGGTCCTGGAATTCCACCAGCTCGGCCTGTGAGAAGTCATCCCGAGTGGATGTTTCTCAAGGTTCGCGGACTTTTACCGCCGGCTCAGATTTTCACTGACCCCGGAGCGCGTTGCTCTAAGTGAGAACCAGTGTAGCCCGAGATTCATTCCCTGGGAATGCAAAGTTCCTGTGAGCATCTCTCCGCAAGAAATTGCTCAAATTCGCCCGTTAACGCTGCCCGCTCAGCGAAAAAACTCCACGCGGTGCCACACTAGGTTCGGGGCAGTAAGCCGATGAGGTCGTAAACGCGCGCAAGGGTGGAATCCGCCGTCTCATTGGCGCGTTCTGCCGCTCGAGCAAGAATGCGATCGAGTTCGGCCGGATCGGCCAAGAGTTCCTGCGTTCGTTCGCGGATCGGAGCAAAACTCTGCGTCACCACCTCTGCGAGGTCCTTCTTCAGTGCGCCGTAACCGCCGCCCGCGTACTCGGCGACGAGGTCATCAACACTGCGCCCGTCCAGCACCGAAAAGATGGTGAGCAGATTGGCCACACCGGGCTTGGCGGCGCGATCGAACCGCACCTCGCCATCGTCATCCGTGACGGCCCGCATCACCTTTTTTGCAGTTACGGCAGGGTCGTCAAGAATCTTGAGCAGGCCCGCCTCGGTGTCGGCCGACTTTGACATCTTGGCCTCGGGGTTCTGCAGGTCAAAGATTTTGGCGGTCTCCTTGAGGATGTGCGCCTCGGGAACCGTGAACGCCGTGCCGAATCGCGAATTGAATCGCAGCGCCAAATCGCGGGTGAGTTCGAGATGCTGGCGCTGGTCCTCGCCCACGGGAACCACGTTCGCCTGATAGGCGAGGATGTCGGCGGCCATCAGGATGGGATACGTAAAGAGGCCCACGCTCGAGGTATCGGCGCCCTGTTTGGCCGACTTGTCTTTGAACTGGGTCATGCGGCTTGCTTCGCCAAAGCCCGTGATGGTGTTGAGCACCCAGGCCAGCTGTGCGTGCGCGGGGACGTGCGACTGAACAAACAGCGTGCTCTTGGCCGGGTCGATTCCGGCGGCGATGTATTGCGCGGCCGTTGAACGTGTGCGCTCGCGAAGTTCCTTCGGATCCTGCGGCACCGTGATGGCGTGCAGATCGACAACGCAGAAGAAGGCGTCAAACTCGTCTTGCATGGTCACCCAGTTGCTGAGTGCGCCGATGTAGTTGCCCAGGTGCAGGGAATCGCTCGAGGGCTGCATTCCGCTTAGGATGATGGGCTTGGACACGTGTCAATCCTACGCGCGCGCTCTCGTTGATTGAGCGTGTCGAAATCAGTGCGTGGTTTCGACGGGCTCAATCGCCGGCTAGGCGAGGGGCAGGGTGTAGTCCACGACGACAGGCGTGTGGTCGCTCCAGCGTTGGTCGTAGGCGTCGGCCCGATCGACCGCATAGTTCGAGACGCGTGCCGCCAGCGCGGGCGTATCGAGGTGGTAGTCGATCCGCCAGCCGGCATCCGTGTCGAATGCCTGGCCTCGCCAGGACCACCACGTGTAGGGTCCGGGGACTTCTCCGGCCGCGGCACGCCCGACGTCGACCCAGCCCAGACCTGTTCCCGAGGTGCCATCGACGCAGTCCACGGATTCTCCAGTCGCTCCGAGAATGCGGTCAAAGTACGCGCGCTCGCGGGGCAGGAAGCCAGCACGCTTCACGTTGCCCTTCCAGTTCTTGATGTCGAGCTCGCGGTGTCCCACGTTAAGGTCGCCCACCACGGTGGCGAACGTGTTAGCGCGCACGAGTTCGGCCATGCGTGCCTCCATGGCGTCGAGAAACTTCCACTTCTCTTCCTGCTTGGGCGTGTCCACCTCGCCCGAGTGCACGTAGCAACTCACCACGGTGAGAGTGGCATCACCCACGCGGTAGTCGGCTTCGAGCCACCGACCGGCGGTGTCAAAGTCGTCCGCCCCGATGGCCACCCGGTGAATTTCGGCCACACCCCGGCTAGCGATCGCAACGCCGGCGCGCCCCTTGGCCGTGGCGGCATCGTGCAGGATGTTCCACTCGGGTCCCAGCAGATCCTCCAGATCGCTCGTGGCGGCGCGCACCTCCTGAAGGGCGAGGATGTCTACGTTGCGTTCGGTCAGCCAGGCGCCCATACCCTTACGAAAGGCGGCGCGTACGCCGTTAACGTTGACGGTGGCAAGGCGAAGAGTTGTCATGGACGGGATTCCTTTTTCTGAGCAGATTGGCGCGACGTGCGCGTGGTCTTTTTGCCGACGCTGGTGTCGAAAGCTGTGATGCCGGCATCGTCCATGCCGACGGCAATCCAGGCCACGGCGAGCAGGTAGATACGCGCCACCAGGTTGAACCACACGAGCAGACCC
>DBCH01000145.1 GCA_002292955.1 Microbacteriaceae bacterium UBA963 | reverse complement strand
GTTGGGGGCAAAGTGTTCGCGGTGCAGCGCCATGAGCTGCTCGCGGTTGCTGAAGTCGCCCAGCACGCGCTTGTAAATGGTCTTGAGCAGCAGGCGGGCGGCAACGACGTCGAAAGCCGGGTCGTCTTTCACGTTCTGCAGGGCAACCTGAATCACCGCTTCGTCGAGCTGTTGCGTCGTGATGCCGTCAAACAGAGTGATTTCCAGCTCGGTGGCAATCTGGGTCACCCAAGCGATCGAGTCGGGCAGCCCTGAGGATGCCTCTTCGATGGCGAGGTTGATCTTGTTTGCGTCATACGATTCCCGCTGACCGTTGCGCTTTACGACTGTGATTGACACCTAAACTCCCGATTTTTGTCTTGCGTCGATAAGGACGCTTGACCACTATATACAGGGGCACTGACAGTTGCCCAACCCCACATATTGTGGGCGTGTCGTCCACACTTGTGGATAACTTGTTCCCACGTTATCCACTTATTCACAGGCAATCTGCCGGTTATCGGCCCATTTCTGACCATATCGTTGACGTATGACACGCAAGACACGATTTCTCACCGCGGGAGCCGCGGCACTGCTCGCCCTTACCCTCGCCGGATGCTCACACATGGGCACCGACACCGGCGCTGGGACGTCATCATCAGTGGATTCTTCAGCGCCTGATATCGCGGTGGACCCCAGCATGGGCAATGAGAGCGTGAAGAGCTCCCTGGACGGGTCCAGCGCGCTGTCCAGCGACGGCATCGGTGGTGCCTCCACCATCACGACGACATGGTTGTCGCTCACCGCAAACGACCCCGCCGGCACCGCCGATCAAGCCGCCGCGATTGCTGATGCTGCGGGAGGTTACGTCGAGAACCGCTCAGAAAGCACGGGCGGAGGCATTGTCGTTCCCCTCTCCGGGGTGAAGGGTGACGCCATCCTGGGTGGCACGGGACCCGCCGAATACGTCTCGCTCACACTCCGCGTGCCCACCGAAAAAGCCGATGCCGTTATTGGCGAGCTCAAGGAGCTCGGCCGGGTGTCGTCGTACAACCAGAGCCAGTACGACGTGGGGCTCCAGCAGGCCGACCTCGCTGCCCGCATCGCCTCCCTCACCGAGAGCCTCGCGTCTCTTCGCGGCCTACAGTCATCGGCGGCCAACGTTTCTGATCTGCTCGCCGCGGAGGCCGCCATCTCGGCCCGCCAGTCCGAGCTCGATTCGCTCATCGCGCAGCGCGACTACTTCGATAGCCAGATTGAGATGACGTCTATTTCGGTTGATGTCACCTCAACCTCTGTGGGCGAAGCGAGCAACCTGACTTTCCTTGATGGCATTGTGAACGGCTGGAACAGCATCGGCACAGCGCTGTCGCTAGCGGGCGTGGCCATCGGATTCGTGTTGCCGTGGCTCGGGGTGCTGATTGTGCTGGCCGGCATCGCCGCGGCGATTGCGATTCCGCTAATCCGGCGGGCTCGAGCCCGAGCTACCGCCCACGCAAAGCCTGTCGCAGCAAAGACACTCGCAAGAAAGCCGGCCCCGCGCGCCCGAAAGCCTCAACCCAAGAAGTAGCTACGTTACGGCTGCAGACGCGTGACGGTCCAACCGGTTGACGTCTCGCTGCGAGCAAAAACAAGGCGATCGTGGAAACGCTTCGAGCGCCCCGCCCAGAATTCGAACCGGTCGGGCACGACCCGGAAGGCGCCCCACTTCTCGGGTCGGGGAATGTGTTCGCCCTCGGGGTACTGATCCTCGAGCACAGCCATGCGCTCATCGAGCGTGTCGCGGCTGTCGACGGGCTCAGACTGGTCGCTGGCAATCGCCGCCAAGCGCGCGCCGTGCGGGCGACGATCAAAGAAGGCGTCACTCGTGATCGCGTCTGTCCGTTGCGCGCGCCCCGACACAATCACCTGACGCTTGAGCCCGTACCAGGGGAACAGCAGCGAGACGCGATCGTGCGCCGCCAGTGCGCGTCCTTTTTGCGAGAGGTAGTTGGTGACAAACTCGAGCCCGACGTCGGGTGAACTTGCGTCGTTGAGCCCCTTGAGAAGAACCGTTCGTGACGACGGTGAACCGTCAGCGCCGACGGTAGAGAGCACCATGGCATTGGGCTCGAAGATGTCGGCCGACTCGGCGACCGTAATCCACGCCGCGAGCAGAGCATACGGATCAGTTCCGGCTTGCGCCTCTGTCAGACCCTCGTTGCCGTAATCGGTGTGCCGTGTGAGCGATTCCATGAGTGCCTCCACCTTCAGACTAGGACGAATTGCAGATCAGGTTCACGCGATGGCGCCCCCTCTCTCGAGGGGGCGCCACAGTGAGGTGCGTGAGCGTCGGAAGCTACTTCCAGGCCGCGCCGTACTTCCAACCGGTGTAGCCCTCGGCCACGTACTGGCGGGCGAACTCCGAGTCACACACCGAGTAGAGCTCGCCCACCTGGCGCTTCTTGTCGAACTCGGTGGCGTCGGGGGCGATGTGCAGCATCGACGTCATCCAGTACGAGTAGTTCTGGGCCTTCCAAATGCGGTCGAGCGCATCTTCTTGGTAAGAGTCCATGAGCGCCTCGGTGCCTTCGTTGAAGAAGGCGTTGAGTGCCTGGTTGAGCCACAGTACGTCGGAGAACGCGAGGTTCATGCCCTTGGCGCCCGTGGGCGGAACCGTGTGGGCGGCGTCGCCGGCGAGGAAGATGCGGTTGTTGCGCAGTCCCGAGGCCACGAACGAGCGGAAGCGGAGCACGTCCTTGCGGAAGATGGGTCCGCGCTTGAGCTCAACCTTGACGCCGAGCTGTAGCTTGGCCCAGATCTCGTCATCGGTCACCGAGTTGGGATCCATGGTGGGGTCGCACTGGAAGTACATGCGCTGCACCTCGGGCGTGCGCGTGGAGATGAGCACGAAGCCCTCCTCGGAGCGCGAGTAAATGAGCTCGTCGGAGCTCATGGGTGCTTCGGTGAGAATGCCGTACCAAGCAAAGGGGTACTCGCGGAAGAATCCGGAGGTCTGCGAACCGTTCACCGCGATGCGCGCGATGGAGGCCGAACCGTCGGCGCCGATGACAACGTCGGCCGAGATTTCGAACTCTTCTCCCGTGGCCGTCTTGCCCACAACCTTGGGGTTGTTGGTGTTTTCGTCGATGATCTTCTCGGCGAGGTGCTCGAAGAGCGGCGCGTTGCCGGCGGCAATGCGAGCGGCAATCAGGTCAATCAGCACCTCGTGCTGGGGGAACAGGAACACCGACTTGTTGACGAGCTTGGTGAAGTCGAATCGGTGGCTTCCGCCATCGAAGTCAAAGATGATTCCGTGGTGTTCGTACTCCTTGTTCATGGCGCGCGCGCTGGCGCCGGATCCCACGAGCACCTCGGCGGCGGGCTGCTCGACGATGCCGGCCTTAACCGTGCCCTCAATCTCTTCACGGCTCTTGCCGTCGATCACGATGGAATCGATGCCCGAGCGTTGCAGCAGGTGCGCCAACAGCAGACCCGAGGGGCCGGCTCCCATGATGGCGACCTGGGTCTTCATTTGTGTGGCCATTGTTTTCTCCTTGTTTCGGGGTCGAGTCTCGCCCGCCCAACGTCTAGAGGAAAGCAAATCGGGTTTTGGTTAGACCTTCGACAAAGTTTTCATTCAATGGGAAGCGAATCTCACGGCCGAGGCGGCCTGACCAATTTCAGCCGCGGCCCGTTTGAGGCGCGCCACCACCTCCGACTCGCGCTCGTTACCCCGTGGCATCACCACAGACAGGGCGGCAATCACGCCCGTGCCGTCCGACACGGGAACCGCGATGCCGGTCGACACGCTCTCGATGTATCCGGGGGCGAAGGCGTAACCGCGCTTGCGCACCTCGGCCAGCTTCTTGCGTAGCTCGGTGGCGTCCACAATCGTCTCGGGTGCGAGGCGCTTGAGCGGCGACGTCAGGATGCGGTCCTGGTACGCCGGCGGTGCGTAGGCGAGAAGGACGAGGCCCGAGGACGAGGCGTTGAGCGGAAGACGCCCCGCGATCTTGGTGATGTTGGCGCCCGCCGCACGGGCCGAAAGGCGCTCAATGAAGAGCACCTCGTCTTGCTCGAGCACCCCGAGCTGGGTGTGCTCGCGGATGCCCGCCTGGACTTCCTCCATGAAGGGCATGGCGACCTGGCGCAGGCCGAGCGCGTTCGATCCGCGCGTGGTGAGTTCCCACAGGCGCATGCCGATGCGAAAGCCGCCGTCGTCGTCCCGCTCGAGAAAACCGTTGTCGGCAAGCTCGTTCATCAAGCGGTGAGCACTTGATACGGGCAAGCCGGTTCGGCGCGCCACTCCCGACGGCGTCTGCGTGATCCGCGTGGAGTCGAAACTCTCGAGGATGCGGGTGACCCGAGTGATGATGCTGTCTCCCGAGCGCGAATTTGCCATGGCAACAGCATGGCAGGTTGCGGTGCTCTTTGTCATTCAATGGCAAATTTTGCGATAACGAGAAGCCTAAAGAGCGAGGTGGAGCCTCAGGGCCTCGTCGATGTTTTCCATGACGGCGTGAGTTACCTCACCAATACGGGCACCCAGCCGGTCAACGGAAACCGCGCGCACCTGCTCTGCCTGAGCTTTGGAGTCGCGATCGAGGCCTGTTGTTGTGGCAGCGAGCAGGACCTGAAAGGGATACACGTGAGTAACATTCGACGTCACGGGAACGACCGTAATGACGCCTCGACCACTCCGCTCGGCAGCGCTATTTGCCCCGTCGTTGCTGACCAGGACAGCGGGGCGTTGCTTGTTGGCCTCACCGCTGCGACTGGGATCGAGATTGACCAGGTAGATCTCACCCCGGTGCATCTAGCCGAGTCCATCGCTCGTCGTGACATCCCAGAGAGAGCCGTCGTCATCGTCCCATTCCTGTGAAGCAGCCTCGTATGCCGACGCGAGTCCGCTAGCTCGAAGGAGTCGGACAGCCTTATGGAGCGCGGCCGAACGGGACGGAAGCCCCTTCGCTTCGGCATAGGCGTCGAGGAAAACGACGTCTTCGTCGGGCAAGCTCATGCTAATTTTCATACTTTAATCTTACCATCAGTACTACTTAGGTATGACCCTCGAGTGAGCGCCAGCGATAACTGCTTCGTTGAGAACAATGACGCGTGGTCCTCATCGACGGTCACGCGCAGACCTGTGAATCTCCCTTGTTTTCGTCATATTTCTCGGGCGGCGCAAACACCGACGAATAAAATTTTTTGTTGAGGAACCCCTCGTCTCCACCCGCGAAAGGATGATGTCCATGCTCTGCCCCATTGACCAGTCAGCTCTTGAAATGTCGGAGCGCAGCGGAATCGAAATCGACTACTGCCCTCAGTGCCGTGGCGTGTGGCTAGACCGGGGAGAGATTGACAAGATCATCGAACGCTCAGTTCCCCAAGCACCGTCGGGGGGAGATCGCTACGACGACTCACGCAACTACCGCGACGCACCGCGAAGCAGCAGCCCCCCAAAGCGCAAAGAGAACTGGCTCGGCGAACTCTTCGGGTAGTTCGCCGGCGGGGTGGACCTAGGGAGACTCGAACTCCCGCCCTTCTCATCCACCTCAAGGCACCGAATAAAGAAACCACCCACAAGGGGTGGTTTCTTTATTCGGTGGGGGTGCCAACCAACTCGCGTAATAGGAAATACGCCGGTTAGCGGGAGATTAGCTTTGCCGTTCGACATTGTTGACGTTGGACGCGCCAATGGTCTCGGTGAGCCGTCCGACATGATCCACGAAACCCAGGCAAGTCTCCCGCCTTGATCCTGTGGGCAAGTCGCGGGCCAACAATGAGGCGGGCGACACAGGGATAAAAAATCTGTTCCCGAAATACGACTATAGTTAACAAGCAGTTGATTAATTCATTTGTCAGAACCTCATCATCTTCAAATAACGAAAGGTCCAGAAAGTGATAACAAAGTCTCTGAGTTACGGTTTGTTGACTGCCACGCTCGTCGTGGGTTTTGTGTTCCCTTCGGGCGGGGCTGCTTGGGCTACTTCTGATCAAGCGACATCCGTCAAAGTAGGCTCCAATGCTTTTCTGGCGGGAATGTATGCCGAAGCTGGCTTGAAAGAAAACGGGAGTTTTGGGAGCAGGGGCCCAACCCCGAGCGGATTTCATCCTCAGGGTTCAACCGCAATAGGTTTCGTCGTCATCAGGGATAAGGCACAACCGAGTTGGTCCTCGGCTAGCGGGGCAGACGTCGTGGATGGTGATTTTTTCACACCAGGCACGGCCTACGAGGGCTGGGCGCTAAAGGTTGGCTCTGTTTTGGGATACAACAACCATGACTTTTCGTTTGTGAATTTCAATGAAATTTCCGGCACGCTCGGAAGCGTCACGAATGCCACTGGCGACTCCGGCAACAACACCGTCGGTTGGGCGAGTAGCACTCCTTTTCAAGGTGTGAATATCGTGAAGACTTACTCCCTCCCACAGGCGGGCCAAAGAGTGGACGTTACCGTCACGCTCACGAACACCACTGGAGCACCAATCACGAACATCTACTACGGCCGTGGATTGGACCCTGATGACGGGAATTCTGTCGATATATTTCCATCGACAAATACGGTTGTGTCTCAGATTTCTGAGCCGGGCGCATCGTCATCCCGAGTTTCTGCAGCCTTTACGAGAGGTTCGCAAATCTTCCTCGATTCGAAGGACCCTCGGTCTCGTGTTGCCCGAGAAATCCAGCAGAGTGATCCGGCTTTTGATCCTTCAGAGGTGTGGGAGGGGTCAGCGAGGTTTGATAGCACCGTAGGTAGCTCTGCGACGGCTGACATGAGCATGCATTTAGCGATCAAAATAGATTCCTTGGGTGCTGGTCAATCGACAACCTTCACTTTTTCGTACCTCTTGACCGCGACCGCAGATGACCCCATCGATGACTCCGATGGCTCCGGTGGCAGTGATGGCGCCATGACAGAACTCCCCAGCACGGGCGTGGAAAATGCTTCACTTCCGTGGTGGGCCGTCGCCGCGATTTTTAGTGGTCTGATTTTGATTGTGTACAGCCGCCGATTGGTTAAGGGGCTGGTATCTGTGACATCGCGTTCTCGCTGATTTTCTTGAGAATGAGTGAGGCCCCGCCTGGCGGGGCCTCACTCATTTGTGGACCTAGGGAGACTCGAACTCCCGACCTTCTCATTGCGAACGAGACGCGCTACCACCTGCGACGAAAGCAACGGGAGCTGACATTCCACCCTTGCCGTTGGAGTTGATAGCGGTAATCCTGAGTGGGACTGGGCCGGTTGAAAAAGAGCGACTTTTGATAGCATTTGCTATATGAGAGACAAAGATGTACGCCAGTCGCTTGTCGACGATGCTCGCGCCGCGGACGACCTGCATGAGCAATCCCGGCACTTACTCGTGAACGCCGTGAGAACCGGGGCGCGAGCCGGGTTGACGCAGCGACAAATTGCCCAGGCAATCGGTCGCAGTCAGCCCGAGGTTTCTCGACTTCTTCGATTCCAGAGCAAAACAGTACTCGGTCGTCGTCTAGCCGATCATCGACGCCAGATTTTGCACATCTTGGGGACCAACGGCATGAGGAACGTCCGTGTCTTTGGTAGCGTCGCACGTCAGGAAGACGGGCCCGATTCAGACGTCGATTTACTCGCATACGTCCCCCAAGGCCTATCGCTATTTGCGTTAGCTCGAATTGAACAGGAGATCTCACAAATCTTGCAAACAACCGTGGACATCGTGCCAGAGAGGGGACTTCGCTCCAATGTGGCGTCTCGGGCCCGCGACGAGGCCATTCCTCTGTGAGAAGGACCGACAAGGAACTGGTCGAGGATGCCCTCGCTCACCTCGCCGTGCTCAACGAACACATGCGACGCGGCGACCTCACCGATTCCGTGGTTGCCGATGCCGTGAGCCTCAGGCTCGCTTCAGCAATTGACGCACTGGCCGCGACAACCGAGGGCTTCCGGGAACGCACTTTTGGCGGTGACTGGCAAGTGATGCGCTCGACCCGAAACCGGATTGCGCACGGCTACATATTTATCGACATGAACCTGATCCGGGCCACAGTAGAGCACGACGTTCCCGATCTTGTGAATCGGCTTAATCGCGCCCTAGATCGCTAGGACGTTTGTGAGGTTGTCGTTCGAATTGGCGCCGCCCGAATCGCCACCAACACCATCGACTCAGACCGCAACTACTGGCGTAACAACATGAAAGAGCCCGGCCGATGACCGGGCTCTGAGTGACATATCTCGCGACTCATCACACGGTGGACCTAGGGAGACTCGAACTCCCGACCTTCTCATTGCGAACGAGACGCGCTACCACCTGCGCCATAGGCCCGAGCTATGAGAATTATATGTCGCGCGGCACTGTGGGTCTTCGGGTGGGCCACTCCACAACGAACATGGCCAGCACGATAAGCGCACCGCCGAATATCGTTTTGAGCGCCAAGACTTCCTGACCCACCGCAACCGCCACAATGGCTGCGAAGACCACCTCCAGCGTGAGGATCACCGCAACGCGTGACGCATCCATGCGGGCCTCGGCCCAGGTCTGCACGAAGTAGGCCAGCGCGGTGGCGAAGATTCCCGTGTAGGCAATCGCCAACCAGGTAGACAACCCTGTCGGGGGCTGATACCCATCGACCAGGGCGCCCACCCAGGCCACCGCGGTTGCCACGCTGAGTTGAACCAGGGTCAGTGCATAACTCGAGAGTCCGGGACTCCACCGAGCCAGCACCACATAGTGCAGGGCAAACAGGATGGCCCCGACGAGCGTC
>DBCH01000133.1:991-7384 GCA_002292955.1 Microbacteriaceae bacterium UBA963 | reverse complement strand
AACGCCACGCCGCAGGGAGGTCAGCGCCTGCTGTTTAGCGCCACTCTCGACAATGGCGTGGACAAGCTCGTGAAGCGTTTCCTCCAGAACGAGGTGATGCACTCGGTTGACGAGGCCAACTCGCCCGTTGCGGCAATGACGCACCACGTGTTCGAAACGCCCACCGCGGAATCCAAGAAGCAGTTGGTTCAGTCGCTCGCTTCGGGCAGCGGACGTCGCATCCTGTTTATGCGCACCAAGCACCACGCCAAGAAACTGGCGCAGGCACTCACCGCCGCGGGCATCCCGTCGGTTGACCTGCACGGAAACCTGTCGCAGCCCGCTCGTGACCGCAACCTCGCGGCGTTCTCGTCTGGCGCCGTCAAAGTGCTTGTGGCCACCGACGTGGCGGCGCGTGGAGTTCACGTGGACGACATCGAGCTCGTGATTCACGTGGATCCGCCCATGGAGCACAAGGCGTACCTACACCGCTCGGGTCGCACGGCGCGTGCTGGCAGCGATGGCGACGTCGTAACCATCTGCCTACCCACTCAGAAGAAGGATTTGGCCGCTCTGCTTAAGAAGGCCGCCATCACGGTCACGCCCACGCAGGTCACGGCGTCGTCCCCCGAAGTTGTTGCCCTGATCGGTGACGTGGCCGAGTACGTCAAGCCCGCACCTCGTGCGGCCGCGCCGCAGCGCACGGGAACATCCACCGGAGCCAACGCGCAGCGCAAGCGCGCGGCCCGCTCGGGAGGCGCCCGGTCTGACAGCCCACGCGCTGGTGGACAGCGCACGGGTAGCGACCGCACCGCACACGATCGCTCACGACACGACCGCTCAGGACACGAAGGCTCCAGTCGTCCCGGCACCTCTGCGCGAAATGGTGGCGATGGTTCACAGCGCACCCAGTCGCGTCCGGCCAGCCAGCGTCGTCGGGTGCAGACCGGATCGCGCTAGACGGCGACCTGCGCCACCGGCGCGCTTCACTCATCGAGAGCGGGGCGTACCCAGATCCTCGTTGCCCGCGCGCATCGGCCACTCCACGGGTGCGGGTAGGCGACGCTCTCCCGACCACGGTGCTCGGATGGCGTGATGCTTCTGGGCCAGACGATAGGCATCGGGAGCATAAAGCCCCCGCATGGCCTCAACGCGGTTACGGACCTTCGACTGACTCACGCGAGATCTAATGCCCGCGTTCACCATCTCGTCCCAACCTTCTCGCCACTCCTCGTCCGAGAGGGTGGGCACGTCGCGGGTGACATTGCCCCGAACGGCTTCCAACATGTGGCGCCCTACCGTCCACGCGGCAACGGGGCGACGATTCAGCTCGGCCAGTGTCAGGGTTCCTTGCGTAAGGAATTGGATGTCGGCAGGAACATCGTCGGACAGTTCGAGCGCCAACCGCAGGGCGACCGCATCCATGGTGGCCAGAGTCGTAATGACCCAGTGTCGGTTACTCGAGGTCGAACGGAACGACGCGAGAATGGGGTTCATCTCCTGGTTGAGTCGCAGTTCACTGACCCAATTCAAGACGAGTTCAATTCTCGGTGCGTCACTGGCTGGGCGGCCAATAACGGCCGCGCGCGAAAGAAATTCAGGGCCCCACGCCGGTTCGCCGGCATACGTCGAGAGGCGAGCCATGACCGATTCGCGACTGGAGTACATGCCGTAAAGAGCCAACAAATAACCAATGAAGATGGCCACAACAACGAGTCCGAGAAAAGCGCCGACAAACGAGACCACCGCAGAGGTCGCATTCGTGGGTTCTACGATGCCGAGTGTCGTGAAGGTCGATCCGGACTGATACAGAGATTCCCACACGCCGAGGTCTGTGCTCCCCCACACCGCAAGTCCGAGAGTGAAAATGAAGCCGATGCCGTAGACCGTGAGAAGAATGAGCAGCGTCGCGGGAGCAAGTCCACTGAGCCAACGATCGCGAGCAACGTAGGTTCGAAACAGACGAAGGGGCGCAACGGCCAAGCCCGTGATGGCGGCCGAGACAGCGCGACTAATCCAGTTGCGTGAGTTGCGCGTGATGAGCATCGATTGAACGATTGCCACAACGAGCGCTAGTGTGCCGACCACGCCAAGGATAAAGGCTACGAGCCTCATGGTTATCGCGTCACCTTTCTGTCATGATCTGTGGCCTGACGACCACCACGCCATCTATGCGAACTTCGCGCCCAACCACGTGCGCACTTCGTCAACGGAACTCTTCGGAAGTGAAAAGTGGTCATCGTTCGGGTAGTCGGTCGACGTGATGTCGCCACCCAGAGCCGTGATGGCATCAATATAGCCGGTCTGCCAGCTAACGGGGTTGGGGCCGTCGTACTGGCTATCGATAAGAACGAGCACGGGCGCCACGGGCTTCTTCAGCGTGGCCGAGCCGGCACCGAACGCCGCGATCCACGCCGGGAACTTCTCCTTGTTGATGGCCATGACTTGTCCCCCGTGCTTGTAGGCGCGACTCAGAATGTCCCCAAGGTGGTGGACGGGTTGCACATTCCAGTTCTCCTCAAAGATCTGCTTGCCGAGAGGCGTAAAGACGTCATCGAGGGAGAGTGTCTCGGGGAACGCAGCGGCCATGCCAGCGAGAATCATGAAGAGGTGGCTGTCCGGCGGAATGTCGCTACCGCCGAGCGCAGAACCCAGGCCGGGCAGCCTGACAGCGATGATGGGAACACCGGGCGACATGGCGGCCGCTCCAACAATCTCTAGGTCACCATAGTCTGCGGGTTCGAGCTCAACAGCCGCTGCGGCCGTTCCGCCACCCTGCGACCAACCGAACACGCCAAACTTGGTGCCGGCGCCAAGCTCCATCTCCCGAGCTGCGTGCACGATTGTCACGGTGTCGATGGCGTTGGTGCGGTTGACCGTGTACTGGTGGACACCCGGAGTTCCCAGGCCCTGATAGTCGGTCGCGACGACAATCCAGTCTTCGTCAATGAACTTCTGAAGTCCGGGGATTCCGTAGTCAATCTGAGTGAGAGAGCCGGACGCAAAATAGGTCGTGAGTTCACGTGCCGGATCGGGACACGCAGAAGGTGTTCCCCCATCACCAATGGCTGTCGTGCCATGGCCCCACGACACAACCTTGCGGTTTGTGCCAGGCGCGGATGGAGAAATCACCAGCCCCGTTGACTCCGTTTTCTTGCCCTGAACGTCATGCGAGTGATAGCGAATGCGGAAAGCATGGGCGCCCATGATTGAGGTGTCGATTTTCTCGCTACTGATAAGGACTTTTCCCATGATGTTTCCCTTTTTTCTTCCTGACGTGATGACACCGAGTCTCGCCCGCTGAGAGGGCGATTTAGGTCGACGCTCTGGCAGCCCATTAGTCGGCGCGATTGCCGAGAATGAGCACCACAATACCGGCGACGACACCGGCAATCTCGAGAGCGATCATGGCCACCGAGAATCGTTCAACCAATCCCTCGCCAGCCGTGGGCAAGACGCTGGAATCTGTTGGCGTGGCACCCTCGAGGCGGCGCTGCTCGGGTTGGGCGGAGGAATCCTGGGCTTCTTCGTTGGTGCGGGTGCCATTCCGGCCCGCCGAGCGGCCCGACTCGATCCCGTTCAGGCGCTGCGCTACGAATAGTTGCGCCTCGGGCGGGTATCGAGGCGCGAACCTGACCAACCTAACTAACTGATTGATTCATTAGTTCCGCTAGTGTCGATATCGCAGGTGATGTAAGAATCGATGTCGCCAACGACAAGAACGGTACGCATGGCACGGCCACCCAAAGAGGAGTTCCCCCCAGCTTCCCCACACCTCACACCGGATTACTGGCGAAACATGTGCGGGGATTCTTCTCCGTCGGCTCGCGATCGCTTTCTTTACCTGACAATCGACGAATTCGGGCGACGGGGTCCCGGCGGATTTAAGCACACAGAGGTAAGCAAGTCCCTGGGTTACACGTCCGCGATGATCAATCACTACTTTGGATCCCGAGACGGTCTGATTGCAGAGGGCTCGTACACCGCCTATCTGATTTACGTCGAAGACCTTCGGCAAGCAGTAGCTGATGCACCCCGGGACCCTCGGGCCCGCCTTCGCGCGTGGATGATGGCGCAAATTCAGTTTGGTCAAAAATGGCCCGGATGGGCTGTTGCGCACAACTACCCACGAGTTGCGCTCGGGAATCCGCTCGACTACAACGACCGGTTTCGCGAACTCATGACGGTCAAGTTCGAGCTCAATCTCGGCCGGTTAGCTCAACTCATCCTTGACGTTCAGGGCGAAAAGGTTTCGGAAATCGAGATCACCGAAGAGACGTTCGATCGGGCGACGTACCTTGCGAATTCCGCGCTGGTCGACCTCACGGCGAGCGTGGCAATGTCCACCCTCGGCTCAGCGGTCTGGTTTGCGGGCAAACATGAGCCCTCGCAGGCCACCCCCGAAGCCGTGGCGCTCAGTAAGCACGTCGTCTCCAACCACATCGAGAACGTGATCGACTTCGTGTTCATGAAGCGCGTTTGAGAACTTTCCCCCAGGGAAGCCCGCCCCCAACAAATCACGGCCGAAACAAGACCGTTGCCGCAGACGGTCTCTCGCCCTGCTTACCGGGCTTTCCTGCACACAAAGTCTTTGCGCAGCAAAGGGTGACCTAGCCGATGCGCCGATGCGGATACGTCGGTTCACGATGCTGATAGTCGATTATGGCGGCGTTCTGAACCACGCCGTCGCGAATCTCGATGGCGCGAGTGATGGTCTGGTCGACACCCCACTCGGCCGGACCAGCCATCACTGTTGGCAAAAAGGGCAGCAGCGCGAGACTGTTCTCCCAGGTGGCCGAGTTCCACAGGTATGAGGGGCTGTGGTCTACGGCGTAGTACGTGACCCCGTGACCGAGAGCCACGGTGGGATGCGCAAAAGAGGTCGGCTTCGCCCAGGAAAACCCCATCGCCTCATCGCACGAAACGTCGATGATCAGGCTGCCCGTACGAAACAAATCAAGATCGTTCTCGTGCAGAAAAAACATGGGGTCGTTCGGGTTTTGCAGTGTGCAATTGACCACAAGATCACTTTCGGCAAGCAGTGAGGCAATTGGCACGCGACCGTCGTCGGTGATGACCTCGCTCAGATATGGGCCCTCGACGTGATCAAATTGAATAATCTCAACCGAGTGAATCGGTGACGCCACCGCCGCAACCGCCCGGTTGGTGAGCACGCGCACGACCGAGATTCCGTGGGCATTGAGTGCGGTAATAGCGCCTCGCGCTGTCGCTCCAAAACCGATTACGGTTGCGGTGAGCCGCTGACCGTAGTCGCCCGTGATTCCCTGCAATTGCAACGCATGCAACACCGAGCAGTACCCTGCGAGCTCATTGTTGGCGTGAAACACGTGCAGGCTGAATGAACCATCCGTATTCCAGTGATTCATCGCTTCAAAGGCGATCAGGGTGAGCCTCTTCTCGATCGCAATCTGGGTGAGTGTTTCATCTTGCACACAGTGCGGCCAACCCCAGAGGGTTTGCTTGTCATGCATAGCTCTGAGGTCATCGTGCTGGGGTTTCGGCACCACGACAATGTCTGCAGAAGCAAAGATTTCATCCCTGTTCACCACGTGCTCAAAATGGTCACGAAGCGCCTCGTTCGATAATCCGAACCTGTCGCCATAGCCTTTCTCAATAAGAATCTGCGAGCGAAGTTCAGCCGGAATCCGGTCAAAATGCCCGGGATGTATGGGCACACGCAACTCATCGCCTTTGAGCGAGAAGCCGAGCAGCCCGAGCGTCCGGAGATTTTTGGTCGGCGCCTCTGATGGTATTGCCGGCTGCGAATGCATGTGTGCCCGTTCATGGACACCGAATTGGCTTCCTTGGCCTCTCACGCTACTGCACAAGCATGCCGGCTACCTGTTCAGGGTCGGTGGCTGCGCAGGCATGAACCCAGTGGGAACGTTTCGGCACAGTGACTACGTCTGGGTGAGAACCAGCGGTTCCAAGGTCGCCAGGTCAAGGTTTTGGCGCACCTGCCAGAGGTCATGAGCGTGTTGCATGTTTAGCCAGCTCTCAGCAGATCTACCCAACACGAACGAGAGTCGAAGAGCCATTTCCGGGCTAACTCCATGGGAACCGTTCAGAAGCCGTTGAACGGTCGAGGGCGTTACTCCCAGCATCCCAGCGAGAGCCCTGGCACTCCGCCCAGAGGGCTTCAGATAGACCTCTGAGATGAAATCTCCGGGATGTGGCGGATCAAACATAGGTGTGAGTTCAGTCATCAATGGTGTTGGCCGTGTGTAGTGCGACCAATTGGAGACGAAGCTTCTGCACATGCTGTGGCTTTAGTCCTGCTATTCGGCCCTCCTCAAAGAGCACACGCAACCCTTTGTGGCGAATCGACACAATCACAGGTCAAAGTGTAGCACGATGCGCATCACGCATTATATTGATCGGCTGCAAAGGAAA
>DBCH01000133.1:0-920 GCA_002292955.1 Microbacteriaceae bacterium UBA963 | reverse complement strand
CAGGTCAGAAACACACCTAGTCTGTAGTGGTTGCTGTAGAAGAAAAGTTTGTCGGCCTGAAAACCATTGGAGTTGTTTCGTGTCCGTAGATCTCATTGTTACCGCCTCATCAGTTATCACGATGGATCCGAAAAATCCTCGTGCAGAAGCTGTGGCTATCGATTCGGCGGCAGGAACCATTGCGGCTGTGGGCGCACTCGCTGATCTTCAGGAGAGTTACAGTGGGGTCACCGTCAAGGACTTAGGTTCCACAGTGTTGATGCCTGGCCTGATCGACCCTCACAATCACCCCGCTCTCTCTGGGCTTGTTACACAAGACCCCGCCCACTGGATTGCTCCCTACGTTGGTTTCCCTACCTACAAGGATGTGACCGACTACTTTGTCAAGGTCAACAAAGAAACCCCGGCCGGTGTCCCTCTGGTGTTCAACGGTCTTGACCGCTTCCTCCACGGTGCACCCGAGCTCACCAACACAGACCTTGACGTCTTCTTTCCTGACCGCCCCATTATCGTGTTGGACAACTCAGGCCACGAGGCGTATTACAACTCAGCAAATATTGCTCTTTTGGGCTGGCCAGATAACAAGCCTCCTGCAGATCCAACCGGTTCACGTTTTGGCCGCAATGAAGATGGAACATCTAACGGTCGTTCTTATGAAGTTGGGGCAACTCTCATCGCCGGATCAAAGATTTTGGCTTCTGTGGGCCAACACCCGCTGGTTCCGATTGCCAAGTGGTACAAACTCATGGCTGAGAATGGAATCACCTCAACAAGCGAACACACGTATCAAGCTCAACAGCTTCCTGCCTACACCGCTTTGGCAAGCACTCCAGATGTGCCACTTCGCATCAACCTGTATCACATGTCTATCGAGGCAGATTGCGATCAGCCCGTCACAACCCCAGCGCCAGAGGATAAAT
>DBCH01000065.1 GCA_002292955.1 Microbacteriaceae bacterium UBA963 | reverse complement strand
GGAATGCTCTACACGTTTCTCGCCGCGCAGGGCTTCGCCGTCGGGTCAAGTTTGCTCGAAGGTGATCAGATCGAGACGTGCCGAACCTATCTCGAACAGGCTCAGCAACTCGGAGTCGCTATCGTCCTTCCTCAGGACATCGTAGTTGCCAGTGGTTTCTCCGCTGATGCCGAGCACGTTGTGGTTTCCGCTGACAGGATTGAGTCAACGCGCTTTGGCGCCGCAGGGATTGGCCTGGACATTGGACCAGCTGCTGCGGAGACATTCGCTCAACACATTGCCGCGTCGAAGACCGTTTTCTGGAACGGGCCCGCAGGTGTCTTTGAGATGCCCGCGTTTGCCCACGGCACGCGACGGATCGCATCGGCCCTGGCAGATATGAGCGGCTTCTGTGTCGTTGGAGGCGGCGACAGTGCTGCAGCGGTCCGAGCACTCGGTTTTGCGGATAGTGATTTTGGACACATCGCCACAGGTGGCGGAGCAAGCTTGGAGTTTTTGGAAGGTAAGACACTACCCGGCCTGGAGGCACTCGGATGGCAGTAGACAGACTCCCGCTTATCGCGGGCAATTGGAAGATGAACCTGGATCACCTTCAAGCAATCGCATTCACCCAGAAACTGGCGTGGACTCTTCGGGACGCACGTCACGACTACGCCTCGACCGAAGTCGCTCTCTTTCCTCCGTTTACCGACCTACGCAGCATCCAGAATCTCATTGAGGGCGATAAGTTTGACCTCGCATACGGAGGTCAGGATCTGTCGGCGCACGATGCGGGCGCCTACACCGGTGAAGTGAGCGGTGGGTTCCTGCGCTCACTCGGCTCGACCTACGTGCTGGTCGGTCACTCAGAGCGTCGGCAGTACCACGGCGAAACCGATGACATGGTGCGCGCCAAGGTCTCTGCGGCACTCCGAAACGACCTCACTCCGATTATCTGTGTGGGGGAGACCGAAGCGGATCTGGCTCAGTACGGGCCGAGTGCTGTTCCGGTAACCCAGCTAAGCGCCGCGCTGAACGGAGTGAGCCCCGCAGAGATTGTCATCGCCTATGAGCCCGTCTGGGCCATTGGTACCGGCAAGGCGGCATCGGAGGAGCAAGCCCAGCAGGTGAGCGCCGCCCTTCGCGCGACTGTCACCGAGGTGTGGGGCCTCGATAGCGGTGACGCCACCCGCATTCTTTACGGTGGATCCGTGCGGGCGTCGAACATCTCAGCGCTCATGCGTCAGCCCGATGTCGACGGCGCTCTCGTGGGTGGAGCTAGTCTCGATGTGACAGAGTTCTCAAGCATCTGTCGATTCCTTAAGCACGTCGTTTAGTCGGGTAGACTTACGTCAGGCTTTTTTCTTACGTTCACGAAATCAAGGTTTTGCCATGGAAATTCTTACAATCGCTATTCAGGTCATTCTGGGTATCACGAGTCTTCTCTTGACGCTGCTCATTCTGCTTCACAAGGGGCGCGGTGGTGGTCTTTCAGACATGTTTGGTGGCGGAGTGACGTCGAGCTTGGGTTCATCCGGCGTCGCTGAACGCAACCTAAACCGAATCACGATTATCCTCGGTCTCGTGTGGATTGTCTGCATAGTTGTTCTGGGCCTGATCACCCGTTTCACCGGAGCCTAGAGGTGGCTGGAGGAAGTGCCATTCGTGGCTCCCGTGTCGGCGCGGGGCCCATGGGCGAACAAGACCACGGTGTTCACGCGGAGCGCATAGCTATCTCCTACTGGGATGCTCTCGGTAACGAGACAGTTCGCTACTACGCAGCCAACCTTCCCGCTGACGAGATTCCTGAGATCATCGACTCGCCAACATCGGGCTTGCCGGCCGGACGCGACCAGAACGCGCCTCCCGAGATGGCCAAGGCAGAGCCGTACAAGACCCACTTGGCATACGTCAAAGAGCGCCGCACACCCGAAGAGGCGCAGCAGATTCTCGACGATGCGCTGCACCAGCTTCGCGTGCGTCGCGGCACAGCTAAGACCTAAGCCTGAGGGCTCACCACACAGGTTAGTTTTCGGCCCGGCTCGCACTTCGGTCACAGTACACCCGAGTTTCAATGCGGCCGGAGACCGCGCTGGCTGGTGCAGCAGATACATCGGACTGCCCCAGCGCCAACTCGATAGCTTCCGCCTTGTCGCTGCCGGCAGTTATCAACCACACCCGAGCAGACGAATTGATGGCCTTCAGAGTGAGCGAAAGTCGTTCGGGTGGGGGTTTGGGGGAGTTGCGAACAGGAATGACGATGGCCGACGACTCGGCTTCTTCCCTCCGTCCCGGAAAGAGAGAAGCCACGTGAGCGTCTGGCCCAACGCCGAGAAAGACCACATCGAAACTTTGTGCAACTTGCGTAGCGGACTGAGACCCCGGGGATTCACTGCCCGAAGTGCTCGCGACACGTCCAGAACTACCGGGTAAAAGCCCCACCAGCTCTTTGGCGTACGCGTCCGCAGCCTCGTCGAGGGTGAGTCCCGCGTTCGACGTGGGCATGCGGTGGATGCGATGGGCATCGAAGGGGAGCGCGTCAAGGAACGGGCTTTCCGCCTGAGCGTCATTTCTCTCCGCGTCGCCGCCAACCAGCCAGCGCTCGTCACCCCACCACAGGTGAACGCGCGACCAATCCACGCGTTCCTCCCTCGGCGCGTCGTCGTCGGTTGCTCCGAGGTACTCAAGAACACCAATTCCCACGGAGCCGCCCGTCAGCGCGACGTGTGCACATTCCGTCTGCGCGAGAACTTCTACCAGGAGAAGACGGGCATCACGGGCAACGCGCTTGATGACATCTTTCTTGTCGTCACCAACGACGAGTGTGCGGGCAATCACGGCCTAGTCCTTCGGCACGAGGGTGAGTCCGTGGGTCACGACGTCGCCATAGACGACATCCGGATCCAGGCGGCGCAGCTCCTCGGCAAGACAATCGCGCAACGATCGCCGACTGAGAGAGACATCGTGTGTGGGTTGACCCGGCTGCTCGAGACGCGCCACCTTCTCGTTTCGTCGTGTGAGGACGATGTCGCCGTCCGCGCGAGTCAGGGCAACGCGATGAATCGAACCGTCATCCGGGACATGGTGGGTCAACTCAATCGAGACGGCTACGCCCAGTCTCAGCGCGAGCCATGCCGCCAACAACCGACCACTCGGAGAGTTGGCCGACATCGACACAGAAACACCGGTGATGGGATCATGCGGAGGCTGGTCGAGTACTGCCGCTAACTGCGTGCGCCACGGGGTAATGCGTGTCCAGGCAAAATCCGCATCACCCGGAGCATAGGTCTGTGACAGTTCATTGAGCCGACCCATAGGGTTGGAGGAGCCTGCTGAATCTGTGATGCGACACTGGGCCATATTCCCCAGCGCACTCTGTGAGACAACGGGAGGGGCGTCGTTTGGCCACCAGGCCACAACAGGAGTATCCGGGAGAAGTAGTCCGTTTACGAGACCCCGCTCATCACTTCCCACGTCTCCGTAGGCACGAAGAACAATCACCTCACTGGCTCCAGCGTCACCACCCACACGAATCTCAGCGTCGAGGCGGTTCGTGATGTGGGTGCTCTCACGAGGGATGCTCAGCACGATGACGCGCATGGGATGCTCTCGAGAGGCCTCATTTGCTGCCGAAATTGCATCTTCCTCGAGGCCGGGTGCCGTTGAGATAACCAGCGTGAGAACACGTCCCAGAGCGACGGTACCGCCCTCCTCCCGAATGCTGACGAGCGATTTTGATACGAGAGCCGTGGTCGTGTCGGGCATGTCAAAAATCATGGTCGCCTCCATGTGCGTCCATCACGAGCCATCAACTCATCGGCACTCGCTGGCCCCCAACTGCCCGGAGCGTACTCCTCGGGTTTCCCCTGAGTAGCCCAGAACTCCTCGATGGGATCCAGAATTTTCCAGCTCAGTTCAACCTCTTCGTGACGAGGGAAGAGTGGCGGATCACCGAGGAGAACGTCGAGAATGAGTCGTTCGTACGCCTCCGGGCTTGCCTCGGTGAAGGCGTGTCCGTAGCCGAAATCCATCGTGACATCTCGTACTTGCATGCCCGCACCAGGAACCTTTGATCCAAATCGAATGGTCACACCCTCATCGGGCTGAACGCGGATGACGAGCGCGTTCTGACCCACGGCCGAGGTTTGATGCTCGGCAAAAAGGTATTGCGGTGCACGTTTGAACACCACAGCAATCTCCGTCACGCGTCGACCGAGTCTCTTTCCGGCCCGCAGGTAAAAGGGAACACCGGTCCACCGGCGCGTGCCGATGTCCAAGCGCATTGCTGCGTAGGTCTCGGTCAGCGAGTCAGGGTTCATGCCCTCTTCGTCAAGGAAACCCACCACGTGCTCACCGCCTTGCCAACCGCCCGTGTACTGGCCTCGAGCAGTCGAGGAGCCTAAATCTTTGGGCAGTCGAACAGCCGCAAGAACCTTCTCCTTCTCTGCGCGCAGGTCGGCAGCATGAAACGATATGGGCTCCTCCATCGCGGTGAGGGCGAGAAGCTGGAGCAGATGGTTCTGAATCACGTCCCGGGCAGCGCCGATGCCGTCGTAATAGCCCGCACGGCCTCCGACCCCGATGTCTTCGGCCATGGTGATTTGAACATGGTCAACATGCTCCGCATTCCACAGGGGTTCGAACAGCTGATTGGCAAAGCGCAGAGCGAGGATGTTCTGAACCGTCTCCTTGCCGAGGTAGTGATCA
>DBCH01000011.1 GCA_002292955.1 Microbacteriaceae bacterium UBA963 | reverse complement strand
ATGCGCCTCATGGCCATGGGCGTCGCCGAGCGGTTGAGAAGGAACGGCTCGCTGTCTCGCAGCGATCAACGCAAACTTGCCATCGTCGAGCGCTGGATCAAGAGCCAAAACCAGGGGATCGATGAAGTCGAGGCGCTGGTGGACGAGGTCACGTCGTTTTCAGCTTCGCCGTCGCCGGCGAAACCGACACGGAGTCGTTAGCTCACGGTGCCCGTGAGGGAAGCGAGTCGCTTCTGAACGCCGGGCGTGAGGGCGAACCACACGCCGGCCAGCAGGGCGAGTGACGCCACAAAGATAATGGTGCCCAGCCAACTCATACCGTCGTTCCCGGCATACATGACGTTGAGGTTGCGCACCGCGCCCGTGAACAGAACCAGGTCGACGTGCACCACGATGAACGCGAGGAAGAGAAAGAGAACAACGTTGTGCACCCAACGGACGGGCTTCTCGGGAACCCAGCGATTGAGGCGCGGCGCATCGAGTGGCCAGGCGCGCGATAGGCGCAGGCCGCTGAGGATTGCCAGCGGAGCCAGCAGAAATGTCACTCCGAAGTACGCCAAAACCTGCAGTGCGTTGTAACTCACCCACGGGTTCTCAACGGGCCACGTAAACGTGAGGTACTGCATGAGCGCGGATAGAGCGTGAGGGAAAACCTCCCAGCTGGTGGGCACAGTGCGCACCCACTGACCGGTGGCAAAGAGCAACACCAGATACACCGCTCCATTAAGTACCCAGAGGATGTCGACCGTATTGTGCAGCCAGACGTTGATGCCCATGCGCCGCGGTGCCTGACCGAAAAGCCTGCGCCGCGGGGTCCAGAAAGCCGGCGGGCGCTTCTTCGAACGAATGGAGAGAGCCGTGCGAATGATGAGAAGCAAGAACAGCGTGTTCAGGAAGTGCGTCACGTTCACCCACACGGGAATACCCACCGGGGCACCGGCTGCCGGTTCGACAACCCCCGGATACTGCGCCATGAATTCCTGCACGGTTGGCTGTGCGCGCAACGCAAATGCAACGACCGAGAACACAATCGCCGCGCCGACAACAACGGCAGCGATCACGAGGGCTCGACGCAACGACTTACTCACTGTTCGAACTTATCGAATCCAGGCCAAGTCTTTGGGTTTCGATACGCCGACCTGGCGGTCGGCTACTCAACCAGCGACAGCGGTCGGCTACTCAACCAGCGAGACGGGCTACTCGCCGATATAGCTCATCACGTGCTTGACGCGTGTGTAATCCTCGAAGCCGTACTGCGAGAGGTCCTTGCCGTAACCCGAGTGCTTGAATCCACCGTGCGGCATCTCGGAGACGAAGGGGATGTGCGTGTTGATCCACACGACACCAAAGTCCAGGTCTTTCGACATGCGCATGCACGTGCCGTGGTTGGCGGACCACACCGAACCGGAGAGTCCGTATTCCACATCGTTGGCCATCTCCAGGGCTTGGGCTTCGGTGTCGAACACCTGAACGGTGATGACCGGTCCGAAGATTTCGTCTTGGATTACCTCGTCATCCTGCTTCAGCCCGGAGATGACCGTTGGCGCCATGAAGTAGCCCTTGTCACCAACGCGCGTTCCGCCGGTCACGAGTTTTGCGTGCCCCGGCAGGCGTTCGATGAAACCCATGACCTTGTCGAACTGGGCTTGCGATGACAACGGTCCGTAGAGTGCGTCATCGTTGCCAGCCCCGGTTTCGACGGTCGCGGAGTGCGCGGCGAGCGCTTTCACGAACTTGTCGTGAACACCTTTTTGCACGAGAACTCGTGTGCCAGCGGTGCAGTCTTGGCCGGCGTTGTAGTAGCCGGCGAGCGCCACGCCTTCTACGGCAGCGTCGATGTTGGCGTCGTCGAAGATGATGACGGGCGCTTTACCGCCAAGTTCGAGGTGCACGCGCTTCACGTCGCGACCCGCTGATTCTGCAACCTCCATGCCGGCACGAACCGATCCGGTGATGGCGACCATGTCGGCGGTCTTGTCTGCGACGAGAGCCCGGCCTGAGTCACGTCCGCCGAGGACGACGTTCAAGACGCCCGCGGGAACAAATTCCGCAAACAGTTCGGCGAGCCAAATCGTCGATGCGGGTGTGATTTCGGAGGGCTTGAGGACCACGGTGTTGCCCGCCGCAATAGCGGGGGCCACTTTCCACACGGCCATCATGAAGGGGTAGTTCCAGGGAGTGACCTGACCGATGACACCAATGGGCTCGCGGCGGATGGAGGAGGTGTGGTCCTTCATGTATTCACCGGTGGCCCGACCTTCGAGGTTTCGCGCGGCACCCGCGAAGAAGCGGAACTCGTCGACGGCGGCCGGCACTTCATCTTCCATGAACCGGGCGAGAGGCTTTCCCGTGTTGCGACATTCAATGGCGGCCAGCTCTTCGCCCCGCGCTTCAATGGCGTCAGCCACCTTGAGGAGGGCCACCTGGCGTTCGTAGGGCGTGGTCTGTTTCCATTCGGCGAAGGCCGCCCTGGCTGCGGCGTAGGCCTTGGCCACGTCCTTCTCCGTGGAATCCGGGATGGTGGCGTACACCTCTCCGGTTGAGGGATCAATCACGTTGATGGTCGTCTTCGACTCGGACTCAACTGATTTTCCGCCGACAAAATTCTTCAATGCTGTAACCGACATGGATACCTCCTGACGCTGAGCATAGACAAAAAATGTCGCGAATAGGATGGGAACTGTGAGTTCAGAGCCGACAGCACGCCCCCTACCCCTGTCGGGCATCCGCATTCTGGACTTTACGCGGGTGTTGGCCGGACCCTACGCCACCATGATGATGGCTGATTTTGGCGCGGACGTGATAAAAATCGAGTCGCCGGTGGGAGATGAAACACGCGCGTGGGCTCCCCCCAAGGCGGCCGACGGGTCGTCCACGTATTTTTCTGGCGTCAACCGCAATAAGCGCTCGCTCGTTCTCGACCTCAA
>DBCH01000032.1:8394-9113 GCA_002292955.1 Microbacteriaceae bacterium UBA963 | reverse complement strand
GCCGTGGGAACGCCGGCGTTGTAGCGGGGGTCATTCTCCGGGTCGATGCGCGGCACGGCCTGCGAATCGTTCATGGCAAAGAGTTCGCTGATGGCGCTCAGGTCGTCGGTGTCGTCGGATGCTTGAATCGAAAACTGGCTGGGAAGTTCGGGAACAGCGTCGAGGGTCATCTCATCCAGGCCCGTGGTGCCCTCGAGGTGCACGCGCGGCACCACGAGGTCGGTGGTCTCAATAATCGGATTGGCTGCCACCGGTGGACGAGAAATGGGGCCCGTCTTGGCCTTGGCCGATCGACGCGCGACGCTCGGAATCTCTCCCGTGGCGTTCACCGACGTTTCGCCGCCCACGATGGGCATGGCCGCCGTGTGGCCGTATCCGGCATCGCGCTCGTCACGCACAATCTGACCGGCCGAGAGCTCGATGACGCGCTTCTTCATGCGATCAACGAAGTCGGCGGCGTGAGTGGCCATGACAACCGTAGTCCCGCCCGCGTTGATGGCTTCCAGCAGAGACATGATCCCCGCACTCGTTGCCGGGTCGAGGTTACCCGTGGGCTCATCCGCCAAGAGCAGGGCGGGCTTGTTCACGATCGCGCGTGCGATGGCCACGCGCTGCTGCTCACCGCCCGAGAGTTCGTGGGGATAGCGCGACGCCTTGCCGGCGAGCCCCACCATCTTGAGTACATCCGGCACGGCGGATTGAATGTAGCCCTTGGACTT
>DBCH01000032.1:7839-8286 GCA_002292955.1 Microbacteriaceae bacterium UBA963 | reverse complement strand
AAGGGAATCTTGCGACTGGAGATGGTGCCGAGGTTTTGACCCAGCACGTGAATGGCTCCGCGCGTGGGCTTGTCTTCTTTAATAATCAACCGCAGGCACGACGATTTGCCCGATCCAGAGGCGCCCACCAGAAACACAAACTCACCTCGAAGGATTTCGAAGCTCACGTTGTTGAGTGCCGGGCGCGTCGAACCTCGGTACTGCTTGGTGACATTGTCAAAACGAATCATGCTGATTTCGAGCCTAGGCAAGGGAGTACGTGCAGGTGCCGAGCGACACCCGCAAGTTGGGTGTGCGTTCGCTGGCTGAGTGCCCACGCAGTGCCGTGGGTTGAGTAGCCCACTGGGTGGGCGTATCGAAACCAAGTATCGAAGCCACAGGCACCGCGGTTTCGATACGCGGCTTCGCCGCTACTCAACCAGCGATGCGCCGCTACTCAACCAGCGA
>DBCH01000032.1:7416-7807 GCA_002292955.1 Microbacteriaceae bacterium UBA963 | reverse complement strand
CGTTGGCTGAGTGCCCACGCAGTGGGTGTATCGAAGCCCCCGGCTACTTCTGCTTGCGCCAGCGGATGCCGGCGGCAATAAAGCCGTCGAGGTCGCCATCGAAAACGGCACCCGGGTTGTTCACCTCAAACTCCGTGCGCAGGTCTTTGACCATTTGGTACGGCGCGAGTACGTAGGAGCGCATCTGATCGCCCCAACTGGCCGTGAAGTTTCCCGCCAGTTCTTTTTTCTTGGCATTCTCTTCTTCGCGCTGAATGAGCAGCAGGCGTGAGGCCAACACGCGCATGGCGGCCGCCCGGTTCTGAATCTGGCTCTTCTCGTTCTGGCAGCTCACCACAAGTCCCGAGGGCAGGTGCGTGATGCGCACGGCCGAGTCGGTGGTGTTCACGCT
>DBCH01000032.1:5260-7334 GCA_002292955.1 Microbacteriaceae bacterium UBA963 | reverse complement strand
GCCTCGGCCATGAGAGGAACCACCTCGACGGCCGCAAAACTGGTCTGGCGCTTGCCGGCCGAGTTGAACGGACTCATGCGCACCAGTCGATGCGTGCCCGCCTCAACGCTGAGCGTGCCAAAAGCGTAGGGGGCGCCGACCTCGAAGGTGGCCGACTTAATGCCCGCCTCCTCGGCATAGCTGGTATCGAGCACGGAGACGCCGTAACCGTGCTTCTCGGCCCAGCGTACATACATGCGCAGCAGCATCTCTGCGAAGTCGGCGGCATCAACGCCGCCGGCGCCCGCACGAATGGTGATGACGGCCGGCAGTGCGTCGTACTCACCGTTTAGCAGCGTCTGAATTTCGAGCTCGCCCAACATCTTGGTCACGTCGGCAAGCTCGGAGCGTGCTTCGGCTGCCGCGGCTTCGTCGCCAGCCTCGTTGGCCATCTCCACCAAAACTTCAACGTCATCGAGTCGCCGTTCGATGTCAAAAACCTTGGCCAAATCGGCCTGACGGTGCGAGAGCGCACTCGTCACGCGCTGGGCGTTCGCGGTGTCGTCCCACAGGTCGGCAGCCCCCGCCTGCTCGTTCAACTCGGCAATCTCGGCCTCGAGTCGCTCCACGCCCACCACCGAGCGGATGTCGGCAAACGTTGACCGCAGAGCGCGGATTTCGTCCGAGAGGTCGATGTCGATCATTGTTGTTCCAGCCTACCGGCGAGGCTACGAGCGCGTAGGCTCGAGGGCAGCATGGCTACATCGAGCAAAGAGTTCTCACTGCGCAAGGGCGCACTGGCCATCTACCTACCCACCTTCCTGTTCTCCGCTGCCGAAGCCGCGATTATTCCGGTGATTCCGGCCATCGCGCGCGACACGGGAGCCACACTGGCGCTGGCCGGGCTGGTAGCCGCCATGCTGACGCTCGGCATTTTGCTGGGCGACATTCCCAGCGGATTACTCGTGGCGCGAATCGGCGAGCGCATGGCAATGCTGTGGTCGAGCGTCTTGGCGCTGGTAGGAGTGATTCTGGGCATCCTTGCGCGCGATGCGCTCACGCTGGGAGCGGGCATTTTGCTGATTGGGCTCGCCACAGCAACCTTTGGGTTGGCGCGCCACGCGCTGCTCACCACGTACGTTCCGCTGGCCTATCGCGCTCGGGCCCTATCGCTCTTGGGCGGCATGTTTCGCGCCGGTGCCGTGGTTGGCCCGTTCGCCGGTGCCGGCGTCATTGCACTCACCGGCTCTCCACACTCCGCCTTCTGGCTCACCGGCCTGGGAACCCTGGGCACCATCGCCGTGGTGTACTTTCTCACCGACCCGGAGAAGGTGTTTGGCAAACCCGCGCTGGTCACCGAGCCCGATGGGCGTGTGGTCACGCGCGGCGAAGACGAAGTCGAACGCGAAACGATGGGGATGTTCCGAACGATGTGGACCAATCGCGGCGTGCTCGCACGGCTGGGCACCGCCAGCGGCATCACGGGGGCACTGCGGTCGAGCCGAACCGTTTTGCTCCCCCTCTGGGCTCTCAGCATCGGCATGCAGGACGTTCAGATTGCTCTGGTGATGGGTTTTGCCACCGCCATCGACTTTGCCCTCTTCTTCTCGAGCGGCCAGGTGATGGACCGCTGGGGCAGGCGATGGTCGGCCGTTCCCGCGATGACCATCATGGCCATCTCGCCGCTCATCCTGTGCTTCACCCACGACCTCACGACAAACGTGGCCTGGTTTATCGCCTGCGCCATGATTCTGTCGGCCGGTAACGGTCTTGCCTCGGGATTGATTCTCACTCTGGGGGCCGACCTTGCCCCGCGGGGAAATCCGGCTCCCTTCTTGGGTGCCTTCCGATTCACCGTTGATGCGGGATCGAGCGCGGCTCCGCTGGCCATCGCCGCCATCACCGCGGCTGCGTCGATCTCGGTGGCCGCCGGCGCACTGGGCATCGTCGGCCTCATTGGCGCCGGCATGATGTGGCGCTACATTCCGCGCTACATCAAGTGGAAACGTCCCGCCTAAGCAGCAGAAAATTCGCCCGGCCGGTGGCCCGGAACTCACCGTGCGGCTCAGAAGAAGGTTCCGCGCGCCCGTGCGGT
>DBCH01000032.1:0-5180 GCA_002292955.1 Microbacteriaceae bacterium UBA963 | reverse complement strand
ACTTCGGCCGTGACGCCGTCGGGCGTGGTCGCGCTCACGATCCTGACGCCTCGCGCATCAGCGGCCGTGAGGTATGCCCGGCTTCCCTGAAGCACGTCTGTTGTGGTAAGGCGGAACGTGAGCCGGCGTTGAGCGACATCGACGACCACGTTCTGCAGGGAAAAGTTTTGACTTGCCGCCAAGGCTGCGCCGTCCGCGAGAAGAAACACGCGCTTTCGTTCGAGGTAGAGACTCGACGCCGCCACCGTTCCCAGCAGCACGGCAACGGCCAGTAGCACCGCAAAAATCACGAGGAGCAGAGTGGAGCCCTCGGTGTTGCGACCACGCGCGATGAGCGAGCCCCTGTTCAACCGGCCGAGCCCAGTCGTGCGTGTGACTGTGTGGCACTAGCCGACACACTCACTGATGTGAACTGGCGAACCGACGGCCACTGCGGCAGAAACGGCAGAGGCACGCGCACGGCAACGCGAACCGTAACGGTGCCGCCGGAAGCCAAGCAGGTGCCTCGGCAGGTGACCACAACGCTGGGCTTCGATGCGTGCGGGGCTTGCTCCCGCACACTCATCAGGGCCGAATCGCGGGCGTAACGCGTTGCCACCGTGGGAGAGGACTGCTCAACAAACACGCGGGCCGCATGACGCGCGGCGCCGGAGACGGCAAACTGCGCCGACTCAATTGCGCCGAAGATGAGAACGGTATAC
This sequence comes from Microbacteriaceae bacterium UBA963, assembly GCA_002292955.1. Classification (GTDB taxonomy): domain Bacteria; phylum Actinomycetota; class Actinomycetes; order Actinomycetales; family Microbacteriaceae; genus UBA963. The sequence goes on along the minus strand of DBCH01000032.1, from coordinate 4,479 downwards.
ACACACGGCACGAGGAGTACGAGCGCGGCGGCGATGAATTCAAGTGCCGCCGACCCTGTGCTGTTGCGCAGTGTTCGGAAAGCCCGCCGAGCGCGCAGCGCCGGCAGAGCCCGCAGCATGGTCATCGCTGACCTGCAAGAACTTCGATGGGCGCGCGGCCCACGACGCGCAGGCCGCTCGGAGGGCCGAAGAACCCCAGGAGTGGCAGCGGGGCTGTTACCATGACCGTCACCGTGGGAGCGCCCTGCCACACCTCGCGGCGGGCAACCACGTCGGCCTCATCGCCCATCCCCACTGCCACCCGAATCAGGTCACGCGTGCGGCGAACGCCGTCCTGATCCGTTTGTCCCACGAGCGATGCGTGTCGAGCCCCCTCGGCGGCAGCATCGGCCAGAGTGTTTCGAACGTGGAGGGCGAGCGCCAATTGCACGATGCCTGCGGTGAGCGCCACCAGCAGCACACTCACGAGCAAGAACTCCACGATGGCCGAGCCCGACTCGTCGCGCACGTGTCTGCGGCCTAGAAACTGACCACGCGGGTGACGGCCTGGTTGAACACTTGCCCGAGTGACGGCCCGGCAAGCGCCCATAACGCCACCACCAGTCCGGCGGTCATCAGCGTGATGAGCACCCAGCCGGGCACGTCACCGCGATCACCTGCCAGCCACGGTGTGCGGGGCATCGCGCCGCCTGGAGCGCGGCGTGGATGTGGGGACAGATTGCTGTTCATGACTTCTCCCTTGAAAAATGATTGGGGAGAGTCTCCTCTAGAGGGTCACGAGTGAGACCAAAGTATCCACAGGAGGCGCTAGCAGGTTGAGTTCTCCGGCGGAACCACGTCATCAATGAAGAAGGCGTCTACCAGGGAGTTCACGCACGAGTCGCCTCGGTTGTAGGCGAGGTGGCCCTCCCCGCTGTAGGTGATGAGTCGACCATCGGTGAGGCTCTCAACCACACCCTCCGCCCACTCAATGGGCGTCGAGGGATCGCCCGTGGTGCCGATGATGATAATCGGCTCCTCTCCCGTGGGTTTCATGCCCGCGGTGTCGAAGACAGGCGGACTTGGCCACAGTGAACACAGCACGTCGACATAGGTAAAGTAGGGGCCCAGGACGGGAGCTGCCTCAATAATCATCTGGGCGCTCTCGGCCCACGTTGACTCTTCTGTGGCGGGCGTGTCGGCACAGCCGATAGCAAGAAAAGCCTCGGTGTCGTTACTGACATACGTGCCGTCGTCGTTTCGCCCGTTGTACCAGTCGGCGAGCGCAATTGCCGGATCAACGTCACCGTTGAGGTAGCCGAGGAACAGTTCTGAGAGGTCAGGCCACGTGTCGGGAGAGTACAAGGCCGATGTGATACCCGACGCAAAGGTGTCGCCACCCACGAGTCGACCGTCGCTCGCGGGGAGGGGATTCTCGTCGAGATCCGCCAACATTGTTGCAATCTGTGCCGCCACTTCTTCTGGCGTCCCGCTGAAGGGGCAGTCTGCCTGCTCAAGGCACCACTCAATCCAGTTGCCCAGAGCCATCTCAAAACCGGCCGCCTGGCCCGGAGATTCGGCACCTTCGGCCGACGGATCAACGGCACCGTCGAGCACCATGTAGCCAACATTCTGCGGAAACTCTTGTGCGTAGACCATTCCGATGAAGGTGCCATAGGAGTACCCGAGATAGTTGAGCTTCTCTTCGCCCACGACGGCTCGCATCACATCGAGGTCTTTGGCGACACTCAACGTGTCGAGGTGCTGAAGAAGTTCCCCCGTGTACATTTCACAGCCGTCAATGAACTCCTGCGCGATGGCCTTCTTGGCGTTCAGCCACTCCTCGGTTCCGCGAACACCCGGAATGATGCCGTAGAGAAACGCATCGAGCCCGCTCGCGTCTTCCGTGCACGTCACCGGCGTCGACTCGCCCACTCCCCGTGGGTCAAATCCAATGATGTCGTAGGCGGCAGCCAGGGTTTCATCCACCGCATTGGTAACGCCATCGCGCACGAAGTCCACACCGCTTCCCCCCGGCCCGCCCGGATTGACAAACAGCGCGCCCTGAGACTCGCCACTGGCTGGAGAGTGGCGCACGAGGGATAACGAAATTGACTCCCCCTCCAGGTTCGACCAGTCGGTGGGCACGGCAACAGTGGTGCACGTTAGCGATTCGCCACACTCTGTCCACTCCACCTGTTGCGAGTAGTAATCATCAGCCGCGGGTGCGGTGTCGGTTTGCGGGGCGCAGGACGACAACATGGCAGCGAGCACAATGGTGATGGCGCCGCCAGCGAGCATCCGTGAGTTTTTTGTGATTTTCATGCGGGCCCGGGACAGGCTACCTCTCAGCTAAAGGGTTTTCGGAAAAAAGTCCGATTCGCTCTCCAACACTAATCGCGTCACGTTTCTTGTGCACGCCCAGTGCGCGATACACCTTCTGCACTTCAGACTTCACCGTTGCGTGACTCACCGACAGGATTACGCCAATCTCGCGCAGTGACAGCCCCTGCCGGAGTTCCTTCACGATGGTCAGCTGCCGCGTGGTGAGGGAGGGTGTGTTCAGGTTCGCCGGCGGATCAACACGACTGCGGGCGCGCCAGTCACGCAACAGGTGCTCCGCGCACAATTGGACTAATCGAATCTCGGCATCGTCGATGTCGTGCAGGCTCAGCGCGTGGCGAAAAACGAGTGAGAAAGCTCCCGCTGTTTTGCCAAACACCCGCAGGGGAAGGCAAATCACCCCCTGACCCGAGCGCGGCAGGTAAGCGATGTTGTAGGTCTGCTGATACGTGTGAGCGTCCTCGATGCGCACGATGGCGTTCTCTCGATAGCTCTGCGCCACCCCAATGTTTTCCCAGATACTCACTCTTGCCGCGAGTTGCGACGTGGTGGGGTCGCCAAACCCACCGAGTCGGCGCAGCTCGGTGGTGCCGTCGTTGTCAAACATGTACGAGAACACCAGGTGCTCTTGTTTGAACACCGTGTTCACCAAAACCATGGCAAAGTCGTCGGGCGTCTCGCACACGGCCATGGCATCAAGCAGGGCCTCGGCCCGATCGAGGCGCCGTTGCAAACGATTAACCATGTCCCCCCCCCACGTCAACCAAAACGGCTATAGCCAAATATAGACGGCTATAGCCGTTTTGTGACCGTTTGACACAATTGACTTCGACGCACAGGCAAGAGAATGGGCTTCAGTGTCTGGGGAATCAAACCCGCGGTAGACATGAGGCCCGGACCGATGGGGGCATTGAGTCCGGGTCTCTTGTGTGCCGCACACGGTAGCCTTTTGTTATGGAACTCAGTGGCAAGACAGTCTTGGTTATGGGCGCCACGGGCGTTCTCGGTGGCCTCATCGCCACAGCACTCGCCGACGCAGGTGCGAGCGTTCTCGGCACGGCGCGTTCGAACGATTCGGCGGCCCGCCTCCCGGCGAGCCTCGCGCAGTCGCTCCTGTTGGATCTCGAAGACGCGGCAAGCGTGCAGACCCTCGCCAGGTACCTTGCCGATCGCCCCGAGCCCCTCGACGCCGTTATCAATGCTGCGGGCATCGTGGGATTTGGAACGGTCGAGGGCACCACGCTCGCGGATGCCGCCAGCCTCATGCGGGTCAATCATCTCGCGCCGGCCGAGCTGATCTCGCGCCTCGTGCCACGACTTGCGGAGTCGGCGGCGGCCGAACGCCAGCCGGTCATTGTGGGCATCACCGGAATCGTGAGCGAGCAGGCCTTTGCGGGTATGGCCGCCTACGTGGCGAGCAAGACGGCCCATGCCGCCTGGCTGCGCGCCCTCGCGCTGGAAGTGCGGCGCAGCAAGGTGCGGGTGCTCGATGCTCACCCCGGCCACACCGAAACCGGCCTCGCTTCGCGTGCCGTGTGTGGCGTCGCGCCAAACTTCCCGATGGGCATGACGCCCGAGCACGTGGCGCAGGTCATTATCGCGGCCATCATCGCCGACGAGACGTCCTTGCCCAGCGACCGGTTTGCGGCCTAACGCACGCTACTTCGTGTAGTGAAAAACGTGCACCCACGTGCCGTCTTCGTTGTGCGTGGTGTCCACCCAGCCGGTTGCGCCAGCAAAAACTCCCGATCCGCCCAAAATGGGGCGCGTGACGACCCTGCCCAGTGCCAGCGTGGGATCGTCAATCTCATAGACGGCAACTCCGCCCACAACCAGCTGATCTTCGATTGCGCCGAACTGGAACACGAGGTCGGATCGGCGAAGCTCCTGGCTGGGCAGGGGCTTGTCGGGGGCCACCACGGTGAGGGAACCGGTCAGTAGCCCACCCTCGGGCGAGGTGGCGGGCACGATGAAGAAACGTTCGTCACCGGGCGACGACCCGTCAAGACCGCTGTCGAGAACTGTGACCTCCGAGGCGGTGACCTCGGCGTGCTTGAACTCGACTGTCTGATACGACGAGCTCGAGCTCGCGGCAGTGAAGGCAAAACTCACTCCCGTGCCCACCAGGGCAATCAGCGCGATCATGATGGCAACTAC
>DBCH01000126.1:20157-22020 GCA_002292955.1 Microbacteriaceae bacterium UBA963 | reverse complement strand
GGCTACACGCTCGTTCGGCGCGAGTTCATGACGGCCGTGGGCCCGGTCGACGTGCTGGCCCGAGACGCGGACGGCAACACCGTGGCCGTAGAGATCAAACGCCGCGGGGACATCGATGGCGTTGAACAACTCACGCGCTACCTCGAACTACTCAATCGCGACCCGCACTATGCACCGGTCACCGGGGTCTTTGCGGCCCAGGAAATCAAGCCGCAGGCGCGCAAGCTCGCTGATGACCGCGGTATTCGCTGCCTGGTGCTGGACTACGAACGGCTCAAGGGCGTGGACGATTTCCAGGGGCGCCTCTTCTAGGGGAGGCACTGCCGGAGTACTCCGCCTCGTCAGCGGAGCGACGCAGCGGGCGTCCTCTTGCCGGCCGCGGTCACCGCGAGCGCAACCACCATCACGCAGGCTCCGGCGAAGATGGGGAGGATGTCTCCCTCGCTCTGGGGAAAAATGACATCGGCAAGAACAGCGGTGAGAATCTGGCCCGTTGTCGTGGCCAGGCTCGTGACCAGTGCTCCGGTGTGTCTCACCGCCCACGCCGCTATCGTCACAAAAAGGACGCCGCACAAACCGCCCAAATAAAGCCACCAGTCGGTGGGATAGGTGGCGGGTAACCCACCGGAGCTGAGCGTATAGATACCGGCAACGATGGCAAGGACTCCCGTGCCGACCAAAAAGTTGAGCGCCGATGGAGTCACCGGGGTGCGGGCCACAACAGACATGGTGGCATTGGCGACCTGTTGCCACGCCACCAGAACGCCGAAAACAAAGGGAAGAATCAGCAAGCCCAAGGCGTCGGCCTGACCCAAGCGGCCCAACACCGATACGGTCACGGCCGCGATTGCCAGGATGACTCCAATGGTGCGTCGAACGGTAGGGGGCTTGCGCCCTGCGGGTCCAATTCCCAGGGCGTCAAGAAGGTAACTTCCCAGCGTGAGGCCGCAGACGAAGGTGATGGAAAACAGCGCGACGCCGGTGATCCCCACCACGAGCGACTGAGAAAAAACAAATGCCGCCCCACAGGCACCAGCCAGAGTGAACACCCACGAGGTGCGCCGTTCACGAATTGAGGTGAGAAGCAGGCGCATGCCCTCCCGGGTATGCCGAGAAAAACCGAGATAGACAAGCAGAATGATTGCCCCGATGCCAAAAGAAATCATCGCAGTGAGGGGGGCGTTCTCAAGCCGAGTCGACAACTGACCATTGATTCGGGACTGAACGGTCATGAACCCGCCGGCGAGAACCGCGGCCGTGACCGCGAGCCACATCGGAACTCGGGGAGTGGACGGTGGCGGAGTGGGAGTCATTTGCACAGACTAGCCGTCGGCAGTGGTTTCCCATTAGCAAAGGGCCCCGGCGTGCTCGCCGGGGCCCTTTGCTGTGATTGCGGGAAGTTACATGGTCACGTTCACGGTGAACGTCACGGTCTCACCAGAAACCGAGTTTGTGAGGGTGACGTCGGTCGTGCCCTCGGCTACCGGCGTGAGGCCGGGAACGAAGGTTGCACTGCCGTCGGTGCCGCCCTCGGTGAACTCAACCACACCAGCGGTCGCGAACTCAGCGGTCCAGTCGGCCTCCGTGCCCTCGGGCACGTTGAGGTACCCCATGGAGTTCATCGGAATGTCGTAGGTGTTTCCGTTTGCCTCAGCAACGGGGATCTGGATGGGCGAGACAACATTCATTTCCTCGGACGACTCGCTGGGTGCAGGAGTGGCGTTGGAGCATGCGGTCAGGCCGCCGACGGCGGCAAAGGCGATAGCTGCAACAGCACCCACGCGGACGAAGTTCTTGTTCATGATTCTCTCTTTTCATTTCGTGTACTCGAGTGAGCACGTTAGCGCTTTCAGGTTATGGGAT
>DBCH01000126.1:17061-19994 GCA_002292955.1 Microbacteriaceae bacterium UBA963 | reverse complement strand
CGTCTGCCATTCCGCCACTCGCGCGAACAGATACTGACGCTATCACGCGCCCGTGATGAGCGCACACTCACACTCTAGAGATCGAGCGTCAGCTCCGGAGTTCGCGAGCGCGAGACGCACGGATACATGATGTGGAGCGCATCCTTTTCTTCGTCGTCCATAATCGAGTCGAGGTGCTCGGGCTGACCCTCGAGCACTCGAACCTCGCACGTGCCGCACAGCCCCTTCTTGCAGGAGCCCAGGATAGGCACTCCGTCACGCACGAGGGCGTCCAGGAGGGACTCGTCGGCCGCGGCAACCACCCGTCGGCGTGATTTCTTGAGGTTCATCACCACGGGCCTCGCGATGGTAGCCGCGCGTTCCACCGCGACGAAGCGTTCGAGGTGCATGCTCGCTTCGGGAACGTGCGCCGCGACAGTGCTCATCAGCGCTTCCGGGCCACAGCAATACACCTCGGCGCCCGGCACGGCGACAATGGCGCGAAGGTCGGGATTGGCGTCGCGTTCGTCGGCGGCACTAATGAAGACGCGGTCCGGAAAGTCGGCCTCAAGTACGGCCGCAAAAGCCATAGTCGTTCGTGACCGACCAAAGTAGTGCAATTGCCACTTTCGCTTCGGTGGAAGCGACTCAATCATCGCCTTGATTGGCGTGATGCCAATGCCGCCCGCCACAAAGACGTACTCGGATGCCGGCTCGAGCTCAAAGTGGTTGCGGGGCGCAGACACCTCGAGCTCCATGCCGACTTTCACGTTCTCATGAATCCACTTACTGCCGCCGGTCGACCCGCGCTTCTTGAGCACTGCAATGTCGAAGTGCCCCCGCTCGGCAGGATCGCCGCACAGGGAGTATTGCCGTTCGAGATCGTTGGGGAGGTAAAGCGTCACATGCGCCCCGGGGTGCCACACGTCGAGGTTTCCCCCCGCAACGAGTGCCAACCGCACTCCCAAAACGCCGCTAGCGAGAACCTTCGTGTCGGTGACCCGCATCCTCGTGGTGTCGGCGGGAAGGGCCGTCATGGGCCGTGTCCCTGGCGATGACTCAGCCCCCGCAGTAGATGGCGATGCGGCGCCGGTCACATTGGGGCGTGCCGAGCGCGTCTTGTTTCCCACAATCACGCGCACGATAATCGCGCCGGCCGCGGCACCAATCAAAACGATGGAGAGCGACTGATACCAGAGCTCGGAGACGTCCGTGCCGCTGAATGCGGCATGGAATGTCACCAAAATGAAAGCCACATAGGACGAGTAGTGAATGCCTTTCCAGAATCGTCGAGGGAGTTTGTTCATCAGCCACGACGTACCCTGCACCGCCACCATGAGATAGAAGGCAAAAATGCCGAGCATTATCGGGATGGTGTTTGCTTGCACACTGGAGACGCTCGAGCCCGCCGTTGCCCCAGGAATGAGCAGTTCCGCGAGCGAGAAGTGCACGAAATCGTCGAGCATGAGTGAGACCATGTGCAGCCCCACGAATATCAGTGCGAGGCCGCTCATGTAGCGGTGGAGGTCTTGCAACCACGCGGGGTTGTCAATCTTGCGCAGGACGCGAGTTGAGAGAAGGATGCCGAGCACAACAGAGCCCGTGAGCAAAACCCACCCGATGACCGCGCTGGCGCGCGTCACGTACCACCAGATGTGCGGTTCGTTCATCGGTAGGTCTCCCAGTTCGTCGATGTTCGTATGTGTCCATCATCCAGCACGACCATGCCGGCGGCGCTCTGAGCGGGTAGCCACTCCAAGAACGCGTCGGGGTGCCGCACAAAGGCCGATTTGCTCAGCGCTTCTGCGTGAGCTCCCGTGCCCGCAATCACCGTTGCGGTTTGCACCGCGGTCTGAGCGCTCGAAGCATCGGTCGGACTCAGCAGGTGATGCTTGTCGGTGGAACCAAAACGTCGCTTACGCTGGCTCGATGTCACGATGGCACCGCTCGAGATGCGCACCTGTGCGAGCTCTTTCTCGGTGTCGAACGGATCCTCGATGCCCAAGCGCCAGGCCACGCCGTCGGGTGCAGCACCGGCCACCACGATGTCGCCGAGGAACTCGGTCATCACACCGTAGGCGCCCAGTTCACGCGCGCGGGCACACACGAGGTCACCCGCGAGGCCCTTACCCATGCCACCGGCATCGATTGTGGTTCCGCGGGGCATCGTGATTGTTGTTCCAGAAACCACAATTCCCGCCGCGTTTCCGGGGGCGCGTGCCGATTCCGGAAGTGTGGTCACGCGTGTCGAATCCGCTAAGGATGCCGTGTATCCCACGTCGAGCAGGGTAGGCAGCAAGGTGGGGTCAAAATCTCCGTCACTGAGCGCGTTCGCCTTTTTGAGTTCATCGATGAGGCGCACCGTGAGGGGGTCGACCTCCGTGGGCCGACCTTCGGCCCAGTTGAGTCGTTGCACGTCACTGGATGAGTCAAAGCGCGTCCAGAGGCGCTCGAGCCGGTGCGCAAGTGCCCACGCCTCATCGAGCACATGAGCGCCATCCCCCACCACCGTTATGGTTCCCCAGCCGCCCATGACCTGGCGGCGATCGGAAACTCTCGCGGGAAGAGCCGCGCCCTGGGCGATCGCGGAGCGCACGGCGTTCCGCGCGATCTCGCGCTCATTCATAAGGCTCAGGCTACGGTGTCGCTCAGGATCCGCCGGTTGTTCCGTTCGACGGCGCGGGGGCAGGAGCTGGTGCAGGCGCGGGTGCGGGTTCTGGCGCCGGAGCCGGTGCCGGTGCGGCCGGAGCAGGCTCTGCGGCGGGCGCTTGAACAGCCGCCGTGCCGGAGCTTGATGCGGACCCTGAACCGGCATCGGCCGCCGGTGCGGGAACGGCCGCAGCGGGAGCCATGACGTCTTGCGCAGAAGTTGTTGCAGGCGCTTCCGTGCTGGAGCTGCCGGCGCTGACCGCTTGGTTTTCTTGGGCTACCGCGGCAATCTGAAATCCGGTAAC
>DBCH01000126.1:2263-16942 GCA_002292955.1 Microbacteriaceae bacterium UBA963 | reverse complement strand
TCATCTTCGTACTCGTCGTCTTCGTACTCGTCCTCGTCCTCGTCCTCGTCATCCTCTCCGGGGTAAGCGCCGGATCCACCCGTCGTTCCGTCTGGCGGTGCCGGTGCCGGATACACGCTGGGGTCTGCTGCGGGCTTCGAGCCCGTGCCTGATGACTGATTCGTCTGCGACGCAGGAACGCCGGGGGCAGCAGGGGCGGGCGTTGCGGGAGCAGGACCGGCGGCGGGCGAATTTGTCGAGTCGCTCGACGAAACAACAGATTCGGACGCCGAAACGGGATCGCCGTCGCCAAACACTCCGTTCAGGGTGTCGGTGTTAGCTGCCATGGCGACGCTGGCTGTTCCGAGAACACCAACAACGGTAAGAACGGTCACAAGAGGTGATTTCATATCTTCACGTTACGAACTCGTGGCTTCACGAACGCCCGCCGTTCGTCAAAGAAACATCAAAGGTTGCGTGATTTATGGGATCAACGAGTTCTTCGCGCGCGAATACCGGCAGAATGGGGCGCGTGAAGGTACTTGTCGTTGAGGACGATGCGTCGGTTGCCGACGGCATCATGGATGGGCTTGCCGACGCCGCGTTTGAGGTCCACCACAGTGCTAGCGGCGCCGCAGCCCTGGCGGATTTTGTCACGTTCGCCCCCGACCTCGTTCTGCTCGACCTCGGGCTGCCCGACATGGACGGAACCGACGTGTGCCGAGCGATTCGTAAAGAGAGTGCGGTACCGATCATTGTGGTCAGTGCGCGGGGCGACGAAATTGACCGCGTCGTGAGCCTCGAAATGGGTGCCGACGATTACGTGGTGAAGCCGTTCGGAATGCGCGAACTGGTGGCACGTATTCGCGCGGTGGGTCGTCGAACCGCACCCGCCGAGGCCTCCTCCGGCCCCGTTGAGCGCTCGTTTGGGCCCCTCAGCATCGACACGCGTTCACAGCGCGTCTCGCTGAGCGGTACCGACATTCACCTCACACCCACCGAATTTGAGCTTCTCGTCTACCTCACCGAAGATCCGGGCGCCGTCTGTCGGCGCAGCGACATCCTCAACGACGTGTGGGACACCAACTGGTTTGGCACCACCAAGACGCTGGATGCTCACGTGGCCGCCATTCGAAAGAAGTTGGGCAGTGCCGGATGGATTGAGTCGGTGCGCGGCGTAGGGTTTCGATTCGGTCAACCGACATGAAATGGCGGTTCATGGCCGCCATCATGGCCGTGATTCTCCTCGTCGTCCTGGTGCAAGACATTCCGCTCGCGGGTTATCTGCAAACGACCGAATACTCCCGCCTCATCACGAGCCTCGAAAAGGATGCCTTCGTGCTCGCCGGACGCTCGCAAGAGGCGCTGGGCAAACCCGCGCCCACCGCGATTTCAAATCTCGCCTCGGTGGCCCAGACCTACCGCAAAGCCGGTGGCGCGCGCGTTGTGGTTGTGGACAGCACGGGTATGGCCATTGTGACAAGCGACGACGACCAAGCGTCCGTGGGCAGCGATTACTCCACGCGCCCAGAAATTGCCACCGCGCTCACCGGTCAAATCGCAACCGGCGAGCGCTATTCCACGTCACTGAGCCAGCAGCTCGTTTATGTGACCGTTCCCGTGTTGAACGGGGACAAAATTATTGGCGCCGTGAGGCTCACCTTTCCCAATCAGACCGTCGTTGACCAAGTCAATTCGCAACTACAGCTCCTCATTATCGTTGCGATCATTACGCTCATTTTGGCCGGCGTCGTGGGATTCATTTTGTCTGTCAGTGTGACGCGCCGACTCAAGCTCTTGCAACGTGCCACCGTTTTCCTGGCCGAAGGCGACCTGTCCGCTCGCGCCGACGAACGCGGGGCGCCCGAAATCAAGTCGCTCTCCCGTTCGTTCAACCTCATGGCCGACCGCCTCGATGGCCTCGTGACGCAGCAGCGAACCTTCGCCGCCGATGCCTCCCACCAGCTGCGCACACCCCTCACGGCCCTGCGCCTGAAGCTCGAGCGGGCACGCGACATGGTAGCGAAGGATCCTGCGGGCGCGGAGCTGCGCATCGCGGCGGCGGAGGCCGAGGCAGACCGCCTGGGCAACATCATCGAGGGCTTGCTCATGCTGAGTCGCACGGAAGCGAAAGCCGCTCCCATCGAGACCTTCGATGTTGCCAGCATCGCGAGGGCCCGCATCGAACACTGGCAGCCCCTCGCTGCCGAATCGGCGATCAAGGTTCGCTACGAGGGTCCCGTGGCCGCTCTCGCGCTGGCCGTCCCCACCGCGGTGGAGCAGATCATCGATAACTATGTGGACAATGCCCTCAGCATTGTTCCGCCCAAGTCAACCCTGACCGTGCGCGTGGCTAAGTCAGCAACAACTGTTGAGCTGCACGTTCTCGACCAGGGGCCGGGCATGACCGTCGAAGACTGCACGCGCGCGTTCGACAGATTTTGGCGCGCAGCCAGCGACAACACGGGGAGTGGGCTTGGGCTCGCCATCGTGGCCCAGCTTGCCCGGGCCAGTGGCGCTGCCGCAGCGCTCACTCCTCGCCCCGAGGGCGGAATCGATGCGAGCGTAACGTTCAAGGCCCCCTAGCGCATTGCTGGCCCACAGCCATGTCACAGGGGTTTGTCCCGGCCCGCCGGTAGCATGAGCATGACCACAACGGCAATCGGGCGAGGTTATTTTGGGCATTCTTGACCGCATTGAGCGCGGCCTTGAGCGCGCGGTAAACACCGCGTTCGCCAAGACGTTTCGCTCTGGCGTGCAACCGGTTGAGATCACCGCCGCCCTTCGTCGCGAAATCGACACTCAGGCAAGCGTTGTCGCGCGCGACCGAATCCTCGTCCCCAACGTCTTCACCGTGCGGCTCTCTCGGCCCGACTTCGACCGCCTCTCTGCGATGGGCCGAACCCTCACCGACGAAATCGCCAAGCAGCTCACCAAACACGCGCAGGCCCAGGGGTATCAGTTCCCCGGCGGCATTCGCCTCTCGCTCGAGGCCGATAGCTCACTGTCGGTTGGGCTTTTGGTCATCGACGCTCAAAATGTTCGGGGGGCGGTCACGTGGTCTGCCGTTATCGATATCAACGGAAAGCGCCACGTGCTCACCAAGGGGGTCACGGTCATCGGCCGAGGCTCCGACGCCGACGTCACGGTAAACGACTCATCGATTTCTCGGCGACACGTTGAATTCACGTGGGACGGCTCGCGCGCTCAGGTGCGCGACCTTGGCTCCACCAACGGCTCACGTCTCGACGGCGCGCGGCTGAACGCTGCCGGCCTTGAATCTGGCTCGGTCATTGAGCTGGGCTCGACGCGCGTGGTCTTTCACGTTGTGCCCGAAACGCGCGGCGGAACGGGTCCCGCGCCACGAACAGCGAGCGCAACACCGTCGGTTCCCGTTCGAGACGCCTTCTGGAGTTCCCGGTGAGCGAGCTCACTCTCTTCGTGTTTCGCATCGCATTTCTTGTGCTGATGTGGGTCTTTGTGTTCTTTGTCGTGTACGCCGTTCGCAGCGACCTTTTTGGTCAGCGGGCCAAACGACTCACGGCGGTGCCCCGCGCTATGTCACCCGACGCTTCGGCGTTCCTCACGCAAGCGCATGGGGTCGTCTCAGCTCCCGCGGCCACATCGTCTCAAGCCCTGGCCCTGGTAATCACCGCGGGGCCAAAGAAGGGCGAACGTATCCCGTTGGGAACCGACGCCATCACGATTGGGCGTGCCTCCGATTCAACGCTCGTCATTCGTGACGACTACACGTCGACGCGGCATGCCGTTCTTGAATTGCGACGCGGCACGTGGCAGATATCCGACCTCGATAGCACCAACGGCACCCTGGTCAACGGTGAGCGGATATCGGCACCGACGGCTGTGGTGCCGGGTACGCCCATAACCGTGGGTCAGACGGTATTCGACATTCGGGAGGACTCATGAGCCCCCTGGTTTCGGCCCGATCCGACGTTGGCCGCGTGCGCACGTCAAACCAGGATTCCGGTTACGCCGGTCAGTTCTTTTTTGTCGTAGCAGATGGCATGGGGGGTCACGCCGGCGGAGACGTTGCCTCCGGAATAGCGGTTCGAGACCTCGCGGCTCTTGACCGACGCTTTTCATCGGTGGCCGAGGCTCGCGCCGCCCTCGTCGCGCAACTCAAAACGATCAACGAGAAGCTCTCTCACGTGGTTGACAGTAATCCTGAGCTCGCTGGTCTGGGAACGACGGTCAGTGGCATGGTGCGCGTGGGTGACCGGTTCGTGGTGGCACACATCGGTGATTCGCGCATTTACCGACTCTCTAACGGCGAACTAACGCAGGTCACAGCGGACCACACGTTCGTTCAGCAGCTGATCGACGCGGGGCGCATCACCGAAGCAGAGGCCAAGGACCACCCCCGGCGGTCCGTGCTGATGCGCGTCCTCGGCGATGTGGACGACGACCCCTCGATAGACACGACGGACCTACCGGCCATTCCGGGCGAGCGCTGGTTGCTCTGCAGCGATGGCCTCACCGGGGTGCTGGACGACGCGAACGTGCGCGACATGCTGGCGGCAGATTCGGCTCCGGAGACAGTCTCCGCCCGCCTCGTCGACCGCGCGTTGAACGGTGGCGGGCCCGACAACATCACGGTGATTGTGGTCGATGTCGGCGGCGAAGACGGTGAAGCCCGTGCCGACTTTGTCGGCTCGGCTGCGTCAAAGCGTAAGCTCCCCGCCGTGCGCACCGGCGAAACGGGGTCTAGCCCACGGCCAAAAACGCGCAGTGTGCCGGTATCCACGAGCGAACTCCCGCTGCCCACCAATGCTTCTGAATCGCGTCCTGCCGCCGCACCGGAGCGACGCGTGCTGTCAGCTCGCGGCCGGCGGCGCCTGAGGGCCGGCATCATTGCCGTTGTCGTACTCGCAATCCTGGTAGTGGCTGCGGTCTGGGGATACAGCTGGACCCAAACGCGTTTTTATCTCGGCGCCAACGGTCCTCACGTGGCGGTTTTTCAGGGCATTCCCGTCACTCTCGGTGGGCTCGCCCTCTCACAGGTCTACCTCGACAGTGACGTTCTTGTTTCATCCCTGCCTGCCTACGAGCGAACGCAGGTGACCCAATCTATTTCTTACGACAACGTCTCTGACGCTGTCACGGCGCTCAATCGGATAACCGGTGAGTAGCCCGGCAGTCGACGCGACGAAGGTGGATACCGGGCCCATCCCACGCATGTTGCGAATTCGCGAACCTCAGCGCATGCGCAATGTGGAACTTGGCCTCATTGCGGTGGCGTTCGGAATCACGACGCTCGCCCTCGTTCTGGTTCAACTTGCCACCATGGGCGAGGTCCACGCTGGGATTTTTGCCCTATGCGCGATCATCGCGGCACTCACCCTCCTCCTGCATGTGTGTCTGCGCGTTGTTGCTCCTCGCGCCGACGCATTGATTGTGCCGATCGCCGTGATGCTCAACGGTTTGGGAATAACGGAGATCTATCGCATCGACCTGGCCCTCGAAAACGTCGGCTGGGATTCACTCGCCATTCGACAGATTGCCTGGACGGCCCTGGCTCTCGCGGCAACGGTCGGCGTGATCCTCGCGGTGCGGTCACCGCGTTCGCTGCAGCGGTATACCTACACAGCTGGGCTTTTTGCCGTCATTCTCCTCCTACTGCCCCTGTTGCCGGGGCTGGGTGTTGAGGTGAATGGGGCCCGGGTGTGGATTCAGTTGGGCGAACTGACTTTCCAGCCCGGCGAGATTGCCAAGATTGCGCTCGGGGTGTTCTTTGCGGGATACCTCGTGCAACACCGTGACAGCCTCTCCATGGTGGGCACTCGCTTGTGGGGTCTTCGTTTTCCGCGCGGGCGCGATCTCGGGCCCATTTTGGCGGTCTGGGTCTTGTCAATGCTGGTTATCATCTTCCAGCGTGACCTCGGCACGGGACTGCTCTACTTCGGGCTCTTCTTGGTGATGCTCTACGTGGCCACCGGTCGACTCTCGTGGGTGCTGATGGGCCTCGGGCTGTTCGTAGCCGGGGCGCTCGCGGCAAACCAGTTCTTGACTTACGTCCGCGGTCGGTTTGCCAATTGGCTGGACGCGTTCAACCCCAGTGTCTTTAACGCCGACGGCGGAAGCTACCAACTGGTTCAGGGGTTATTTGGCATGGGGCACGGAGGGTTGTTCGGGACGGGGCTTGGTCAGGGCATGCCGTACATCACGCCGGTTTCCCAGAGTGACTACATCATTCCCAGCTTGGCCGAAGAGCTCGGGCTCGTCGGCCTGTTTGCCATTCTGTGTCTGATTGTGTTGCTCGTTTCACGCGGAGTTCGCATTGGATTCGCCGCCACGGATGACTTTTCGAAGCTCTTGTCCGTCGGGCTCGCTTTCGTCATCGCCTGGCAATGTTTTCTTGTCATCGGCGGTGTCACCCGCATCATCCCGCTCACCGGGCTCACAACGCCGTTTCTGGCCGCCGGTGGAAGCTCGCTTGTCGCCAACTGGATGATCGTGGCAATCCTGCTGCGGCTCTCGGACGCACAGTCGCGTGTGCCGCGATTGGTGGTTGAAAAGTGAACCGGGAATTGAAGCGGGTTAGCGTCGTCATGCTCATCATGTTTCTGGCCCTGTTTGCCGCCGCAACAGTGATTCAGGTAGCGCAGGCGGACAGCCTCGCTTCCGACGGCCGCAATACCCGCACCCTCTACGACAGCTTCCGGGCGCAGCGAGGTCCCATCATGGCGGGCGAAACCGTCCTGGCGCAGTCGGTTCCGGTCGACGATGATTTTCGCTTTTTGCGTCAGTACTCCAGCCCCCTTGTTTATGCTCCGGTCACAGGATTTTTCACCCTCAACCAGGGGCTTTCCGGCATCGAGTTAAGCGAGAACTCCTACCTGACGGGAAGCAACTCATCCCAGTTCCTCGAGCAGCTGAACAGTATTCTCACGGGTCGGCCCACCCAGGGCGCAGCTGTAACCCTCACGATTCGGCCGGATGTGCAACAGGCTGCGTGGGATGCCCTCGGTAACTATCAGGGGGCCGTTGTGGTCACCGAAGTCGCGACGGGCAAAATTCTTGCCATGGTGTCCAAACCTTCGTTTGACCCCAACCTTCTCGCGGGCCACAATTTCGAAGCCGTTATCGAGTATTACAACGCGCTCGACAACGATCCGGCGCAACCGTTGATCAATCGTCCCATCGGCGCACTTGATCCGCCCGGGTCAACGTTCAAGCTGGTGACTGCCGCCGCGCTTCTCGAGTCGGGACTTTACACGCCCGAAAGCACCGTGGAGAATCGGGCACGCCTCCCCCTTCCCGGAACCGACGTGGAGATTCGTAACTCCGACGGAAAAACCTGCGGGCCCGGCGATCAGGTGACTCTCTTTACGGCGGTGTCACTCTCGTGCAATGTTCCGCTGGCCGAGTTCGGAATGGCGCTGGGCTACAAGCCCATAGTCGATATGGCAAAGAAGTTCGGCTTCAACCAAACTTTCGATGTGCCCATGACATCCGCCCGAAGCTACATCCCCCAGGTGATGGATGAGCCACAAACGGCACTGGCGGCCTTCGGCCAGTTCGATGTGCGGGCAACGCCTCTGCAGGTGGCCTTGGTTTCCGCGGCTATTGCAAACGGAGGTGTCGAAATGTACCCGACCCTTATTGAGGGCATCACGGCAAGCGACCTGCGTCCCATTTCCTCCTTCACGCCGCGCGAGTATTCCCGACCGATTAGTGCCGAAACGGCGGCACAGCTCACCGCCATGATGCAGGCAAGTGTCAGCAACGGTGCGGCAACTAATGCCAGTATTGAGAATGTCAGTGTTGCGGGTAAAACCGGTACCGCCGAAAACGGTCCGGACGAACCCTACACGCTGTGGTTCACCGGTTTTGCCCCCGCGGACAGTGAACCGAAATACGCAATAACCGTGGTCGTAGAAAACGGCGGCGGCATGGGAACAACCGGATACGGAAACCTGATTGCGGCACCCATCGCGCGTGCCGTTTTAGAGGCGGTGCTTAAATAATGAGGCCTTCAGCTGGCATGAACTTCGGCGGTCGCTACGAGCTCGAATCGCGCATCGCCGTGGGCGGTATGGGCGAAGTGTGGCAGGCCACCGACACGGTCATTGGGCGTAACGTCGCTATCAAGATTTTGAAAGATGAATTCCTGGGCGACCCGGGATTTCTTGAACGTTTTCGCGCGGAGGCCCGGCACGCCGCCCTCGTGAACCACGAGGGCATTGCCAACGTCTACGACTACGGCGAGGAAGACGGAAGTGCCTATCTCGTCATGGAACTGGTACCCGGCGAACCGCTGTCTTCCATCATTGAGCGTGAAAAAACGCTTTCGATTGATCGCGTGCTCGACATCGTGGGACAAACGGCTGCTGCCCTCCAGGCCGCTCACGCTGCGGGTCTCGTTCACCGCGACATCAAGCCCGGAAACATGCTGATAACGCCGGAGGGCCGAGTAAAGATCACCGATTTTGGCATCGCCCGTATTGCCGACCAGGTTCCGCTCACGGCCACCGGTCAGGTCATGGGCACGGTTCAGTACCTCTCTCCCGAGCAGGCCAGTGGACACGCGGCAAGCCCTTCAACCGATGTTTACTCGCTGGGCATCGTGGCGTATGAGTGCCTGGCCGGAAAGCGCCCCTTCTCGGGCGAGTCCCAGGTGGCCATCGCGATGTCACACATCAACGATGCTCCTCCGGCACTTCCCGACACCATCGCGGAGCCCGTGCGGAACCTGGTGATGAGTTGCATCGCGAAACGGCCGGAAGCTCGGCCCGCGTCGTGCGCTCATCTCGCCCGTGCCTGCCAGGCTCTTCGACGCGGAGACGTGCAGGGTGCCGCTGCCGCGGTCCCCGAGATCTTGGGCGGACTCGCCCCCGACGATGCAACCATGGTTATGCCGCGCACCGCCGAGACGGGTGCAACAACTGTGCTGAGCATCCCGGATTCGGGCGAGAAGACTCCTCACCCCAAGAAGCGCAATCCGTGGACATGGCCGCTCATTTCGTTGGGTGGCGTTCTCGTGATTGTGCTCGTCGGATCACTCATTGCACTGTTCGCCGGTGCTGGCCCCCAGCCAGCGCCCACCACGAGCGCGCCAAAGACTAACTCGACCCCCACAACAACGCCCACAAAGAAGCCCACCAAAACGCCCACGCCCACGCCCACGGCGGCGGCTATTCCCACCGACCTCGTGGGAAAGAACATCGACGCTGCCGAGGCTCAGCTCAAGGCTGCCGGCTGGAAGAACGTGACACGTGTGAGCGTTGGCGTTGCACACTACTCCGAGGACGTCTTCACGGTTTCTTACGTTTCTGCCACGGGAATCACGCCGTTCAGTGATCCCATCACCCTGCAGTTTTTTGAGAACACGCCCTCGCTGAGCACGCCCGGTGTTGCCACGCTGGATGACCCTAGCCCCGTACTTGCGGGAAGTTCGTTCGATGTGTCGTGGGCGGGCTACAGCTGTCCTGCGACGTTCAACGTGGTTAGTTACACCGTCACGTTTAACGGCGCAGCCATTTCTCCTCCCAACCCTCCCGGCGTGACCACCGTGACGCTCACGGCTCCCCCAGCAGCCGGAACGTACAACATGACCTACGTGGTGATGTGTGACGGAGTCGCCTCGCCGGCGGCATCGAGCCTGCCAATTATCGTCAACTAGATCGGATTCTTGTGAACGAGACGCCGCTCATCGCTGGACGCTACCGAATTACCGGCCTGCTGGGCCAGGGCATGTTCACCGACGTTTATAAGGCGGACGATACGGTTTTGGATCGCAAAGTGGCGCTCAAAGTCCTCAAGCTCGAGCTTTCCCGCGATCCTCGCATTGTTGAGCGATTCACCCAGGATGCGCGGTTTTCAACCGAACTCGTTCACGAGAACATCGCACACGTGCTCGACGTTGGTGTGGCGAAGTTTGATGCGTCAGACGCGGCCGAGAGACCCTTCGTCATCGTGGAGCGCGTCTCTGGTCTCACGCTGACCGATCTCCTTGCCCGAGGTCCCCTCAAACCGGTCGAAGCGTGTCGCATAGCCAGCCAAGTCCTTGCTGCGCTCGACGTCGCGCACCGCAAGGGAATCACGCACCAAGGCATCACTCCCAACAACGTGCTCATTTCGACCAGTGGTGCGGCAAAGCTCAGCGACGTGGGGTTGTCGGCTGGCGTTCGGAGCGTTGCCGGAATGAGTGTGCCGCAGGAAGCGGTGGAGTGGCGAGCGCCCGAATTGGCGGCAGCCCCGGCAGATGTTCGGGCCGACCTCTTCTCTGTCGGTGTCCTTTTGTTCACGATGTTGACGGGTCGAGTTCCTTTTCCGGGTGGCTACACTGGCGTTCGTGCGCCCATGGCGTCGAGTCTCAATGACCGCATTCCGGTGGCTCTCAACCTCGTCCTGGCGCGAGCACTCGAGCCACAGCCGGCGTCGCGCTACGCCACGTCGACAGATTTTCTCGCTGACCTGACGGCCGTTGTCTCCACTCTTGAGGGAACGGCCGGAACAGCGGGGCCCGCTCCGGACATGCCCGTGGCCCCCATTGCTCCGGTTGGTCTTCCGGCGCCCGCTCCGATCGCCCCAGCAGCGTCAGGAGCGTCGTCAGTTGTCCCCACAACCCAACTGCTCGCCGAGCGCTCCGGGAACGAGCTCCCGCCAACCGAGCGCATAGATTCCGTTGCGCAAACGGAGACAGACAAACTTGTCCTGCTCTTTGGTCGCAACGCCGTATCTTCGGGAACCGAGTTCGAGGCCAGCCTTCCTCAAAAACGGCGGCAGCGGGGGCGGCTCGGCCTCGGCCTCATGGTGAGCCTTGTCTTTGTGATAGCCATCTCTATGGTCACGCTCTGGGTGTTGAACATCAAACCGGTTGATTTTTTCCCCTCGTCGGCTCGATCCGTTCCCAACGTTGTGGGTTTCGACTACACAAAGGCCGCCTCCGCAATTACCGAGGCGGGGTTGACCCCGGTCCGCGTGGACGAACCCAATGCCAAGGTGCCCCGGGGCGCCGTTATTCGCGTTGACCCGGATGCCAACAGAGAGGTCGACATTGGAACGCGCATTACTGTCTATGTCTCTTCCGGACTCTCCGAGGTGACAATCCCCAATGTCTCCGGAATGACGATCGCGGAGGCCACGGCGGAACTCAAAAAGCTCGGGCTCGTCGTCGGTGTCAACGTCACGGGTAATTCCGCAACTATTGCTCAAGGCATGGTGGTGGCGACAACGCCTGCTGCGGGTGCACAGGCGAAAACCGGAGTCACCGTCGACCTCGTCGTCTCATCTGGCCAGGTCACGATTCCTGATCTCACCGGTATGACCGTGGACGCGGCCGCGAGCGTTTTGGCAGGTTCTGAGATCTCCATTACACCGTCGCTCCAGGCAGACACCGCGTGCCCGGCAAGTGCCAGCGGAGTCATTGTGACCTCCCAGTCGGTGGCGCCCGGAAATACTCCTGCCGGTACCCCGATTACGCTGACGTACTGTGCTGGATAAGCGGGTTCTTGGTCAGAGCTAGTTTGGCGGCCCCCGTTAGACCTAGGCTTTCAAGCCAGTTACCCAACATGAGATAACCGCCCTCGGTCAACACCGATTCGGGATGAAACTGAACGCCGTGAATCGGCGCAGTAGCGTGACGCAACCCCATGATGACTCCGCCATCCGTGCGGCTCGTTACGACGAGCTCCGGAGGCACCGTGCCGTCAACAACGGCGAGAGAGTGGTACCGGGTAGCGCTGAATGGTTGTCCGACACCGCGAAAAAAGTCGCTGTCATCGTGCCGAATTTGGGACGTCTTCCCATGCATCAGTTCTTCTGCGTTGGTCACTGTGGCGCCAAACGCCTCCGCAATCGCCTGGTGGCCAAGGCATACCCCGAGGAGGGGTTTTCTGGCGCGTTCTGCAGCCCGAACAATGTCGATTGAGACCCCTGCATCAGCGGGTTTGCCCGGGCCCGGGGACACAAGCACGCCGTCGTACTCCGCAATCACGCTGTCAACATCAGCCGAGGAGATGGCGTCATTGCGGATTACGTGTGTCTCGGCACCCAGTTCCTGCAGATATCCGTTAAGTGTGTAAACAAAGCTGTCGTAGTTGTCGACAACGAGAATGCGCGTCACTAGCCCACATCCACTGATCGGGCGAGCAGCGAGTCAACCCAGGGAAAGAGGAAGAAGGCGAGCGCTGCCACCACGGCTATGGTCGCGACGGCGACGATGAGAATGCGCGCCCAGAGGGGGCCAGGGAGTACTTTCCAGAGTGCTAAATACATCGTCTCGTTATGCCTTTACCATCGATGCGATTTCTTGCGGCGGACCCGCGTCGGCAGGTTGCCAGCCAACCATTACGGCGTAAACGATAAGTCGCTCCGCGTTGCCCAATTCGGGGTTACACGTCGTGATCGTGAGAACACTCTGTCCTGGGACAGCGGCGTTTGATCCGCCGGGCACAGCATTGACCACTTCAACCTGGGTGGGGACCACGTATTCGGTGTTGCGAACGCGGTACTCGTAATAGCCGTTGGGCGTCTGGAGCACAATGACGTCGCCCACCTGCAACTTGGGCGCTTGCCGGAAGGGGTTGCCGTATCCTGAGCGATGAACGGCAAACGCCACGTTTCCGGGTTCTCCGGGAAGTTGCGAGTTTGGGTAGCGACCAAAGTATCCGCGGTTGAGCGTCTCTTGGGCGCCGACGCCCTCGGCGGCAACCTTGATGAAGTCGTTTCCGAATCGAGGAATATAAATGTTTCCAAAGACCGCGGCATTAGCCGCCTTGTCCATCACCGGAGCGGGGCCATAGTCGGGCGGCGCCGCTTCAGACGACGTCGGTTCGGGGGTCTTGGACGTTGTCCACTTCTCTGCGTTTTCTTCCGCCACGGCAGTTGACTCGTTGTAAATGATGACGTCGTTGACCCAGAGCTGCCAGCCAAGGAAGAGCATGACAACCACTCCGAGAGTGATGAGCGATTCGCCGACCACACCGAGGCCGCGAGAGAACCCGCGCGACAAAAAGAACGTGCGGAGAGCCGCCCCGGCGGAAACCTTCTTCTTTTCCTTTGGGCCTGTCGCGGTTTGCTTGGCCGGTTCCAGTTCCTCGATGACCTCAAAAACGGGGTGATAGGCAATCGCCTCAACCGCGGCCTCGATCGACTCGTCGTAGTCGTCGTCTGTCGACGACTCTTCCATGTCGTCAATCTTGCCGGCTAGGGGCTTGGCTGCTTCTTCCTCGGAGCTCTCCGGGGCTCCCGCGGCGGCAGCCTCCTCTTTCCCGGCATCCTTAGGCGCGGACGAAGTGGCCTTTTCTGGCGTGGATTCGTCATCGGGGCGCTTCTCAGTCACGTTGATTATCCTAACCCCGGTCTCCAGCTGACTCTGTGCTTGTGCTGTGAGGCACCGGCTATACTCGTGGAGTTATGGCAAAGTCACGCACACCCCAGCCCCGCAAGCCTCGCGACGCCGAGGGGAGCCCGAATCCCGTCTGGTATAAGCCGGTGATGTTTGGTTTCATGCTTCTCGGACTCGTCTGGATCATCGTGTTCTACATCTCGCAGGCGACCCTCCCGGTTGCCGCACTGGGACAGTGGAACATCTTGGTCGGCTTTGGAATCGCCTTCATTGGTTTCTTGATGACGACGCGGTGGCGCTAGTAGGGGTTACACGCGTGTGATTCTCCGCATGTGGATAACCTGTGCATAAGTCGCTCGGTGACCCCGCTAGCCCACAAAGAGTGGCGCGTGTGCCAGTGCGGCCACAAGTTCGATGAGAACAACTCCGCCAATCAAATACCGCTGTAGTCGTAGCTTCTCGCGAGTCCTCGTTCGCATGAAAATGAGGCCGACGATGACGCCGCCAATGAGGCCGCCCACGTGCGCTTGCCACGACAGGTTCGATCCGGGAAGAAAACCGATCACGACGTTGATTGCCACCAGTACGAGGAGTCCGGCGGAATTACTCCCGAGGTGCCGCAGAATCACCAGGTAGGCGCCCATGAGACCAAAGATGGCCCCCGATGCGCCAACCACAGAAGTGAACTCAAGGCCCAGGCCCAGATCGAAGTACAACACACCGAGCGAACCGGCCAAGCCCGCGATCAAGTACAGGGTGATGAATCGTGCGCGTCCAAGCATTGATTCGAGCACCTGCCCGAATATCCACAATGTGAACATGTTGAACAGGATGTGCAGGAACGAGGTTGGCGAGTGCGCAAAGGTTGCCGTAATCATGCGCCAGGGCTCGTACGGCACGCCCGCCGCCGCAAACTCGCCAAGCGAGTAATAGGGCGAATAGAGCAAAACAGCCGTGAGATTGATGCCGGGGATGAGTTGGAGCAGGTAGACAAACACATTGATGGCAATAAGCACATACGTCACAACCGGCCGCGATGCGCCCGAAACGCGAAAGAATCTGCCCGCCCCACGCCGAGGTCGAGCTGTAGCTGCGTTGCCTGCGCACTTCGGGCAGAGCACGCCCACCGGGGCAGGGTTCTGGCACTGAGGGCAGACGGGCGTGCCGCACCGCTGACAGGTGATGAACGTCGCTGTCTGTGGGTGCCGGTGGCACGCTACCGGCTGTGGGTCGGCACTGCTCACGTTCTAGGCGGCGGGGGTAATCGTAATCGACTCAATAACCACGTCGTCGAGCGGGCGATCGCGGCCGTCTGTGGGCGTTACGCCAATCTCGTCAACAATCGCGCGTGAAGCATCGTCGGCGACCTCTCCGAAGATGGTGTGCTT
>DBCH01000126.1:0-2194 GCA_002292955.1 Microbacteriaceae bacterium UBA963 | reverse complement strand
GCCATGGCCAACAGGTAGGGGCGGTCGAAGACGAGCTCTCCGTGAATTTCATCGTCGAATCGGTACCCCGGTCCGCCCGTTCCGGTTCCGAGGGGATCGCCGCCCTGAATCATGAAGTCGGGAATAACGCGATGAAACACCACGCCGTCGTAGAGCGGTGATTTTGAGCTCGCGCCCGTTTCGGGGTGCACCCACTCCTTGGTGCCGCTCGACAGTCCGACGAAATTGTCGACCGTGTGTGGGGCGTGGTGTCCAAACAGATTTACGCGGATATTTCCTCTGTTGGTGGCGATATCGGCTACGGCGGTGTGCAGAGTCATGGCTCTCATCCTGTCACACCCTGAGATGTTCCTTCGCGCATGCCCAAGGGATGGCAAGATGGTGTGAGAGATGTTACTCGTTCCAGTTCAAGGAGATGCGCATGGCCAGCAGGAAGCCCACCGCTAAGGAGCTTCGGCGTGACGCCGACCGACTGCTGCGTCAGCAGCGCGAAGTGCTTGCCCAGGCCGGAACCGTGCTGCGGGCTGCCGGACGCGAGGCCGGACGCTACGCACAGGATGATCTGTACCCCCGCGTCGCTGAGGGCACCCGTCGAACGGCGCGCTCCGCGCGCGATCGGCTCGTTGGCGAAGTAATTCCTTCAATTGCTTCCGTTGTGGAGTCGACCATGTCGGTTGTCGACTCCGCGCGCGGAAAGCAGTCGTTGCTGGGGCGGGCATTGGGTTCTGCTCCCGCCCGAGCCTTGCCCGTTGCTGCCAAGGCAGGTGCCGGCAAATACATCGCCATCGGCCTCGGTGTGGCCGTAGCGCTGGGTGTCGGCTACGTGATCTACCAAACATTCCGCGCAGACGACGAACTCTGGGTCGAGGAAAATCTCGACTAGGGTCTCGAGGTCAAGCACTCGAACCTCAACAGTACCTGCGCAACACCGAGGTCTCGCAGGGTCGTGGTGTCGTGGTGCAATGTTTCACGTGAAATCGCACGGCCCGGACCATCCATCCATGCCGAAACAGCGGGCGACACAAACGAGAAAGCCCGCCGTTGAGGGCGGGTCTTGTTTTTGGCGAGCCGTCGGAGTCCCTGACGCAAAGCTGCGCTTTGCAACCGTCAGGGGCCCCTCTCACTCCTCACGGAGTTCGATGCTCACCTCAGCCACACAAACGAAAAGACCCGCCGTGAAGGGCGGGTCTTTTCGTTTGTGGAGCCTAGGAGAATCGAACTCCTGACCTCCTGCTTGCAAAGCAGGCGCTCTACCAATTGAGCTAAGGCCCCTTGCGGGAGAACACTTTCGTGTTCGTGGGGCTACCAGGACTTGAACCTGGGACCTCTTCATTATCAGTGAAGCGCTCTAACCACCTGAGCTATAGCCCCGAAGCAACAGATACGAGACTACCTGAGAAGTCGGCGAATTCTTAAATCGGGTTAGTCGCTCTCAAAGCCCACTTTAACGCCACCGACAATGCGGGCAATGGTGTTGTAAATCACGGCCGCAACGGCGCCCAGAATCGTGATGACCACCATGTTCAAGACGCCTGCGACAGCGGAGAAGGCCACTGCCTGTCCCATCGACAGGATGCTGCGCACGTCGAAACCGTTACCGCCCACAACCTGGCCGACAACACTGTTGGCGCGATCAAAAATACCGGTCTGCACGAAGACGAGATAGAGCAAGAACGTCGCAATAATGACCACTATCGCCTGTGCGAGGCCGATGAGAAACGAGATCTTGAGTGCTGTCCAAAAGTCGATAAAGACGAGAGTCAGCCGAACCTGCTTCACGTTGGGGTTAGTTTTGTCAGCGCCAAAAGCCAGCCGACCCTTACCGCGCGGTTTTTTGGCCGGTCGTTTGCCCGCCGACCCGCGATTTTGAGCCGCGTCGGCGGGGCCGGAATTGCCGGTGCGGCCTGCGTTTGTGGGGGCGTAATTGCCGGGCAGGTTAGTCATTTACATCCTCGGTGGGGTCGGCGTCGGTTGTCTCATCAACGCTAGCGCCTTCTGGGTCGGCCGGGGTGCCCGCGTCCTGGCCGGCTTCCGCGTCATCGTCACCCTCTTCGGACACTAGGTTGCGTTCCGAGTTCTTGGCAATCGCGAGAATACGGTCGGTGTCGTCGAATCGCGTGAACACCACGCCCATGGTGTCCCGCCCTCGAGCGGGAACCTCGGTGGAGGGAGAGCGAACGACCTTTCCGCTCTC
>DBCH01000028.1 GCA_002292955.1 Microbacteriaceae bacterium UBA963 | reverse complement strand
AGCTTCTTGTTGTCGCGCGCTCCGAGTACCGCCATGTCTTCGGCGGTGTCGAGCAGCGCGATGGCCGTGGTGCGCGAGAGATCGCGCGTGGACAGGAGGTGTTGCATCATTCGTCGCCACCCCGATCGATATCCACGGCGTCGATGCCGTCGGTCTCGACGAAGCACACATTGATACGCTCCCCCGGAGACGAGGGCAGATTCTTGCCCACATAATCGGCACGGATAGGCAGTTCGCGGTGTCCACGGTCGATGAGCACAGCAAGGCGCACCACGTCCGGACGTCCAAAGTCGGTGAGGGCATCGAGTGCGGCCCGAACGGTGCGGCCCGAGTACAGAACGTCGTCGACGAGCACGACCGTGGACTGTTCGATGCCCACTGGCACAGCGGTCGGTGCAGGCTCGCGTAACGGATTGGCGTGCAGATCGTCGCGATACATGGTGACGTCCAACGAGCCCAAGGGAATCGTCGCGCCGTCGATGTCAAAAATGGCCGAGGCAATGCGCGCCGCCAGAGTTACGCCGCGCGTGGGAATACCGAGAAGCACGAGGTTGTCGCTGCCACGATTTGATTCGAGAATCTCGTGAGCGATGCGCGTAATGGCGCGTGCCACGTCAGCCGACTGCATGACGGTAATCGCAGTCACCCTGACCTCCTTCCCCGCCTCTCTGGACGGCTTTAAAGGATGTCTAATTACCTCGACTGTATCAGGTCATCGATTCGCGATGGTACTCAACAGGCCGTTGACGAACCCGGATGACTCCTCCGTGCTCAGTTCACCGGCGAGAGTCACTGCCTCAGACGTTGCCACACCAGCGGGAATTTCTGGATTGAACAGAATCTCCCACGCGGCACATCGAAGAATGGCCCGGTCAACGGCGGGCATGCGTTCTAATGTCCAGCCGCGTGAATTTGTGGCAATTGCTTCGTCAATCTCGCTCAGGTTCTCGACAACGCCGTCAACAATGTCCCGCGCGTAGAGCCACGACGACTCACGATCGGGCTCTGATGCGGCCCGCAGGGCTTCGGCAGCCACAATCTCGCTCACGGGTGCACCACGCACGTCGGCAGCGAAGAGCATGTCTACCGCGCGTTTGCGAGCCTTAGTGCGAGCACTCACGATCTAGTCGTTGACGCGACCGAGGTAGTCACCCGTACGCGTGTCGACCTTGATCTTGGTTCCCGTCTCGAGAAAGAGGGGCACCTGAATCTCATAACCGGTCTCCAGGGTGGCTGGTTTGTTTCCACCGGTCGAGCGGTCGCCCTGAAGACCGGGCTCGGTGTAGGTGATCTCGAGAGTCACGCTCGTGGGCAGTTCAATGTAGAGGGGCGAACCCTCGTTAATGGCCAGCTGAACATCCTGGTTCTCGAGCATGAAGTTTGCGGCGTCACCCACAGTGGCGGCCGGAACGCTCATCTGCTCGAAGGTGGTCTTGTCCATGAAGATGAACTCGGAACCGTCGTTGTAGAGGTACTGAAAGTCACGACGGTCGACGTTGGCAGTCTCAATCTTGGTGCCTGCGTTGTACGTCTTGTCGACGACCTTGCCCGAGACAACGTTCTTCATCTTGGTGCGCACAAACGCGCCGCCCTTGCCGGGCTTGACGTGCTGGAACTCGATGACCGTCCACAACTGACCGTCAATCTTGATGACGATGCCGTTTTTGATATCAGCGGTACTTGCCATGGGGAAACTTCTTTCGGTCGGAACGTCAGGTTATTTGTCGAGCGTGATGAGGTAACGCAGAGCGAGGCGGTAGGAATCGAAGCCGAACCCGGCGATGACACCCGTGGCAACCGGAGAAATGACCGAATCACGACGGAACTCTTCACGCGCGTGAGGGTTTGAAATGTGAACCTCGATTACGGGCACGCCCGCACTCGACAACATGGCCACCGCGTCGCGCAGAGCGTAGCTGTAGTGCGTGAACGCGGCCGGGTTGATAATCACCGGCGTTTTGGTGTCTGTGGCCTCGTGCAACCAGCCCATGAGCTCGGGCTCCGAGTCGGACTGACGAGCATCGATTTGCCAATCCGGGGCGTCTTCGGTGAGCTGCTGCGAAAGGTCCGCCAGCGACGCGGTGCCGTAGATTTCGGGCTCGCGCGTGCCGAGGCGACCCAGGTTGGGCCCATTGAGAACAAGCACGCGATTCATGCTCACCAGACTACCGGCGACTAACCCGCGATTTCTTGATAGGCGGCAAACAGCAAACTCGTGTCTGGCACTTCGAGCGTCTTGGGCCGACCGAGTGATTCCAGCACGACGAAGCGCAGAAGTGAACCGCGTGCTTTCTTGTCGCGGCGCATGGTGGCCAGGAGTGTTTCCCATCGCCCTGCCGAATACGTGATGGGCAGTCCGAGAAGTTCGAGAACCCTGCGGTGACGGTCCACCGTGGCGTCGTCGAGGTTGCTGGTGAGACGCGAGAGCTCGGCGGCAAAGACCATTCCGATGCTGATTGCAGCACCGTGACGCCACTGGTAGCGTTCTGCGTGCTCAATGGCGTGACCCAGCGTGTGTCCGTAGTTGAGAATCTCCCGCAGAGAGTCCTCGCGGAAGTCTTCGGAGACAACACGCGCCTTGATCCCCACGGACTTCTCAACCAGCACTCTGAACACGTCGGATGTGGGGTCGGTGGCAGTGGCAACGTCCGCCTCAATGAGGTCAAGGATCTCAGGATCCGCAATGAAGCCGTACTTCACGACCTCGGCCATGCCGGCCAGCAGCTCGTTGCGGGGAAGCGACTCAACCAGGGCAACGTCACAGATCACGGCATGCGGAGCGTAAAAGGCGCCAACAAGGTTCTTGCCCTCAGCGGTGTTAATACCCGTCTTTCCGCCCACCGAGGCATCAACCATGCCCAGCACTGTGGTGGGAATGCTGATAAAGCGAACGCCGCGCAACCACGTTGCGGCAACGAACCCAGCCAGGTCAGTCACTGCACCGCCGCCCAAGCCGATGATGGCGTCGGTGCGGGTGAAGTCAGACTGTCCCAGAACCTGCCAGCAGAATGCGGCAACCTCAACGCGCTTGGCGGCCTCGGCGTCTGGAATCTCCGCGAGTAGAACGGTGAAGTCACCAGCGAGGGCATCGCGCAACTCACCGGCCACGAGCTCCAGTGACGGCTGATGAACGATCAGCACCTTCTTCACTCCCGAGAGCGCATCGGTCAAGACATCGGTGCCCAAGAGCAGATCGCGACCAACGGTGACGTTGTAGTCGCCGCCGGCAGACACGGGAATGGTTGCCACACTAGACATTCAAGGCCTCCCATTCCCGCGGATAACCCGCGCGAACCCACTGAGCAATGTTCGCGGCCATGTCATCTAGGCGGCCTGACGACGTGTCAATC
>DBCH01000006.1:15381-19375 GCA_002292955.1 Microbacteriaceae bacterium UBA963 | reverse complement strand
CGCGGAACCATGAATCTTTCCCGTATTTTGCTTACCGGGGCTCGGCCACCCGATGATCGTCTTCAGGATGATGAGCGTCGGCTTTGCTGTCTCAGCCTGAGCAGCCAAGACCGCCCGGTGAAGCGCCGGAATGTCTTCGACGTAGGTGCCCGTCGACTTCCAGTCAACGACTCGAACGTCCCAGCCATAGGACTCGTAGCGCTTCTGAACATCCTCGGTGAAGGCGATCTTGGTGTCGTCTTCGATTGAGATCTGATTGCTGTCGTAGATAGCGATGAGATTGCCCAGCTGCTGGTGGCCGGCTAGCGACGAAGCTTCTGCCGTCACACCCTCCTGCAGATCACCGTCCCCCGCAATCACATAGACAAAGTGATCAAATGGGCTCGTGCCCGCAGGTGCGGAACCATCGAAGAGCCCGCGTTCGAAGCGCGCGGCGTAGGCGAAACCCACCGCAGAGGCGAGTCCCTGACCGAGTGGGCCGGTCGTGATTTCGACGCCCGCGGTGTGCCCATATTCGGGGTGTCCTGGCGTGAGCGAGCCCCACGTGCGCAGAGCCTTCAGGTCGTCGAGTTCGAGTCCGTAACCGCCCAGGTACAACTGCACGTATTGGGTCAGTGAGCTGTGTCCCACGGAGAGGATGAAGCGGTCTCGACCAACCCAGGTGTCGTCGCGAGGATCACGGCGCATGATTTTCTGGAAGAGCAAATACGCTGCCGGAGCGAGGCTAATGGCAGTGCCGGGATGACCGTTGCCCACTTTTTCCACAGCGTCTGCCGCCAAAATTCGAGCCGTGTTTACGGCCAGATCATCGCTGTCATTCCAATCAAGCGCCGTCATGCGTGAGGCCCATTCCTGTGAGGTGATTTCAGAATCATTCGCAAAATTGCAAAACCATGTGTGTGCCCCTTCGAAAGAACGGAAACCGTCGGTTTTTTCTGAAGTGACCGTGCCATTGATTTCCGTTCGCGGGAGTCACACAGACACGCGCTATTGCGCTCTCAGTATAGAAGACTGCCTGAACGCCCATGAGTGCGTGCTCGGCGCCTTCCCGCGGGTGCTTAAAGCTTCTCCTCATCACCGGGTGAACTCGGTCGCCTAGAATCGCGGCAGGGACTTCTTCGCTAAGGACATCATGCACGCAACGGTTCTAACTCCACCACGGACGTCTCGTGTGGGTTTCCGTCGCAAGCTGGCAGCTTATGTGGCGCTCACAAAGCCCCGTGTCATGGAGCTCCTGCTCGCCGTAACGGTTCCCACGATGTTTTTGGCCCAGGGAGGTCTACCCAACCTTCTCCTCGTCGTGGTCACGCTCGTGGGAGGCGCCATGAGCGCAGGTGCAGCGGGGGCATTCAACTGCATCATCGACCGTGACATCGATCGACTCATGCGTCGCACCGAAGGCCGCCCCTTGGTCACCGGCGAGGTGTCAACCCGCGAAGCGGTGATCTTTGCCAGCGTGCTTGCGGTGGTCTCGACCCTCTGGTTCGGTTTCCTCACCAACTGGTTGGCCGCCGCGCTGTCACTGGCCGCAATCGGCTTTTACGTTGTGGTTTACAGCCTGATTCTCAAGCGACGCACGCCACAGAACATTGTCTGGGGTGGGGCGGCCGGCGGTTTTCCCGTGCTCATCGGTTGGGCGGCCGTCACCGGCTCGCTGGCCTGGCCTCCCGTCGTGCTGTTTGTGATCATTTTCCTGTGGACACCACCGCACTATTGGCCGCTCTCCTGGAAGTACCGCGACGACTATCGGAGCGCTGATGTTCCCATGCTGACGGTCGTTCGCGGGCCCATCACGGTAGCTCTGCAGATTGTGCTCTACGCCTGGGCCACCCTGGCGGCCTCGCTACTGCTCGTGCCTATTGCCAATATGGGAATCATCTACGTCATCATGGCGCTGGCATTGGGCGTGCCCTTCGTCGTGGAGAGCCATCGCCTATTCTCTCGTGCGGTTAACCGCACCGACGTGTCGCCCATGCGCCTGTTTCACTTCTCAAACTTCTATCTGGCCATGCTTTTCGTCGCGGTTGCCGTCGACGCACTGTGGCGCATTCCGCTTCCGGCGCTTTAGGAGACGGGCAGTCGTTCCTTGTCGGCCACCCGCCTGAACGTTGTTGCGGTTGACGTCATGAGGGCCACGACAACGCACGCCAGGAACATGTGAATGCCGACCAACAGGGGAGGCAGGCCTGTGCGCGACTGCACAATACCGACAACTACTTGAACAACGTTGGCAACCAAGAGCCAGACCAGTAGGCGCACGAGCATGCCTCGGCGGGCGAACCAGGCCACAACGAGTGTCAGAACGGTGAGCCCCACGGCGGTGTACGCCGGAATGCTGTGCAGGTGTTGCAACAGCTCACTGTTCAGGTCGTTTCGTGGCGCGTCCGCATCACCCGCGTGAGGGCCGGAACCGGTCGTGAGTACGCCCAAGAGGATTGTTGATGACTGGAACGTGATGAGGAGAGCCACGAGTATGCGCAGCATCACCTGGGGTCGGCCTTCCGCTGTTCGCGGGTAGATCAGGCACACGAAAACGCTGCACAGCGCAATCATCACCATCGAGACCACGAAGTGCAGACCCACCACATAGGGATTGAGCTGGACGAGAACCGAGATCCCCCCGATCACGGCCTGCACGGGAATACCGAGGCCGACAGCGAGCGCAATCCAGAAAAGAGCCGGTCGACGACGGCGCATACGCACGACCAAGATGAAGGTGGCGAGGGCGGCCAAGACAAGAACAAAGGTCAGAACTCGATTCGCAAACTCAATCACGCCGTGAATGCCCATTTCAGGCGTATTCACGAGAGATTCCTCGGTACACAGGGGCCACGTGGGGCAGCCCAATCCGCTCGCCGTGAGCCGGACTGCTCCACCCGTAACAACAATTCCAATGTTGAAGGCGAGATTAATCCAGCCAAAAACACGGACGGATCGCGTGACCTCGGTGGGAATCCAGCCAAAGAGTCGCTGTCGAATCATTGTTCTCTCTATGTCCTATGAGCATCGCGCCGGGCGGTCAGGCTAGACTTAGCCCCAGCAGTGCAATCGGTAATTCCGGTTTCTCAATGATGAGCGTAAGCGCAGTCTTCATGGGAAACCTGAGCGGCTTCGCTACAAAGTCTAAGAGTTCCGGTGTGTGCAACCACACGGTCGCGGGTGAATCCCGTAGACAGGAATAGTTACCCCGCAATAACGCGTTTGCACTGCGAGAGGAAACCATGTCGGACATTTTGATCAATCGCCCCGAGCTCGACACGCTTGGAGTTTATGAGTTTGGCTGGCACGACGCTGATGCGGCCGGAGCGAGTGCTCGACGTGGGCTTTCCGAGGCAGTGGTGCGCGACATCAGTGCCCTCAAATCTGAACCCGAATGGATGCTGGCCTCTCGGCTCAAGGCCCTCGGGCTCTTTGGACGCAAGCCCATGCCCACCTGGGGCGCTGACCTCACGGGCATTGACTTTGACAATATTAAGTACTTCGTGAGAGCCAGCGAGCAGCAGGCACAGACCTGGGACGACCTGCCCGACGACATCAAGACCACCTATGAGCGTCTGGGGATTCCCGAAGCTGAGCGCCAGCGTCTGGTCTCTGGTGTTGCCGCTCAGTACGAGTCGGAAGTCGTCTACCACCAGATCAACGAAGAGCTTGAGCGTCAAGGCGTGATTTTCATGGACACCGACACCGCACTGCGTGAGCACCCGGAGTTTTTCCAGGAGTACTTCGGAACCGTGATTCCCTCAGGTGACAATAAATTTGCGGCTCTCAACTCGGCCGTGTGGTCGGGCGGGTCGTTCGTCTACGTCCCCAAGGGCGTCCACGTAGAAATTCCCCTTCAGGCCTATTTTCGCATCAACACCGAGAACATGGGTCAGTTCGAGCGAACGCTCATCATCGCCGACGAAGACAGCTACGTGCACTACATCGAAGGGTGTACCGCACCGATCTACAAGAGCGACTCGTTGCACTCAGCTGTTGTCGAGATTGTCGTCAA
>DBCH01000006.1:0-15280 GCA_002292955.1 Microbacteriaceae bacterium UBA963 | reverse complement strand
AAGCGCGCCATTGCCCACGAGCACGCCACCATGGAGTGGATCGATGGGAACATCGGCTCCAAGGTCACCATGAAGTACCCCAGCGTTTATTTGGTGGGAGAAGGCGCAAAGGGCGAGACACTCTCGGTCGCCTTTGCTGGCCCCGGGCAGCACCAAGACGCCGGCGCCAAGATGGTTCACATGGCACCGAACACCAGCTCCTCGATTGTGTCGAAGTCAATCGCTCGAGGCGGGGGTCGTGCGGGATACCGAGGCGAAATCCGAGTGGACGCGGGGGCACACAACTCGGCCAACACCGTTCGCTGCGATGCCTTGCTGGTCGACACGATTAGCCGTAGCGACACCTATCCCGCCATCGACATTCGTGTCGACGATGTGACACTGGGACACGAGGCCACCGTCTCTAAGGTCAGCGAGGAACAGCTCTTCTATCTCATGTCTCGTGGACTCGCCGAAGATGAGGCCATGGCCATGATTGTTCGTGGGTTTATTGAACCCATTTCGCGGGAACTCCCCATGGAGTACGCGCTCGAGCTCAACAAACTCATCGAGATGGGCATGGAAGGGTCAGTCGGCTAGATGACCCAGAAAACTTCTGCCGAGCATTCCCCGGCAGCCTTCTATAACGCTGACGCCCTGCCCCCGGTGCAGACGCGGCGTGAGCGCCTGAGCGCGTACTCCATCGATGAACTCAACCCTGTCTCGGCGCGTTCGGCGGAATGGCGCTTCACGCCTCTTGACCGCATTGACAAGCTCACGAGTGGCGAACGTGACGGCTCAGAGATTCCCGCGGTGTACGACATCACCGGAGCAGCAAGTGTGGCTCATGTTCCCATGAGTGACCCGCTCGTTGGTCGGTGTGGGCGCCCCGAGGATGTTGCCAGCGCGCTGGCCTGGCAAGAAACTGCCAACGCCCTCATCATCACGGCATCCGCCCAAGACACGTCCGAGGTATGGGTAACGCGAGACGCCGTAGGAATCACGCCGCGTTCAGGACACACCGTTATCGACATCCCACCCTTTGCCAAAACGACAATTGTTTTCGACAATCGTGGCGACGCACTCCTGAGTGAGAATGTCGAGATCCACGTAGGGGAATCCGCTGAGGTTGTTGTTGTCAGCCTGCAGCAGTGGAACCACAACGCCGTTCACTTGGCGTCTCACTTCTGTCGCATTGCGGCGAATGCGTCGCTCATCCACGCGGTAATCACGCTCGGCGGGGGAGTCGTGCGCATCAACCCCAACGCCCACCTCGCGGAGAACGCGGCGTCAGCCACTCTTCTCGGGCTTTACACCGCCGACGCCGGAACACACATCGAATCCCAGGTCTTCGTCAACCACGATGCACCGCATACCGTTAGCCGGGTCTCCTACAAGGGCGCCCTGCGTGGCGCCGGAGCCAGAACGGTGTGGATTGGCGACGTGCTCATCGGCCGGGACGCCACGGGCACCGACTCTTACGAGCAGAACCGTAACCTCATTTTGGCCGAGGGCGCGCGTGCCGACTCTGTGCCGAACCTCGAGATCGAGACCGGCGACATCGTGGGTGCGGGTCACGCGAGCGCGACGGGCCGATTCGACGAAGAACAGTTGTTCTATCTTCGTTCTCGTGGAATAACTGAGCACGAGGCTCGACAGTTGGTGGTGCGCGGTTTCCTCAACGAGGTGCTCGCCATGGTTCCCGTCCCACGCGTTCAGGCCATTGTGCACGATGCCCTCGATGAGGCGCTCGAGGAGGTCACGGTATGAGCGAAGAGCTTGTCTGCGCCCTCGATGACCTCGTTGTAGACCGCGCTAAGCGTGTCGTGGTGGGTCAGATCCCCGTGGCTCTGGTTCTGGACTCGACCGGAACGGTTCATGCCATTGGTGACACGTGCACCCATGGAGACATCTCGCTCTCCGAGGGTTTTGTGGAAGACGGCACGCTCGAGTGCTGGGCTCACGGTTCTCAGTTCGAACTCACCAGCGGGAAACCCCTGAGTCTTCCCGCGTTCGAGCCCGTCCCTGTTTTCTCCGTTGCGGTGCGTGACGGAAATATATTTATCGACCCCACGACCCCGAAGGTGATTTAGATTATGTCAACGCTCACAATTACCGACCTCCACGTCACTGTAGAAACCGACAACGGACCACTGGAGATTCTGCGCGGGGTCGACATGGTCATCAACTCTGGTGAAACTCACGCCGTCATGGGCCCCAACGGTTCGGGCAAGTCCACGCTGGCGTACACAATTGCCGGGCACCCCAAGTACACGGTGACCAAGGGCAGCATCGATTTCGACGGCCAGAACGTGCTCGAGATGAGTGTTGACGAACGCGCCCGTTCGGGTCTGTTTTTGGCAATGCAGTATCCGGTTGAAATCCCGGGCGTTGCCGTCAGTAACTTTCTGCGCACCGCAAAGACGGCAATCGACGGAGCCGCTCCGCCCATTCGCACGTGGGTCAAGGACGTCAAGAAGTCGATGTCAGACATGCGCATGGACCCCAGCTTTGGCGAGCGCAGTGTGAACGAGGGCTTCTCGGGCGGCGAGAAGAAGCGCCATGAGATTGTTCAACTTGACCTACTCAAACCAAAGATGGCCGTTCTCGACGAGACGGACTCGGGTCTCGATGTCGATGCCCTCCGCGTCGTGAGCGAAGGCGTGAACCGCGTCAAGGAGGAAACCGGACTGGGAGTGTTGCTGATTACCCACTACACGCGAATCCTTCGCTACATCAAGCCCGACTTCGTGCACGTGTTTGTCAACGGTCGTATTGCTGAAGAGGGTGGCCCGGCATTGGCAGATCGACTCGAGGCCGAAGGCTACGACCGCTTTACCGAAACGGCCGAAGCATGAGCGCACTCTCCGACGAGAAGTACAACGCCTGCATCGACGCGCTCAAAGAGGTTGTCGACCCCGAGTTGGGTATCAACATTGTCGACCTCGGTCTGATCTATGACCTGTCGTGGGACGACGAGAACAACGCTCTTGTTATTCACATGACCCTGACCAGCGCAGGGTGCCCGCTGACCGACGTCATCGAGGAGCAGACCGCTCAGGCACTTGACAGTGTCGTAGATGCGTTTCGCATCAACTGGGTGTGGATGCCGCCGTGGGGCCAGGAGAAGATTTCTGACGAAGGCCGCGACATGATGCGCGCACTGGGGTTCTCAATCTAACAACCCCGGGTCCGTGACGGCGTTTTCGAACGTGCTCAACACAGCACAGGACGCCACCCACGGTGCGTGAGCGGCGTCCTGTGTGATCCGTGCGACTAGGAAGCCTTGCGGTTGACCAGCTTCCACGTGAGCGGAAGCAGCGCACCCGCCAAAAGTGCCTTGATCAGGTCGCCCAAGATAAACGGGGTGAGGCCCAGAGAGAAGACGGTTCCGGCATCTGCGGGTAGCCCGTTTGCCGCCAAGTAAGCAGCGAGCACGGGAAGACCACACGCATAGATAATCGCCTCAGCCACCAAAAACGCGATGAAAGCTTTGAGTACTTTACGGTCCCAGGCCAACTTGGCAAACCAGCCCAGAGCCACCGACGCCAAGATGAAGCCGATGAGGTAGCCGAGCGTGGGGAGTGCGAGCACGGCGAGACCCGTCGTGTGTGAGCCATCCGGCTGGGCGGCCAGTACCGGAAGGCCGGCAACCGCGAGGAGAAGATACACGGACGTCGCTATTCCGGCCCGGATAGGACCGAGTGACGCGCCCACGAGAAGAACGGCGAACGACTGGCCGGTCACGGGAACGGGCCACAATGGAATCGTAATCTGCGCTGCTCCGGCAATAAGCGCAACGCTCAGCACCACGTACACAGCACTAATCGCTACGTTTCGTGCGCCGAGGCGGTCGATAAGTACGGGGCTCCGAAGGGCCAGAGAGTTAGACATGTGACTCCTCAATCGGGGGCGCGGAGGCGCCGATTTTTCTCTATCCTAGCCTCGCGAGCGCCACTCATCCACGAGTTCGTCTTCGGCAGCAGAATCGTCCCGCCGCGTGCGGTTCGACGAACGCGGTCGCTCAGGAATGCCGGCTCGAATACGTCGTTCGCGTCGCACAGCCCACAGCAGAGCAATAATGCCAAGTAGCGCAAATGCCATCCATTGGAAGGCATAGCTCAAGTGGTTGCCCTCACTTGTTGAAGGTTTAGCGAGCGGAGCCCCCGCAGCCGCAGCGGGGCTCTCGCTCATCATCTCGCCATAGAAGTGCGAATAGACGGGCACACCCCATCTGCTCGCCAAGGCACCCAGCTCAATCGTGGGCACGAGGTTTGCCGAAGCGGACTGACCGGGGATGCTTCGTTCACCCGTTCGGAGCCGTGCTGTCACCCGCACAGAACCGTCGGGTGGCGCGGGAACGGCCGCTGGGCCAGTACCGGTGGCGTCTTTGTCAATCCAGCCACGATCAACGACAAACACGGTTCCGTCATCGGTGACCAGGGGAGTCAGAATCTCAAAACCGGTGCCTTGCTCGGAGGATCGATTTCGCACGAGTACTTGGTCGGCCACCGAATAGGTGCCTTCCACCACGACGGGGCGCCACTCCGCCTCGGGGTCGGCACTTTCCGGGGTCGGCACCAGTTCTTCCAGCGCAACCGGTGCGGCGTCGTAATTGGCCTGCACCTTCGTGATTTCAGCTACCGTCTCTTCGCGCCTATCGAGCTGCCAGATGCCCAAACCCACGCATGCTGTTCCGAAAATCGCGGTGAGTGCTGCGTAAGCAAACCACCGTCGCCACCCAGAAACTTCGGTGGCGGTGTCGGTTCCCTGTGCGGCGCGCTGCGTCACCGACGCTCTTCCGACAAGGGGGTCGCCCTCTCGGAGTTGACCGATTCCGTCGGCAGGGGTTCCGTCACTCCAGGGCTCAGCATCAGTGGGCCGGGTCGCACCACCTCAGGCGCGTCGCCTATTCGCACCGCGTTAGCAATAATCACCGCAAAGTAGGGGAGGAAGACAGCTCCCGCGGCACACACCAGAAGCCACCAACCCTCGACAAACACCATCAGAACGATGCACACGACACGAATGGTCATCGCCACGGTGTACTTGATGAAGCGCACGCGTCGTTCATCAGTGGGGGAAGCTTGAAGGGTGGTTACGGAGGGGAGCTTGGAACGCATGCGGTGCCTCGCTGACGATAGGGGGGTCTCCATAAGCCTACGGCTATGCTGGGTGCGTTAGCACACCGAAAGGCGCCACATGACCGCACGAACCGTCCTCATCACCGGTGGCAACCGGGGGATCGGCTACAGCCTCGCCGAGGAGTTCGTTGCCGCCGGGCACCGTGTTGCCGTGACCGCGAGAAACGGTGCGGGACCGGCGGGGAGCCTCACGGTCATCGCCGATGTGACGGACGGCGGCAGCCTCGATCGCGCGTTCGCCGAGGTCGAGGAGAAGCTGGGTCCGATCGAGGTGCTTGTTGCCAACGCAGGTATCACTCGCGACACCCTTGTGATGCGCATGTCGGACGATGACTTTGATGACGTGGTCAACACCAATCTGGGTGGTTCGTTCCGCGTGGTGAAGCGGGCAACCAAAGGCATGCTCAAGGCCAAGTTCGGTCGCATCATTCTGATCAGCAGTGTCGTCGGCCTCTACGGATCAGCCGGGCAGGTGAACTACGCTGCCTCCAAGAGTGCTCTGGTGGGCATGGCGCGCAGTCTGACGCGTGAGTTGGGTTCACGCGGTATCACCGCCAACGTGGTGGCTCCCGGATTCATTGAAACCGACATGACCGCGGCACTCCCGGAGGACCAGCAGGTCGAGTACAAGCGCAACATTCCGGCCGGTCGCTTTGCCCAACCGGCCGAGGTGGCGAAAGTCGTGGTCTGGCTCGCGGGCGACGACGCAGGCTACATCTCAGGCGCCGTCATTCCCGTAGACGGCGGACTCGGCATGGGCCACTAGCCGACGCAGCAGACTCGCGGTCCTCCTGATCTATCCGGTTCGAGCCGCCACACCAATCAGTTCTATCGCCTGGCGCATATCACGCACATCGATGGCAACATGCGCGTGGTCTCGAACGATGGGCTTGGCACAAAAGGCGATGGAGAGACCCGCCACCGACATCATGGCGAGGTCATTGGCGCCGTCTCCGATGGCCACGGTGTCCTCGCGTCGAAAGTTTCCTTCGCTCGCCCACGCTTCGAGCGCCTCAGCCTTGGCCGCTGCGTCGACAATCGGCCCGGAAACCCTGCCACTCAGCGAACCGTCCGAAGCCGTCTCAAGACGGTTGGCACGCCACGCGTTTATCCCCAGTGCCTGAGCAACAGGGTCCAGGACTTCGTGAAAGCCACCCGAGACAACGCACACCCAGCCGTCCTCGTCGTGCACCGCCGCGATAAGGTCGGCGACTCCCGGGGTAACCGAAATCTGGGCCTGCACTCGAGCAATTGCCTCGGGCGTTAGTCCGCTCAACGTGGCGGCACGCTCGCGAAGACTCTCAGCGAAGTCGAGCTCCCCGCTCATCGCGCGCTCGGTGATGTCGGCAACAGTGTCGAGACTGCCGGCCTCCGCGGCCAACAGTTCGATGACCTCGTTATCGATCAGAGTTGAGTCGGCGTCGAGGACAACGAGCTTTCTCCCCAGACGCCTCTCCATGTTTCTAACCTTACGGCAGGTGCCCGTCTGGCCCGTGGAGATCAACGTGCCCTGCTCGAGCTGTGGGCTGATTACGATGAGCATATGACCCGAGTTCTTGAGTTTGACCACGTCTCTCTTCAGCGCGGTGGGAGACCGATCCTGCGCGACGTGTCTTGGAAAGTGGATTCGCGGGAACGATGGGTTGTTTTGGGTCCCAACGGCTCGGGAAAGACCAGCATTCTCGAGATTCTCGCCGGCTGGGATCTGCCCAGTTCGGGGCGCGCGGTTGTTCTCGACGAGGAACTCTCCACTGCCGACCCCGAGTGGTTGCGGCCGCGCATCGGTCTAGCCTCTGCAGCAATGTTGAAACGCTTCGACCCCGAAGAAAGTGTTTCCGACGCCGTTGTGTCTGCGGCCTATGCTGCTGCGCAAGCTCGTGGACGCGATATCGACGACATCGACATTCGCCGTGCCCGTCGCGTGTTGGGGGAGTGGGGACTGGGAGAATTGACCTCCCGCACGTTTGGCAGCCTCAGTGAGGGCGAGCAAAAGCGCCTCCAGTTGGCTCGAGCCATCATGACGGATCCCGAGCTCCTTCTGCTCGACGAACCCACCGCTGGTCTTGACATGGCGGCCCGCTCCGACCTTCTGCGCCTGCTGGGGGCCTTTGCGCAGGTAACCTCGTCACCGGCCATTGTCGTGGTCACGCACCACATCGAGGAGATTCCCGCTGGATTTACGCACGCGCTGGTGTTGAGAGACGGATCGGTGGTCGCTGCCGGCAACATTTTCGAGACAGTCACTTCTGATGTTCTCTCGACTGCGTACGGAGTCGGCATCGAGGTGATCGCGAGTGATGGCGGTTTTCGGGCGCACGTCGCCTACTAAATCTCTGATAAAGTAAGCCGTTGGCCCCGGAGATTATCCGGACACGGCAACTTCCGCAGACAACAAGGACTTTTTTCATGAAGGCTGAAATTCACCCCGATTACCAGGCAGTCGTTTTTCACGACCTCGCATCCGGTGAGTCTTTCCTCACGCGTTCCACGGCGACCTCCTCCAAGACGGTTACCTGGGAAGACGGAAACGAGTACCCCGTCATCGACGTCGAAATCAGCAACGCCTCGCACCCGTTTTACACGGGTAAACAGCGCATCATGGACTCAGCCGGTCGCGTCGAAAAGTTCAACCAGCGCTTCAAGGGCTTCGGCGGAAGCAACTAAGACTTTCACGAAAGGGGCATCGCAGACGCGGTGCCCCTTTTCCGGTTAACGAACGGGCCACGTGCCATCGTCGGCGAAGGGCTTCTTACCCTGCGAAGTCAGGTAGGCCGCGAAGCTTGCCGCCTGTTCCGCCGCCCACAGCACCTGCGCATCGTGAAGTTGCAGGGCGGTCATCGAAAGTTTCTCGGCGTGGACGCGGGCGAGTGCCTGTGCAATGCGACCGGCAGCAATGGCGTCCGCGGACGCATCGTGGGCGTTGTCGAGTGACACCTGGTAATGCGCGGCGGCGTTCTCTAAGCGGCGCTTACCCTTGCGATAGCGGTCTACCTGTTTGTCAATCACGAGCGGATCAATCACCGGTCGCACATCGCCGAGGGGGTCGAGCCCGTAACGCTTTGCCTCGCGATCAAGGATGGTGAAATCGTAACTGGCGTTGTAGGCCACGAGGGGGATGCCGGAGTCTAAGTGGGCGGAAAGCACGGCAAGTATCTCGGCAATAGCCGCGGCGGGCTCCCGGCCGTGCTCAACCGCGTACTCAGTAGTAATGCCATGAACGCTGGTGGCAATCTCGGGAATCTCAATGCCCGGATTGATGAGCCAGTCCCGTGCTTCGCTCACCCGACCATCAGAATCCAACAGGCTCACGTGTGCCGCTACGATGCGAGTGGTCTCCGGTGCCAAACCGGTGGTCTCCGTGTCAAATACGGCCAGGGTGCGGGCCCATTCGGGCAAATCTGTGGGTGAATTCACGCCCTCACTCTACGCGCGTCGACAGACAACTCAGCGGGGGCAACGCCGGGACGAGATCGGCCTGCGCGTAGACTTACCCGCGTGTCAACGGTCACGTCTCCCTATGCTGATCGACTGGCACGGGTCCCGGTGCGCGTCCACACCGGAGTGGTCAACGGAGTAGAAACCGCATGGTGGGACTTCGGGCCAGAGAACCGTCCCGTAGACATCGTCATGGTTCACGGATTTCGCGGAGATCATCACGGACTGGAGCCCTTTGTGGCCGCCCTCGGTCCACGCGTTCGCGTCCTCATTCCCGATTTGCCAGGATTTGGCCTGACGCGAGCATTCGCGGGCACGGCCACCATTGACGCCTTCGCAGCGTGGTTGTCTGCCTTTTGCGCCGGCCACGCTCCCGGCGCTGCGGTTTTGGGGCACTCTTTTGGCTCGATTGTTGTGGCCGCCGCCCGCTCAAGTGGCCTGAAGGTGCCGGCAACGATCTTGGTGAATCCCATCGCCGCCAACGCTCTCCAAGGACCGCGCGGGTTGATGACCAAGCTCGCTGTTGGTTACTACAGGGTGTCGGCAAAATTGCCGGAGCGCTGGGGATACGCTCTCCTGCGCAACAGGGCAATCGTGCGGGTGATGAGTGTCACCATGGCCAAGACGAAAGACAAGAATCTGCGACGCTGGATTCACGAACAGCACGATGAGTACTTTTCGGTGTTCGACGGACGTCGCGCTGTGCTCGAGGCGTTCCAAACGAGTGTGCGCAATGACGTCGGTCACTTCGCCGACGGGCTCACCGGGCCGGTGCTGATGATTGTCGCCGATCGCGACGACATCACGTCGCTCTCCAAACAGCGTGAGTTGGCCGCCCGACTGGATGACGCCACCCTGCACATAGTCAAGGATGTGGGTCACCTCGTGCACTATGAAGCGGCCGATGAGGCAGCCGATGCCATCCGCCGGTTCCTGAAACTCCCCGGTATGAGCGCATGAGAATCGGATTCGATGCTCGATACATTCGCTGGGATCACCACGACGGAATCAGCAGGTTTAGTGCGGGACTCGCTCACGAACTCGCGCTCCTGATGGGACGGCGAACCGACGACGAGCTTGTCTTCATTATCTCGGACAATCGTCAGCGCGCTCTGCTTCCCCCGGGCGAAACCGTCTCGGTGACGTCGCCGACGAGCTGGCGAGAGCCCTGGGTGGCGCGGCACCTCAACAGCGCAGATCTTGATGTCGTCTTCTCCCCCATGCAAACCATGGGATCTCGGGGGAGAAGCTATCGACTCGTCCTGACCGTGCACGATCTCATTTACTATCGGCACCGCACGCCACCGCCCCAGTTTGCCTGGCCCCTTCGTCTGCTGTGGCGCCTCTATCACCTGTCGTGGGCACCCCAACGGTGGTTGCTCAATCGCAGCGACGCCGTCGTGGCGGTATCACAGACCACGGCTGGTCTCATCGCCGCGCATCGGCTCTCTCGTCGGCCCGTATTTGTCGTCCCCAACGCCGCGGATCGGCCGGCAGGTAAACGAGCGCCTCAACCTTTCAGCAAGCGCTCTCGACGAGCGATTTACATGGGCTCATTCATGCCCTACAAGAACGTGTCAACACTGGTGAAGGCGGCGGAGCTCAGCCCGGACTGGGAGTTTCATTTTCTGAGCCGAATCAACAGCAAGACGCGCCGTCACCTGGAGGGCCTCGCTCCGCACGCCGAGCTGATCTTTCACAACGGAACCCCAGAGATTGAGTACCGAGAGCTTCTGGCGACATCCCGTGCTCTGGTCTCGTCATCTCTGGACGAAGGCTTTGGAATTCCCCTGATTGAGGCCATGGCGGAGGGAACTCCGGTTCTTGTGAGCGATATCGAGATTTTTCATGAGGTGGCCGGCGACGCAGCCCTCTTCGCGCCGGCCACAGACGCTCACGCGTTCGCGTCAGCTTTGGCGAGGCTCGATGACGATAAAACGTGGTCGGCGCAGTCACGTAAGGCGGTCATCCAGGCTGAAAAGTTTTCCTGGCACGCCTCAGCGGTGAGATTACTCGATGTCCTCGATCAGGTCGGCAGCACCCGTGGCCACGGCGAGCGCCTCTAGGAATTCGCTCGAGCCGCCGTCTA
Source organism: Microbacteriaceae bacterium UBA963 (assembly GCA_002292955.1). Classification (GTDB taxonomy): domain Bacteria; phylum Actinomycetota; class Actinomycetes; order Actinomycetales; family Microbacteriaceae; genus UBA963. Next base: position 4,633 of record DBCH01000006.1, on the reverse strand, counting down.
CCTTCACGGCCGCGAGGCGATCCGCTTTCGTTTCCCCCCGATTGACAATGACGATGGCGTCGCGTCGTCGATGTGCGAGTTCCACGAGTCGAAGACCACTGTTGACCACGAGAGACGTGCCCACCGCGATTAGTACATCCGCGCGCGTGATGAGTGCCGTGGCGGCCTGAAAGACCTTTGGCGGAACGAATTCACCGAAGAACACCACATCGGGTTTGAGAATCCCGCCGCAGACAGTGCATTCTGGCACCTCAACGGCCTGCCACCCCTCAACGTCTGTGTCGCCGTCGGGAGCCAGTTCGGGATCGGGCATCTGGGCGAGCCACGGGTTGAGCAACTCCACCCGGTGCTCCACGCTGTCACGGTCGAACATTTGCCCGCATTCGACGCAGCCCACCCGGCTCAGCGTTCCGTGCAGATCGACCACATGGGCACTTCCGGCTCGCCGATGAAGCCCGTCGACGTTCTGGCTCACGATTCCGGAGATTGCTCCACGCTGTTCCATTGCGGCGAGAGCGATGTGCCCTCGGTTTGGTTCAGCAGCGGCAAATCGGCGCCAACCGAGATGGGCTCCCGCCCAATAGCGGCGGCGATAATCGAGTGACCCGATGAAGTCAGCGAACTTCATAGGGGTGCGCTTGGACGCGCCCTGGCCGCGATAGTCGGGAATCCCCGAGTCGGTGCTGACACCCGCACCGGTGAGGACGGCAACCCGTTTACCGGCAACAAGACGGGCAATATGACCCGCCTGCTCGGTTGCGGGCGAATCCGCCTGTGCCGTCACCATAGGCTGAGCATACGAAACAGGTGTTTCGCAAATGTTTCTACAGTGAGAATTCTTTTGGCCCACATTGTTGACCTGTCTGCAACCGACGGTACATTGCGCGACTACACCGACCTCACCGACGTTGCTCTGCGAAAGGTGCGCGAGCCCGCGGAGGGAATTTACATCGCAGAATCGCCCAAGGTCATTCGGCGTGCAATTGCCGCGGGGCACGTACCCCGCTCGGCTCTCGTTTTGCCTGAGAAGGCCAACGAGGTTGTGCTCGCCCTCGATGGTCACGACTGTCCGGTCTACGTGGGAACTCCCAAGATATTGCAGGAGATTGCGGGATTTCATCTGCATCGTGGCGCACTCGCGTCGTTTGAACGTCCCGCTCTTCCCCCGCTTGAACAGGTGCTCACGAGTGCTCGGACTCTCGTGATTTGCGAGGACATCGTTGACCACACCAACGTCGGCGCCATTTTTCGAGCCGTCGCGGGCATGGGCGCGGACGCGGTCCTCGTTACACCCCGTTGCGCCGACCCTTTTTATCGGCGCAGTATTCGCGTGTCGATGGGAGCGGTCTTTTCCGTCCCGTGGACGCGCACGCTCGACTGGCAAGCGACGCGAGACGTACTCCACGAGTTTGGCTTTCACATCGCTGCCCTTGCGCTCACCGACAGGTCGGTCAGTCTCAAAGACTTTGCTCGAGAGCGCCCCGAACGAGTTGCTCTTGTCTTGGGCACCGAGGGTGACGGCATTACTAACGAAGCCATGAACATCGCTGACTCCGTGGTCAGGATTCCCATGCGTTCCGGAGTTGACTCGCTCAACGTGGCATCCGCTTCCGCCGTCGCGTTATACGCCCTGTGCCCCGATGACGACCCTAGGATGTCCCAGTGACTTCCCCCATCGAGCCTCTGGTTGTGCAGCGCTCACCCCGCGGCCGCCGACCGTCCGCGGCGGTGTATCGGAGGCGGCGACTCGGAGTTTTTGGCGGCCTTGTTGTTTTCCTTGCCCTGCTCGGGTGGTCCACCACCGTGCTTGCGGTTCCCCTGCCGTCATCATCGACCGCAATCGTCCAAGAACCCGTTGTTCGCGGGGAGTTGATTGTTCCCGCTGTTCCCCCTTTTGGTGTGAGTGCCGTCGTCGCCGATGACTTTGGCGCACTCGGGCTCGCGCCAACGAGCAACGTTGTGCCCATCGCGAGCATGACAAAGGTCATTACCGCACTCATGGTGCTCAAAGTACATCCCCTGGAGGCGAATGAACCTGGCCCCACAATCACTTTTGGGCAGGCGGACATCGATCAGCTTGACGCGATCATCGCCCAAGACGGCAAGTATTCCGAAGTTTCCGTCGGAGACACAACAACCGAGCGGGATGCTCTCTATGCCCTGATGCTCAACTCGTCTAACAACATTGCCAATTCGCTAGCCATCTGGGCTTATGGATCGATGGATGAGTTTCTGGCGCAGACCGCTGCGTGGCTTGCCGAACAGGGTCTCAACGATACGGTTGTCGCCGACGCCTCGGGATTGAGCGCAGACTCCAGAAGTAGCTCGTCCGACCTCATCGCCATTGGTCGGTTGGCCCTCGCCAATCCGGCCCTGGCCGCCATCGTGGGAACTCGTTCCATCGAGTTGCCACTGTTTGGGAAGCTGGTCAACGGGAACACACTGATTGGCACCTCGGGAATCACAGGCATAAAAACCGGAACGACAGAGGAAGCGGGGGCGTGTTTGCTCTATTCCGCCACGTTTACTGTGGTACGCGAGTCCATCACGCTGATCGGCGTGACAACAGGCGCTGCACTTCAGTCCGAACTTCAACCTGCGTTAGCCACGTACGTTGCCTCGCTCGAAGCAGGATTTCGTGAGGTTGTTCTCGCGGATCCGGCACAACCCGTCGCCACCGTGACCACGCTGTGGAACACCACGTCAAACATTGTGCCCAAGAAGTCCGTCTCGGCGGTCACGTGGTCGGACAGTCCCGTGAGTGTTGAGGTTCGCTTGGGAGACATTCGCGGCGGTGGAGCCGGAACAACGGTCGGAACGATGACCTTTGATACGCCCCGTGGTGTTCAGGTGGTCGACCTGGTGTTGGAAAACGACCTCGCGGATCCCGGACCCCTCTGGCGTTTCAGCCATGTCGCACAGCTCTTTGGCTAGGGCCCGCGCTTAGAGTTAACACATGTCGTGTATTCGTTTCAATACTCCCGCGCAGATGCGTCAGCTCGACGCCCTCAAAGAATCGCCCGAGCTCAACAATCAGGCCGTCGCGGCTTTTCTTTCCCCTCCGGTGACGGACACCAAGATTGCGCGGCTCCGCACCATGGCCGCAGACCGGCGGGCAAAGATTCGCGAAAGTGCGGCACTTAACGTGAACACTCCCGCGGACGTCTTCGAGCAGTTGTCTCGGGATCCGGAGACGAGCGTTCGCGTGTGCGTCGCTCGCAATGAAGCAACCCCGTGCGATGTTCTGAGGTCTCTAGCTGCCGACCCCAGCGAGGAAGTTCGCTCCTGGGTGGCCATTAACTACTTCGTGCCCGCGGACGCCATGGAAGTGCTCGCCAACGACTCAAGTGCCAAGGTGCGCAAGCTCGTGGCATGGAAGGCCAGCCTGACCCCGGAAGCGCAACTCGTATAAGCGAATCGCAAGAGTAAAGGCCCCGGTCTCTCGACCGGGGCCTTCTTCGCGTGCGCGAGGGGGGACTTGAACCCCCACGCCCATAAGGGCACTAGCACCTCAAGCTAGCGCGTCTGCCATTCCGCCACTCACGCGTTGAGCGTCAACTTTCGCTGACATGCGACATTATCACGAAAGACGCGAGCGTCACTCACTCCGACTGGGACCTGGCGACTCGCCGTCTCCATCCTTTTTGCGCAGAAAGCGCTCGAACTCTTGCGCAATCGCTTCACCGCTGGCACTGGGGGAGTCCACGGCATCCCGTGCCTGCTCTAACGTTCCGATGTAGGCGGCCATGTCGTCATCGTCGGCGGCCAATTGGTTGATCGATTCTTCCCAGGCGGCCGCGTCGGCAACAAGGGTTCCTCGAGGAATGGTGACATCGATAATTTCTTCGAGGCGATCAATCAACGCCAGGGTCGCTTTGGGCGAGGGAGAGTGCTGAACGTAGTGGGGCACGGAGGCCCACAGGTTCACCGTTGGAATCTCGGCTCCCTCGGCGGCCTGAGCGAGAACTGAGATGATGCCCACGGGGCCCTCGTACTGGCTGCGTTCCACATCGAGTTCGCCGCGCACCGCGGGATTCTCGCTCGACACATGAATGGTGGTGGGGCGCGTATGTGGCACATCGGCAAGTTGAGCTCCCAGAAACACCATGGCGTCAACATCGGCAGCCAGAGCGGCATCAATAACTTCGGTGGCAAAGGTTTGCCAGTTCCGGGAGGGCTCAACCCCGAGGAGAAGATAGACGTTACCTACGTTGGTGCCGCTCACCGAGAGCCCCGCATCGTCGGCAACTGATGTGCTTCGTGGGGAGGGGACGAGTGGCGCGTAGAGGGTCGTCGTGGGCCACGCAAGCACACGACTGCCGTCGTCGTCAAAACTCACCGTGGGTCGCGTGTACTGATAGTCGTAGTAGCGCTCAGAATCCAGCGCGAGCAGAGCGAAAACCTCAAGGTGATCGTGCAGAGTGCGGACAGCCGAACTGGCAGCTTCTCCCGCGTCATTCCATCCCTCGAACGCGACAACAAGGATTCGACCGCCAAAAAGCTTTTTCTGTCCCATTTTTCACGCTCCCATCGTTTACTCTTCGGTTCGGCATCAACGACCGCCACGGGCGGTGCACAGAGATAACCTTACGCGCCACCACATTCATCGCATTCGCGGGTTGCCAATCGTGCC
>DBCH01000071.1 GCA_002292955.1 Microbacteriaceae bacterium UBA963 | reverse complement strand
TACGACACGGCCATCGCGCTGATTACCAACGTTGATCCCGACCACCTCGACCACTACGGGTCTCGCGAGGCTTTTGACCAGATCTTCGTGGAGTTTGCCAACGGCGCCTCAGAACGGGCCATCCTGTCTGCCGATGACGCCGGAACGCGCGCGATTCGTGATCGAATTAAGTCCCCGACCACCACATTTGGGGAGGCCCAAGACGCGGATGTGCGCATCACGGACGTCTCCACCACCGGCGGAATCGCGGCCTGCACGCTGACTTGGCGAGGCGCCAGCTACCCGCTCAGGCTTCAGTTGCCGGGAGCGCACAACGCGACAAACGCCGCCGGCGTGTTTGCTGCGCTCGTTGAGCTCGGGTTTTCTCCCGATCGGGTCATTGCTGGTTTGGAATCCTTTGGCGGCACAGAACGCCGCTTTGAGCTCCACGGTGAAGTGGGAGGTGTTCGCGTGTACGACGACTATGCGCATCACCACAACGAGGTCGAAGCGGTGCTGACCGCCGCCCGCACTGTCGTGGGATCTGGTCGTCTCATCGCCGTTCACCAGCCCCACCTCTTCAGCCGAACACGCATGTTCGCGGGGGAGTTCGCGCAGACTCTCGAGCGCGACGCCGACCTCACCGTGGTGCTCGACGTTTACGGTGCACGTGAAGATCCCGAACCCGGGGTCACGGGCGAGCTCGTGAGCTCGCGTTTTGCCAATTCCGACCGGGTGGCTTTCGTGCCCGATTGGCAGCAAGCGGCAGATCACATCGCCGGCATCGCTCGGCCGGGGGATTTTGTCATCACGCTGGGCTGTGGTGATGTGTATCGGATTGTTCCCACGATTCTTGAGGCCCTCGAGCGCCACGGCACGGCGGCGCGGCCGTGAAACGCCCGAGTTCCCGGGCCGATTCGGCGCGCCCGTCTGTGCCACTCCCGACTTCCCCACGCCAGACTGCCCCACAGTCGACCGCCCGGAACTCACCGAATCTCCGGGAGAGTGGAGAGCGCGCGCCGCGTCAGAAGGCACCTCGGGTTCGTCCGTCGCGACCCGGAAGCGAAGCCACGCGTGCGCGCCGTGAGATGCGGGCAGCAATTGCAGCCAGAAAAACAGCGGAACGCAACGAGATTCGACGCTTTACCGCGCACGTGCGTCGTCGACGTCAGGCGGCACTTGCCATTGTGGCGTCGGTGGTCGGCCTCGCCGCATTTGTCGCCGTCGGAACATTTAGTCCCGTTTTGGCGCTGCGCACCGTCACGGTTGACGGCACCGAACGCGTTGACCCCGTGCTCATCACCGAGGGCCTCGCAACACAACTCGGCAAGCCCCTTCCCCTCGTCGATGCCAATGCCGTTCGTGACGTGATAGCGCTGCAACCGCTGGTTAAGAGCTTCGCCATCGAAGCCAAGCCACCCCACGAGCTCGTAATTCACATCACAGAAAGAGTTCCCGCGGGATACCTCAGTGGCAAATCTGGTTACACTCTCGTTGACCCGGCCGGCGTCACCATCGAGAAGTCTCGTGAACGCACCCTGCCCCTTCCCATCATTGACGTGAAGGGAGCTTCGTCAACGGCAGAGGGTTTCCCCGCAGCGATGGCTGTGCTCAGCGCCCTCCCGGGAGCCGTCCGCAGCCAGGTCGACCGCGTCGCGGCGACAACGACCGACGATGTGACACTGTTTCTGAACCCGACGGGCTCACGCGTCATCTGGGGCGGGCCAGAAGACGCTGCGCTCAAAGCCCGCGTGTTGAGCGCGCTGATTGCCAACTATCCCTTGGGATCGGTCACCACGTACGACGTCTCAGCCCCCAATTCGGCTGTCGTCTCCTAAGTCCGGCGTGTCGCGCGACCCTGCGGAGGCGACGCGTTTACCCTCAAGACAGGAAATTGACTACTCAGCATAACTTTAAGGTTCTACCTCAAGTTAAGAGTCTCGGAGGCCGTCATGGCAAACAGCAAAGCGTATTCTGCAGGAGGCGCGAGCAGTCACTACTTTGCCGTCATCAAGGTTGTCGGCATCGGGGGCGGGGGAGCGAATGCGGTCAACCGCATGATTGAGCTCGGCCTTAAGGGCGTTGAGTACATCGCCATCAACACCGATGCTCAGGACCTGTTGCTGAGTGATGCCGACGTGAAACTCGACGTGGGCCGTGAATTGACTCGTGGCCTAGGTGCCGGGGCTGATCCGGAGGTCGGCCGAAAAGCCGCCGAAGATCACGCCGACGAGATTGAGCAGGCGCTAGCCGGGGCAGACATGGTGTTTGTGACAGCCGGAGAAGGTGGCGGAACCGGCACCGGCGGCGCTCCTGTGGTCGCCAAGATTGCGAAGTCAATTGGGGCGCTCACTATCGGTGTCGTGACGAAGCCCTTCAAGTTCGAAGGCGCGCGCCGCGCAGCTCAGGCCGAACTCGGAGTTGCGGCCCTACGGGCCGAAGTTGACACTCTTATCGTTGTCCCCAACGATCGCCTCCTCGAAATCAGCGACCGCAGCATCAGCCTGCAAGACGCTTTTGCTACCGCCGACCAGGTTCTCCTCGCGGGCGTGCAGGGAATCACCGATCTGATTACCACGCCCGGCCTCATCAACCTCGATTTCGCGGACGTTAAGTCAGTCATGCACGGCGCTGGCTCCGCCCTCATGGGGATAGGTTCGGCACGCGGGGCCGACCGAGCCATTAAGGCGGCAGAACTAGCCGTGGCATCCCCCCTCTTGGAAGCGTCCATTGACGGCGCGCGTGGCGTTCTGATTTCGGTACAGGGTGGCTCCAATCTCGGAATCTTTGAAATCAACGATGCCGCCGAGCTGGTGCGCGAGTCAGTTCACCCCGAAGCAAACATCATCTTCGGAGCAGTTATCGACGACACCTTGGGCGACGAAGTTCGCGTCACGGTGATTGCCGCGGGCTTCGATGGCGGCGAACCCACCAAAAAGCCGTTCGTGGGTGTCTCACAGCCGCTGGCGAGCTTGGGCGACGAAGCCGCACACGACCTCACGGCGCCGCTCGGTCGATCGACTTTTGATGACGATCCGTTTGTCACCAGCTCATCCAACCTTTTTTCTGACGATGATTACGCGAGCGTGCTCAGCGCTCCCGCCGCACCGTCTTACGTTTCCGTGGATGCGTCCTTTGTCGAAGATGACGGCGGCGACCTCGACGTACCCGACTTCATCAAGTAGGCCGTGTCAGACGTTGACGAGGTAGCCCTTGCCGCGAGGCTCTCCTCGGTTCGTGAAAAGATTGCCCATGCGCTGGCAACGAACGGTCGCGGTGCTGATGACGTGACCCTCATCGTTGTCACGAAGTTTCATCCTGCCGATGTGGTTCGTGCACTTGTGGAATGCGGTGTTCACGACGTTGGCGAGAACAAGCACCAGGAGGCCGCCGCAAAGTATGACGAGTGTGCGGGTCTCAACGTGAACTGGCATTTCATCGGGCAGTTGCAGTCGAACAAGGCCGCCGCCGTGCGACGTTACGCGCGCGCTGTTCACTCGGTTGATCGGCCATCCCTTGTGACGGCACTCGAGCGGGCGGGTGAAAACGCACCCGACACGGGAACACTCGAGTGTTTCCTGCAGGTAAATCTCACCGACGACCCCGCACGTGGCGGTGCATCCTGGGCGGACATTCCCGCAATATCCGAAATGTTGCTCCACGCCCGCACACTCAACTTCGCTGGTGTCATGGCCGTGGCACCTCTCGATGTTGACCCACGGGAGGCATTCGAACAAGTGGCGCGTGCTTCCGAACTCGTGCGCTCGATTGCGCCCGAAGCCCGAGCCATCAGCGCAGGAATGTCCCACGACTTTGAAGCCGCAATTGAGGTCGGTGCGACACACCTTCGAATTGGTTCGCAAATCACGGGAAAACGCCCGGTGCCCGGTTAACCTCAAGAAACAAGGCTTTTTTTCGGGAGGTTCACTGTGTCAAATCCAATCAAGAAAGCAGCCATTTTTCTTGGTCTTGCTGAAGATCAGGACGTCGAGTACGCAAACGAGACGGCCGCCATTCCCACATCCGCGGTACCGGCCTCGAGCCGCGCATCGGTGACCCCACTGTCGCCGCGACGCAACTCTGTGCGACAGACCTCGGTGAGCGACATGAACGAGATCGTGACCGTGCACCCGCAACAGTACTCAGATGCCCGCACGGTGGCCGAAAGCTTCCGCGAGGGGGTTCCGGTGATCATGAACCTGAGCCAGATGCCCGAAGAGGACGCCCGTCGCCTGATTGATTTTGCGAGCGGACTCACGCTCGGATTGCACGGTCGAATCGAGAAGGTGACCAGCAAGGTGTTCCTCCTCTCTCCTGTTCACGTTGCCGTTTCGGGTGAAGCCGCTGCCAACACGGCAGAGGTAGACAACACGTTTTTCTCTGGCTAAGTCTTCCCTGCCACGTCTGCGTCGGCTAGGCCCTTGCGTGGCGAACGCCCAGCATCTGTCCCGGAAGGTTTACTGTGATCCTCAACATTCTGCTGAGCGTTGTTTACTACGCACTCGTCGTCTTCGTTGTCTGTATGTGGATTCGATTCCTTGTTGATCTTGTCAGGACACTGCGACGTGATTGGAGGCCGAGAGGTTTTCTTCTCGTTCTGTTGAGCATCGTCCTGGGGATTACAGACCCGCCGCTCAAGTTAGCCCGTCGCTTCATCAAGCCGGTTCGTCTCGGCGCTGTGGCCATCGACTTCGCGTGGACGGTCGTCTTACTTGTTGCGGTCATATTGATGTACGTCGTCAGTTCCATCCGCTTCTAGGCCACCACACCGGCTTGTGCGGGTTTTACACCTCCCGGGTTTGGTAGCGTAGGGGTTGGGTTTTAGGCGCCGCACCGTCGCCACACGAGTATCGAGGAAGGCATGACATGGCTCTCACGCCAGAAGATGTCGTAAACAAGCGGTTTCAACCGACAAAGTTTCGCGAAGGATACGACCAAGACGAGGTCGATGACTTTCTCGACGAAATCGTTATCGAGCTTCGACGCCTCAATGTCGAGAATGATGACCTGAAGCACCAGCTGGCTGCCGCTGAGGCGCGTCTCGCCGGGGGTAAAGCCGCCACGGGCCCCTCGCCCGATGTGCGTAACTTTCCCACCGCTCAGGCTCCGCAACCCATGCAACCGCTCGTTGTACCCACGGGTCCGGATGGCGCGTCATCGAACGACATGCTGCAGTTGGCGCGTCGCCTGCACGAAGAGCATGTGCGTGAGGGTATTGAAAAGCGCGATGCTCTGATTGCTGAGGGTCATGCCGCCGCTGCCCGTATCTTGGCCGATGCTGAAGCGAGTGGAAAACAGTTGGCCGCTAACGCCGAGGTCGAACGCTCATCGCTCGAGCAGCGCGTCGCCGGACTGAGGGCCTTCGAGGCCGAGTACCGGGCACGTTTGCGTGCCTACATCGAAGGCCAGCTCAGCGACCTCACCACGACTGCTATTGAGCCGGCCTAGGTTGACAGCCCCGCAGCCACCCGCGCGTTCCGGTAAGCCCTCGTTGAGAGTTATCGGAATCTTGGTGGCCATTACCGCCGTTTGGGTTGCCATCGACCAAGTCACTAAGGCCATCGTAGTGTCCGTGATGACGGAAGGAGAGGTGGTTCCAATCTGGGGAAACGTGCTGATTTTTGAGTTCGTGCGCAACCCCGGAGCAGCCTTCTCTTTTGCGAGTGGCGCCACGTGGATTTTTTCCCTGCTCGCCGTCGGTGTCTCGGTCGTCATCGTGTGGATCGCCCGCCGACTCAAGTCCGTTGGCTGGGCCGTTGCGCTCGGCTTGCTGCTCGGCGGAACGTTGGGCAACCTGATCGACCGGCTCTTTCGTGAACCCGGTTTCGGAATCGGCGAAGTCATCGATTTCATCAACCTACCCTGGCTCCTGCCAGCAATTTTCAACGTTGCGGACATCGGCATCACAGCCAGCGTTGTCGTTCTGGTTCTTCTGATCTTAACGGGAAGAAACGTGGACGGCACGCGGGGGCCACGAGAGAAGAAGAGCCCGCAGGCCACGCCATGAGCGAGGTTCGCAACTCACACATTCCCGAGGGCCTCGACGGCATGCGTCTCGACGCAGCCATGGCGAAGATGTTTGGATTCTCGCGCAATATGTCGGCGGACATCATTGAGGCCGGGGGAGTGAGCCTAGCCAACCGGCCGGCAACCAAGTCGGATCGCGTTCACGCGGGAAAGCCCATTCGTGTCGAGTGGAATCCCAAGGAGCCGGTGCGCGTGGTCGACACGCCCGTGGAGAAACTCGGCATCGTGTTTGACGACGACGACATTGTCGTGATTGATAAGCCCGCGGGCGTCGCGGCGCACCCCTCGGTGGGTTGGAGCGGCCCGACTGTCTTGGGCGCCTTGTCCGCCGCGGGTTACCAATTGTCTGTGCTTGGTGCCGCCGAGAGAACCGGAATCGTGCACCGCCTGGATGCGGGAACGTCCGGACTGATGGTGGTGGCCAAGAGCGAGACGGCGTACACGTTTCTGAAGCGGGCGTTTCACGATCGCGAGGTGACCAAGATCTACCACGCAGTGGTTCAGGGCCATCCCGATCCCTTGGCCGGCACCATTGACGCCCCCATTGGTCGTCATCCGAAGCACCAGTTCAAGTTCGCCATCACCAGCGACGGCAAGCCGTCCGTGACGCACTATGAGACCATCGAAGCGTTTCCGGCAGCCTCATTGCTCGAGATTGTTCTCGAGACGGGTCGCACACACCAGATTCGCGTGCACATGGCCGCGCAGCGTCATCCGTGTGTTGGTGACGGCATGTACGGAGCGGATCCCGTGCTTTCTGAGCGCTGTGGGCTGACGCGCCAATGGCTTCATGCGGTGCGCTTGGGCTTCGACCACCCCACAACGGGGGAGGCCATGGACTTTCAGAGTGAATATCCGTCGGATTTGTTGCACGCGCTGGATGTCCTCCGGGTCTAGGTGCCTTGCGCCTCGTAGGCTAGGAGACCGGAGACAGCCCTGTCCCCGAGAGGCCCTTGGGAGTGTGTGACGTGAGCAGTGAACGCGATTCGTTCGTTCACCTGCACGTGCACACCGAGTATTCAATGCTCGATGGTGCCGCTCGCGTCACACCACTGGTTACGGCCGCTGCCGAGATGAAGATGCCGGCCATTGCCATCACCGATCACGGCAATACGTTCGGTACCTACGATTTTTGGCAGGCCGCCACAACGGCGGGAGTTAAGCCGATCATCGGCACGGAGGCGTATCTCACGCCGGGCACTCACCGCTCGGATAAGTCTCGGGTCCAGTGGGGCAGTGGCGGTGAAGACGATGTGTCAGGCGGTGGTGCGTATACGCACATGACACTCCTGTCGTCGTCCACCGAGGGTATGCACAACCTCTTCAAGCTCTCGTCGCTCTCGTCGCTGGAGGGTTTTTACTTTAAGCCGCGCATGGACCGTGAGCTCTTGAGTCGGTATGCCAGCGGACTCATCGCCACCACAGGATGTCCCGGTGGAGAAGTTCAGACGCGTCTGCGCCTCGGCCAGTACGACGCCGCGCGCGAGGCCGCCGCTGAGTTTCGTGACATCTTCGGTGCGGAGAATTTTTATGTCGAGATAATGGATCACGGTCTCGACATCGAACGGCGCGTGACGGCCGATCTGCTCCGCTTGGCTGCCGACCTCGGCCTGCCCCTCGTGGCTACAAACGACTTGCACTACACGCACGCGCACGATGCCGATGCTCACGCGGCTCTGCTGTGCGTTCAATCCGCATCAACGCTCGACGACCCCAAGCGCTTCAAGTTTGAATCGAATGAGTTCTATCTCAAGTCTCCGGCCGAGATGCGTCATGTTTTCAAGGATTTTCCGGAGGCCTGCGACAACACCTTGCTGATCGCTGAGCGGTGCGAATCGGAGTTTGCGCACCGGGATCTGATGCCGCGTTTCCCGGTGCCCGAGGGCGAGACCGAAGCGTCCTGGTTTGCCAAGGAGGTCGAGGTCGGACTGGCACGTCGGTTCCCGGACGGGATTAGCGAGCAACACCGCGCGCAAGCAGCCTACGAGGTTGACGTGATCACCAACATGGGCTTTCCCGGCTACTTTCTCGTCGTTGCCGACTTCATCGCGTGGGCCCGCCAGCAGGGCATCCGCGTCGGCCCTGGCCGTGGGTCTGCAGCCGGTTCCCTCGCCTCTTATGCGATGGGTATCACCGAACTCGACCCCCTGCGCTACGGTCTCATCTTTGAGCGTTTCTTGAACCCGGACCGCGTCTCGCTTCCGGATGTGGACGTCGACTTTGACGATCGTCGACGTGGCGAGGTCATTCGCTACGTCACAGAAAAGTATGGCGACGATCGGGTTGCCCAGATCGTTACCTTTGGCACGATAAAGGCCAAACAGGCACTCAAGGACTCGGCCCGTGTTTTGGGCATGCCCTATTCCGTGGGGGAGCGCCTCACCAAAGCCATGCCACGCTCGATTATGGGCAAGGACATCACGCTGTCCGAGATTGTCGACCCCACGTCTGAGCGCTACAAGGAAGCAAACGATTTCCGAGCACTTCTGGACACCGATCCCGAGGCGCGCACGGTATTCGACACGGCGACCGGTCTCGAAAACCTCAAGCGGCAGTGGGGAGTGCACGCGGCTGGCGTGATCATGTCCGCCGAGCCACTCATGGAGATTGTTCCCATCATGATGCGCGACGACGGCGCCATCATCACTCAGTTTGATCAGCCTCCCTGTGAGGCTCTCGGCCTCCTCAAGATGGACTTTCTGGGTCTTCGCAACCTCACGGTGATTGAAGATGCCCTGGCAAACATTGCGAATAACCGCGGCGAGACAGTGACGCCGGAGACGCTTGACCTCGATGCCGATCAGAACACGTATGACCTGCTGGGGCGGGGTGACACCCTCGGGGTCTTCCAGCTCGACGGTGGACCCATGCGCGCCCTGCTCCGCCAGCTCAAGCCCACCAACTTTGAAGACATATCCGCGGTGATTGCTCTCTATCGGCCTGGCCCCATGGCCATGAACTCGCACACGAACTATGCGCTGCGAAAAAACAACCTCCAGGTGAGTGAGCCCATCCACCCCGAGCTTGAAGTTCCGCTCCAGGAAATTCTCGGCGGCACATTCGGGCTCATCGTCTACCAGGAACAGGTGATGGCCGTCGCGCAGAAGGTGGCTGGCTTCACTCTCGGACAGGCCGATGTGTTGCGTCGCGCAATGGGCAAGAAGAAGAAATCCGAGCTGGACAAACTTCAAGCCGAGTTTGAAAGCGGCATGGCCGAACGCGGTTTTGGTTCGGCCGCCCAGAAGACGCTGTGGGACACACTCCTGCCCTTCGCCGACTACGCGTTCAACAAGGCACACTCCGCTGGTTACGGTGTGCTCAGCTACTGGACCGCCTACCTGAAGGCAAACTACGCCCCCGAGTACATGGCCGCGCTGCTGACCAGCGTAGGCGACGCCAAAGACAAGTTGGGCTCCTATCTCTCGGAGTGCCGTCGCATGGGCGTGAAGGTTCTTCCGCCCGACGTCAACGCCTCCGAAGGAATGTTTGCCGCCGTGGGGGATGACATTCGATTTGGTCTCGGCGCCATTCGCAACGTGGGAGCAAATGTCGTCGAGGCGATCAAGGAGACGCGACGCGAAAAGGGTGCGTTCACGTCTTTCCACGACTTCATTAAGAAGGTTCCCCTTCAGGTGGCCAACCGCAAGACCGTGGAGTCGCTGATCAAAGCCGGTGCCTTTGACGGCTTGGGGCACACGCGGCGCGGTCTCATGGAAATCCACGAATCCGCCATTGACGAGGCCGCGAGCCTGAAGCGGAACGAAGCAAACGGAATGGTCGATCTGTTCGGCGACCTCTTCGACGACGAATCTCCCGAACAGCGGGTGCCGGAATCTCGCGAGTGGACCAAGCGCGACCTCCTGGCCTTTGAGCGAGAGATGCTCGGACTCTATGTCTCTGATCATCCGCTCGCCGGACTTGAAATTGAACTTGCCAAACACGCCACCGTCACCATCGACGAACTGATCACGAGCGAATCCATTACCGATGGCGAAACGGTCACGATTGCTGGGCTGGTCACCGACATTCAGCGCCGAGTGGCACGCAATTCGGGTAAGCCCTACGCGATGGTCGACATTGAAGACTTTACGGGCCAGCAAACGGTGATGTTCCTCGGAAAGACCTACGTTGACTTCGGCAATGACCTTGCGACGGATGTGGTTGTCTCCATTCGCGGTCGTGTCAGCGCCCGAGATGAAGGGAAAGCCATCACCGTGCAAGACATGACGATTCCCGACATGTCGCGCGCAACAGTGGCCGGGCCGCTCGGCATCCGCGTGGACGAACACCGGGCCACCACGGGTGTCGTCGAGAAGCTCCAAGACATCCTGACCCGGCATCCCGGCGATGTCGAGGTGCGACTTACGCTCGTTCGGCCCGAGGCGACGCGCCTGTTCGAGCTTCCGCAACGTGTGCTCGTCAGTTCGGATTTGTTTGGCGAACTCAAGTCCCTGCTGGGTCCCGGTTGTCTTGAATAGCCACCGTAGACTGGAAACACCATGATGCGCACGCTGGACCTCCGCGGCAAAGACCGTTCTTCGGTCAGCCTGCTCGCGAGCGTTCCCCGCGCGGCCAATGACCTCTCAGCCGCCCTCGAGGTGGCTCAAGAATTGATTGCGGACGTGTTGGCACGTGGCGAGCTGGCACTGCGGGATCAGGCGCAAAAGTTTGACGGCGGGGTGGCTGCGTCACTGCGGGTTGACCGGGCGCAGATGACGCAGGCGCTCGCGCATTTGGATCCGTCGGTGCGCGAAGCGCTGGAACTCTCGATCGATCGGGTTCGGCAAGCGTCCGTCAATCAGGTACCGCCATCAACGGTGACCACCTTCGGCCCCGGCGCCGCCGTAGAACAGCGCTGGGTGCCTGTCTCGCGCGTGGGGCTCTACGTGCCGGGAGGAAAGGCCGTCTACCCATCGAGCGTGGTGATGAACGTTGTTCCCGCGCAGGTTGCCGGTGTCGCGTCGGTAGCCGTGGTCTCGCCGCCGCAGCGCGACTTTGAGTTTGCTGTTCACCCCACGGTGTTGGCTGCGGCTGAGCTTCTGGGTGTTAACGAGGTGTACGCAATGGGTGGCGCGGGGGCCGTTGGTGCGTTGGCCCACGGCGTCTCTTCTCTCGGTCTTGATCCGGTCGACGTGATTACGGGACCGGGAAACATTTTTGTGGCCGCGGCCAAACGCCTCGTTCGCGGACTCGTGGGAATCGACTCAGAGGCGGGCCCCACAGAGATTTTGATCATTGCCGATGCCTCGGCAGACGCAGATTTCGTGGCCGCAGACTTGATTTCGCAGGCCGAACACGACCCCCTGGCGGCCGCCGTTCTCGTCACGGATTCGCCGGAAATTCTCGACGCCGTTGCGACCCGGGTGACAGCGCTGGCAGCCGAAACGAGCCACAGCGCTCGCGTTGCCGAAGCCTTGGCCGGACCCCAATCAGCCCTGATTCTCGTAGACGACATGGCCCACGCTGTTGCGCTGAGCAACGCGTATGCGCCCGAACACCTCGAGGTGCACGTGGCGGATCCTGAGACTCTCGTGCCCCTCCTAGTCAACGCGGGCGCCATCTTTGTTGGCAATGACTCCCCGGTAAGCCTGGGCGACTATGCGGCGGGTTCAAACCACGTGTTGCCCACGCTGGGACAATCTCGCTTTTCGTCGGCACTGGGTGCGTACACGTTCCTCCGTGCCCAACAGATTGTTCGCTACGACGCGGTGGGCCTGGCCGGCGTCGCTCGTCACGTGCGCGCACTCGCCGATGCAGAGAACCTCCCCGCCCACGGCGATGCCGTTGACGCGCGAACGGTTCGGGGGCACTGACATGTTCTGCCCCTTTTGTCGCCATTCGGATTCGCGCGTGATTGATTCGCGCACCTCGGACGACGGCCTGTCGATTCGCCGCCGCCGCCAGTGTCCGGAGTGCTCGGGTCGTTTCAGCACGCTCGAGACGGCCAGCCTCTCCGTGATCAAGCGCTCGGGTGTCGTTGAGGCGTTTAGTCGCGAGAAGGTGGTCGCCGGTGTTCGCAAAGCGTGTCAGGGGCGCCCCGT
>DBCH01000128.1:10758-11609 GCA_002292955.1 Microbacteriaceae bacterium UBA963 | reverse complement strand
GGCGACGACTGCCTCATCGGCATGGGAGCCATCGTCATGAACGGCGCGGTCGTGGGAGCCGGCTCGCTCGTTGCTGCCGGCGCGCTCGTGCTCGAAGGTCAGCAGATTCCCGCCGGCTCGCTCGTTGCCGGAGTGCCTGCGAAAGTGCGTCGCGAACTCACGGCCGACGAGCAGAAGGACATCCTGCGCAATGCCGCGAGCTACCGGGCGCGCATCAACGATTACGGGCGATAGCGGGTCATTCCCCGCTGCCACAAACCGACAACTTCGTCGACGGGTCGGACCCGCTAGCCTCGCTCGGCGGCGATGACCACGTTGCGCAGCAGCATGGCGCGCGTCATGGGGCCGACACCGCCGGGGTTGGGCGATACCCAGCCAGCCACGTTGACAACGTCCGGGTGCACGTCACCGGTGAGTTTCGCGGCGCCCGTGTTGGGATCCACGACGCGCGTGATACCCACATCGAGCACGGCGGCACCGGGCTTGACCCATTCGGGAACAATCAGGTGCGGCACGCCCACGGCGGCCACCACGATGTCGGCGCGCCGAACCTCGTGGGCCACATCCGGTGTTCGTGAGTGAGTGAGAGTGACCGTTGCGTCGAGGCCCTTGCGCGTGAGGAGCAAACCCAGCGGGCGGCCCACGGTGAGACCGCGGCCCACGATAGTCACGTGTTGGCCCGCGATGGCCACGCCGTTGCGTTCGAGGAGCTCCACGATGCCCGCCGGGGTACACGGCAGCGGTGAATCCATGGGGCCGTCCACGTTCATCACGAGCCGACCGAGGTTCACGGGGTGGAGACCGTCGGCATCTTTGTCGGGGTCGATCAACTCGAGCATGGAGCGCTCGTC
>DBCH01000128.1:1182-10682 GCA_002292955.1 Microbacteriaceae bacterium UBA963 | reverse complement strand
ATCGGCAATCGCAGAACGAACATCGGCAGAACTCGCCGTGGCGGGCAGATCAATGCGGATCGACGACATACCCACCTCGTCACAATCGCGGTGCTTGCCCGCAACATAGGACTTCGATCCGGGATCGTCACCGACCAAGAGGGTGCCGAGTCCGGGAGTGATACCCCGCGCGGCGAGCGCCGCAACACGAAGGGCCATCTCGGCCTTGACCGCGGCCGCAGCCGCCACGCCGTCGAGGACGGCAGCTACCACTTTTCGAGGCCCTCGTAGAGCGGGAACGCATCGGTGAGGTTTTTGACGCGAGCCCGCAGACCTGGCAGATCGGCACCGGGCATCAGGGCGTGGGCAATGATGTCGGCCACCTCGGTGAACTCGACGTCGCCGAATCCTCGCGTTGCCAGCGCGGGAGTGCCGATACGCACACCGGACGTCACCATGGGTGGTCGCGGGTCATTGGGCACCGCGTTGCGATTCACCGTGATGTTGACATCATGCAGGGCGTTTTCGCCCTGCTGACCGTCGAGCACAGAATTGCGCAGATCCGCCAAGACGAGGTGAACATCTGTGCCACCCGTGAGCACGTCGGTGCCTGCGGCACGGGCGTCGTCAGCGGTGAGGCGGGCGGCCAGAATCCGGGCTCCGCGAACGGTGCGCTCCTGGCGCTCCTTGAACTCCGGGGTGGCCGCCAACTTGAACGCCACGGCCTTGGCCGCAATAACGTGCATCAGGGGGCCGCCCTGCTGTCCCGGGAAAACGGCCGAGTTCAGCTTCTTACCCAGCTCTTCGTCCCGGCTCAGGATGAGGCCGGACCGTGGTCCCGTCAGTGTCTTGTGCACGGTGGTCGTGACTACGTCGGCATACGGCACCGGATTGGCGTGGATGCCGGCCGCCACGAGCCCGGCAAAGTGAGCCATGTCTACCCACAGCTTGGCCCCCACCTCATCGGCAATCTCGCGGAACGCGGCAAAGTCCATTTCGCGCGGGTAGGCCGACCAGCCGGCAATCAGAACAGCGGGCTTGTGTTCGCGAGCCTTGTCGCGCACCACGTTCATGTCGATAAGAAACGTTTCGGGATCAACGCCGTACGTTGTGCCTTTGTACACTTTGCCCGAAAAGTTGAGCTTCATGCCGTGGGTCAGGTGACCGCCGTGAGCCAGTTCTAGACCCAAGATGGTGTCGCCGGGCTGCGCGATGGCGTGCAGGGCGGCCGCGTTGGCTGTGGCTCCCGCATGGGGTTGCACGTTGGCGTAGGCCGCCCCAAAGAGGCTCTTGGCGCGTTCGATGGCGAGGCTCTCGGCGATGTCGACGAACTCGCAGCCGCCGTAATAGCGCTTACCCGGGTAGCCCTCGGCGTACTTATTGGTGAGCACCGAGCCTTGAACCTCGAGAATGGCGCGCGGCACAAAGTTTTCGCTCGCAATCATCTCGAGAGTGTTGCGCTGACGGCCCAGCTCACTCGTGAGCACGGCGGCAATCTCGGGATCAATAACGTCGAGCGGATCGGTCATGAATGACGACATGGGGACTCCTGTACTTCAGGCCCGTGAGTGCCGGGCGGGTTTTTGAAGGTCGTGCCTTCTCGGCCCAGGCGTACGGCCGATTCGACGTGCAGGTTGTCGCTCCCCGATGGAACTCCACCACGAACGCCAGTTGCGACCCTTACATTCTATGCCGGTCTTACCCCGTAGCCTTGAGGGATGAGCGCAATTTCCCACCACTGGGTCGTCACCATCGTCTGCCCCGATATGCCTGGCATCGTGCACGCGCTGACCGGTGCAATCGTGGCCGCCTCGGGCAACATCACCGAGAGCAAGCAGTTCTCGAGCGATGACACCGGACGCTTCTTTATGCGGCTGCAGGTAGAGTCCACAGCCGAGCGCGGTGTCTTTGAGAGCGCTCTCGCTCCGGTCAAAGAAAAGTACGGCATGACGGTGTCGCTGGACATCGTCGGGCGCCCCCTGCGCACACTCGTGCTCGCCTCGACGGCTGCGCACTGCGTGAACGACCTCTTGTTTCGTCAGCGCGCGGGCCACCTCTCGCTCGATATTCCGCTGATCCTGAGCAACCACAGCGACCTGAGCTCCCTCGCAGACTTTTACGGCGTTGCCTTTGAGACCGTGCCCGTAACGGACCCCATGAGCAAGACGCTCATGGAGCGCCGCATTCTCGACGCGGTTGAGGATCACGACATCGAACTCGTGGTGCTCGCGCGCTACATGCAAATCCTGTCGCCGGAGCTTTGTCGCGCTCTCGAGGGGCGTGCCATCAACATTCATCACTCGTTCCTGCCCGGCTTCAAGGGAGCCAGCCCCTATAAGCAAGCGCACGCCCGGGGTGTCAAGTTGATTGGCGCCACGGCGCACTTTGTCACGACCGACTTGGACGAAGGTCCCATCATTGAACAAAACGTGGTGCGCGTGGATCACTCGCGAACGCCCGCCGAGCTAATGTCCATCGGCCAAGACGAAGAGAGTCGTACCCTCACGCAGGCAGTGAAGTGGTTCGCCGAGAAGCGCATTTTGGTTGACGGGGCTCGCACCATCATCTTCACCTAGCCACAGGGTCGTCGGTGGAGCGTATCCTGTCTCTATGGGGAACTTGACGCTGGAGGAGCTTTCGGGCCGCACCATCGTGGCGGCAAACAACCTCACCCTGAAACCGGGGCAGGAAGCGTTCCTTGCGCCACCATCGTATGCCGTTGCCGAGGCCTATTTTGCGCCCGATACCGATTGGCCGCGGGTCGTTGTGGACGGCGATGACGTGGTGGGATTCATCCGCGGTCACTTCGATCAACAGACATCGCAGGTTGAGTTTCAGAGCTGCATCTGGCGTATTCACATTGCTGCCGAAGCCCAGGGCCGAGGCGTCGGGCGGTTTGCCGTCGAGGCACTGGCGGCCGAGGCGCGTTCGCGCGGGTTCGAGCGCCTCACGGTTCTCTGGGAACCAGGGGACAACAGCCCCGGCGACTTCTTTCACACTCTGGGTTTTGTCGACATCGGCGAAACGCGTTACGGCGAGACCATCGCTGCCCTGGCACTGACGTAGCGCGAGACTAGCGAATCAGCACCGACAGGCAGGTAACGGAGCCCTCCAGCTTTTCGAACTCTCCAATCTCGACGGCGATCACGCGATAACCCAGGTCGCGCACGAGGGCCGCAGTTTTGGGCGCAGCGGCCGACATGACCACGGTGTTGGCGTCAACAATGAGCACGCTCGCTCCGTGTGGTTCGGGCACTGGCATGAATCGGGCAAAGAGAGACACGTTCTCGAATGCCTGTGCGTAACCAATGATGGTGCCATCGGGAAGCGCCGAAGCCGCGGACTTGAGGTGCAGCGCGCGGGCAACGGGAACCGCAACAACGGTGAATCCCCGCCGGCGCGCGAGAACACGCAACTGGCGAATGCCGTCGGCATTGGTGCGGGTGCTGCGCCCCACATAAACCGTGTCGTCCACCACCAGAACGTCGCCGCCATCGAGAGTACCCGGATGCTCAATTCGTTCGATGCGCATGCCGAGAGTGCGGAGCGCATCTTCGGTGCCCTCGGTCTCGTCAACTCGCGCGAGAGCGCCAGGACTCGTGATGATGGCCGTGTTGCCAAGGATCACCACGGTGTCTTCAACAAAGACAGAGTCAGCAAGGTCGTCGCGGGCCCCCACTTCAACGATTCGCCACCCACACTCCTGCAGGGTCTCGACGTAGGCATCCCACTGGGCGTCGGCGAGGTCGAGATTCACTCTCTTGCGCGCGACGTGCGTGACGAGACCGTTGGCCAGAGTAGACGCCGGCGCACGGACCAGCACAGTCGGTTTTCCACGACGCTCGGCCAAGAGCTCGCGCATCGCTCGGTTGATCCACACACCGAGCGTGGGCATGACAATCACGGTCGCGACCAAGAAGACCAACGCGAGGGTGGTGAGACCGAACAGGGCTTGTTCATCAAAGGCCAAAAATCCCGGGTTCACAGACCAGACCTGCACTCCCACGCCCACAAATGAGGCGACCACACCCGCTATCACGCCGGCAGCGAGCCCCCACCATCGCGACGAAAGCAGCGGGAGGAAGGCGGTCAGCCAGGTCAACAGGAAAAGAATGGCGCCCGAGGGAAGGTAGTACACGAAGGCTTGTCCAAAAGTGTCGAGCGCCATTCCCTGCGAAAGGTAATAGGCCAGCGCATTGGCGACGAGCACGATGAACGTGACGACGAACGCCGTTACCAGTGCCGCAATGGCGCGTTGCCAAACGGGACGAATCATGGTGGCCTCCGACGGCTCTAGTGAAAGAAGTGGCGCTCGCCCGTAAAGTACATGGGAACGCCGGCCTTGTTGGCAGCGGCGATAACTTCTTCGTCACGCACCGATCCACCGGGCTGAACGACGGCCTTGATGCCGGCGGCCAGAAGAACGTCGAGGCCGTCGGCAAACGGGAAGAACGCATCGGAAGCTGCTACCGAGCCCGCGGCACGGTCTCCGGCTCGAGACACGGCAAGGTGGCACGAGTCCACACGATTCACCTGTCCCATTCCTACGCCCACCGAGGCGCCGCCCTTTGCCAACAGGATGGCGTTTGACTTGACCGAACGACATGCCTTCCACGCAAACTCGAGGTCGACGAGCGTTTCGGCTTCGGGAGTGTCACCGGCGACGAGGGTCCACTTCTTTACCAGTGCCCCGAGTACCGCGTCGGCGTCGAAGAGGTCGGCATCTTGAACAAGGAATCCGCCCGAGACCTGTCGCATCTCCATGCGTTCGCGAGTGAAATCCTCAGGCAGTTGTAGCAAGCGCAGGTTCTTCTTCTCGCGCAGGAGCGTCAGCGCATCCGGCTCGAAGTCCGGCGCCACAAGAACTTCCGTGAAGACTTCCGAAACCTGCTCGGCCATCTTGAGGGTGACGGTTCGATTGGCCGCAATCACGCCGCCAAAAGCCGATACCGGGTCACACGCGTGAGCGCGCTGATGCGCCGAAGCGATTTGGTCGACTGCCTTATCGCGGCCCACGGCGATGCCGCAGGGATTGGCGTGCTTGATAATGGCCACGGCGGGATTGATGAAGTCGAACGCGGCCCGGACGGCAGCATCGGCATCGACATAGTTGTTGTACGACATTTCCTTACCGCCCAGCAGGACCGCTTGTGCGATGCCGCTACCCAGCGGTTCGCGATAGAGGGCCGCCTCCTGATGAGCGTTCTCGCCGTAGCGCAGCACCTGCTCGCGACGCACCGAGACCGAGTAGGTGTGGGGAAACTTCTCGTCGCGCACAAACCAGCCGGCCACGCTGGCGTCGTACGCGGCCGTGTGGCTGAAGGCCTCGGCGGCCAGCTCGCGACGAAGCGCGAGCGTGGTCCCGCCCTCTGACACCTGCGCGACAACGCGTGCATAATCTGCCGGCGAGACCACCACGGCAACGTTCGCGTGGTTTTTTGCCGAAGCGCGAACGAGCGCGGGCCCCCCGATATCAATCTGCTCGATGATGTCGTTCTCGGGCGCACCCGAGGCAACGGTTTCACGAAACGGATAGAGATTTACCACCACGAGCTCAAATGGCGAAATGCCCAGATCCACGAGCTGCTGTTCGTGCGAGGCCAACCGAAGGTCGGCGAGAATGCCGGCGTGCACACCGGGGTGCAGGGTCTTCACGCGCCCGTCGAGCGACTCGGGAAAACCCGTCACCTCGCTCACATCCGTGACGTCGAAACCCGCCTCGCGAATGGCCGCTGCCGTGGAACCGGTGGACACCATTTCAACCCCCGCTGCGTGAAGCGAGGTGGCGAGGTCAGTGAGGCCCGTCTTATCGCTCACCGAAATGAGGGCGCGGCGAACAGCTACCTCGTCGCGTTCGCGATACAGGCCGGGATCGTGCTGCGGGCCACTCATTGGCGGGATATCTCCTCAAGGTCAATGCGTTCACGTGCAATGTCTGCGACGGTCTCGACGATGAGCTGCCGTTCCTCTACCTTAATGCGCTCGTGCAGGCTCGATTCGCTATCGCCCGGGTGCACGGCCACCTCTCGGGCACGAATCACCGGCCCGGTGTCAACGCCCTCGTCGACCACATGAATAGTGGCGCCGGTCACGATGGCGCCGTCGGCCAGCGCGTCTCGCACCGCGTGGGCACCGGGGTAGAGAGGCAGCAGGGCGGGGTGCATGTTGATCAGGCGCGGATAGAGAGCGGCCACGGCGGAAGCGGGCAAGATGCGCATGAACCCGGCGCAAAGCACCAGATCGGGCTGCCATGGCTCGATGGCGCCCACGAGTGCACTCCCCCACTCTTCGCGCGAGGAGAAGGCTGCAGGATCAACCACAAAGGTGGGAATTCCGAACTCGTCGGCGTGGATCAGCCCATCGCACTCACGATCTGCGCCCACGGCAACGACGCGAGCGGGGTAGTCAGCAGCGGTTGCCGCTTCGAGAAGTGCGCGGAGGTTGGAACCCGATCCAGAGATGAGCACGACAACCGAGTACACGGTTTCAGTCTAACGTTGGGCCGCCGACCGTCCCGGGGGGAGAAGTCCGATGAGTCCCACCACCAGCGTGACGCCGAGCACCCACACCGTGGTGAGCCAGGGGGTGGGGCCAAACTCAGCCATGCGTCCCGGACCCACCGAGCCCGAGGTGGCGAGCGCCAGAACGAGTGTGACCAGTCCCGCAACGACGGCCATTCCACCGGCAGTGGCCAGCAACCATCGCCCGCGTTCGTGGGGGTACAGGTGGGCCACAAGACGCGATCGGACCAGACGCGCGGCCACGAAAGTTGCCACGACGGGAATCACGAGCCAGAGGAAGCCACCCGGGACCTGCCCCTCCGGCACCAGCCCGAAAATGGGCAGCGAGGGGAGTGGTCCGATGTCGGCGCCCGCCGGAGAAACCCAGGAGCCGCGCCCGAGGGCAAAACCGGCCCCACTCAGCCACGAATAAACCCAGAAGACGATGTTGGGGAGGTACGCAAGCTCGGCAAGGGTGATCACGGCGCCACCTTCGGCGCCCGCTTGCAGGCCCTCGTAGAGTGCGACAATTTGCGGAAAGCGCGCGATGAACAGTGCCGCCGTCACAAACGCCGCCACCATGGTGAGAATGCCCACCGCGCCCAGCCCACCCACGAGCGAAGCCCGAAACCACGCGCGCATCTGCGGAGACAGCGTGCGCGTCCAGACCGTAACCCGCTTCTTCACGTTCTCGGCTCGACCACCGGAACGACCCATCTCGCCACGGGCACCGACGAGCAGACCGGCGATAAAGATGACCGTGGGAAGCGTAAAGACCCGCCACAGCGTCGGCATGGCCGACTCGTTGAGCGTGCTGAACGCAATAGCCACGGAAACCAGCGCAAAAGCAACGATTGCCGTTGTGGGGCCGATAACTCGGACTTCAGCTTCAACGGTTCGCCGCCCCAGCCGCATGGCCATAAGAAAGGTGAGCAGAGCGAAACCCGTGGGGGCCAGAGACAGCAAGAACGGGGCATCGATGCCCGGCAGATTGAGAGACGCAGCAAGTGCAGGATCGAGTGTGACGGTGAAGTGCACCCCGTGACCGAGCAGCCAAATGTCGGCTGAGGCACGGTAGTAGACATCCCACTGAATACCGGAATCAATGTTGGTCACCCACAGGATGGTGAGTGGAATAAGCGGAATAGCAAGTCCCGCGAACACAACAACAACTGCCTCGACGGCCGCAACAGCGGCAGCCGAGAAACGTGTCGGGCCCATTACCTCACTGAGTTTCGTTACTTGCGTGCCGAGGTGGCCCGCTTAGTGGGGGTCGCGCGCTTGGTAGGCGTCACGCGCTTGGTGGTGGTCGCCTTCTTTGCCGCCGGTTTGGCCACGACGACGGGCGGGCGCTGCAAGAGTTCAAGCGCGAGCAACAAAAGCCCAACAATCACGCTTGCCCAAATCACCGAACCCACGTTCATGGGTTGCGCCGCGGCAACGAGGAATCCGGCGATCACAATAATGATCACGCGAATGGCAATGCGGAACCGGTACAAAAACTTGCCGGCACTGCCCATCGTCATACCGAGACGGTCTAGTCGAGCCCGCAAAGACGCGAACGTGCGGCCAAACCACTGCCGAACGGGTGATCGCTCATCGCCAGAGAAGACCCACGATGCCAGCAGAGCAATGACGCTGAGGGCGATGAGTCCGGCCACCACCGTCACCGCGTAGGCGGATACCGCATCCCACACCACGCCCACCGCGGGCGCGAACTCGTCACTCACGCTGTTGATGGCAAGCAACCGGCCCAACGAGAAGAAGACCAGCATGAGCACCGATGAAATGAGCAGGAAGACACTGGTAATGAGCACGGCGCGAACACGGCGAATGGCCAGCGCAAAGCCCAAAAGGTAGAGGCCGACCACCACCCAGGGCAGCCACGTTCCCACGCCGATACCGATCTGGTAGACGACCCGCGCCACAGCCAGTTCGGGAATCTTGCCCACGTCGATGGTGAGATCCATCTCAGGGATGGCCGCGGCAAAACCCGCGCCGCTGTTGATCAGACTTTGCTTGACCTCGGCGATAACCGGCTTCAGGTTCAGGGTGATGGTTCCGTCGGCCGCCATCTTGAGCACGCCAGATTCCTCGCCCTTGAGGAGCTTTGTCACTTGCTCTTGGGTGATCGTGAGTGTTTGGGTCCACGCGGCCTGAAAACCATCGGACTTCACCACCTTGCCCACGGCCTCGCGTACCAGCCCCTTCACCCCGGCGGCGAGCGGATCAGAAAAGAGTCCAAGGGCGTCTTTGGCGGAGGGGGGAAGGCTCAGCGCGGAACCCAACCCGTCGATGAGCGATGACGTGGTTCCCGCAAAGTCCACCGTCTCATCGAGTTTGTTGGTGACCTCGTTAATCACCAACTCTTGGATTTTTGGATTCGAGGCGAGCGGGCCAAGAGTGTCGACAAACCGCTGGGTGTTGTCCACCTGAACGGCGGCCCAGTTGGTAACGAGTGCCAGGGGTGTGAGTACAACGGCGAGAGCCAGCAGGATTCCGCTGACGAGGGACCGTGGGCGCTTTTGCGCGGCGGGAGCCGAAGACGGCATGACAACCAACTTTCCGTGAGTGAGGTCTGTGCCCATTGTGTCAGGAATGCCTCACCCCTCGGGTTAGGGGTAAAAACACTAACGGCTTCAGGAATAATGACCGTGTGAATCATTCCCCCATTCGTGTTGCCATCGTTGAAGACCACCAGCTCTATCGAGACCTCCTCAAGGCCGCCCTCGACGATGTCCCCGACATCGATGTCGTTGTTGCGGCAGAGGGTTCCACGCACGCCCGGCTGCTCATTCGTCCCGGAGAGGTCGACGTGGCCCTGCTCGACATCGAACTCTTGGACGGAAACGGTATCGGTCTCGGTGTGGCCCTTCGCCGAGCCGATCCGGACCTCAAGATTGTCTTGATTTCGGCTCAGGATGTTCTCGAGATTCTGACCACGCTCCCGGCCGAGGATCGCAAGCACTGGTCATACCTCTCCAAGACGTCGTCCACGTCGCTGAACGTGCTGGTCGACGC
>DBCH01000128.1:0-1037 GCA_002292955.1 Microbacteriaceae bacterium UBA963 | reverse complement strand
GGCATCGCGGAACTCTTGGGCATCGCCAGCAACTCTGTCGTGAACCACCTGAGTGCGATCTACGCCACTCTCGGGATTCCGGAGGGCAACAACGCTCGCGTGAGCGCCGTGCTGTCGTTCCTCAACGACACGTCACGCCCCGCGGTCTAGTCGCTGGGGATAGTCGCGGCACAGAGGCCTACAGCGCGGCCACAATCTCGCGCATCAGGCGCGCTGCTTCGCTGGGCGTCTTGCCCACCTTCACACCAACGGCCTCGAGCGCTTCTTTCTTGGCCTGTGCCGTACCGGCCGAGCCCGAAACAATGGCGCCGGCGTGGCCCATGGTCTTGCCCTCGGGTGCGGTAAAGCCCGCCACGTAGCCCACGACGGGTTTGGTCACATTGGCCTTGATGAAGTCGGCAGCGCGCTCTTCAGCATCGCCGCCAATCTCACCGATCATCACGATGGCCTTTGTGTCGGGGTCGGCCTCAAACGCGGCCAGAGCATCGATGTGAGTGGTGCCCACGATGGGGTCGCCGCCAATGCCGATCGCGGTGGAGAAGCCGATGTCGCGCAGCTCAAACATCATCTGGTACGTGAGCGTTCCCGACTTCGAGACCAGTCCGATGGGGCCACTGCCGGCAATGTCGGCGGGCGTGATGCCCACGAGCGACTCGCCGGGAGTGATGATGCCCGGGCAGTTGGGGCCGATGATGCGCGTCTTGTTGCCCTTGCTTGAGGCATAGGCCCAAAACTCGGCCGTGTCCTGAACGGGAATGCCCTCGGTAATAACCACGAGCAGGCCGATGCCCGCGTCGATAGCCTCGATGGCGGCGTCCTTGGAGAATGCCGGCGGCACGAAGGCAATCGAGACATCCGCGCCGGTAGCAGCCATGGCCTCGGCCACGGTGGCGAACACGGGAAGCTCAACGTCGCCGTGCGTGACGGTGGTGCCCGCCTTGCGCGCATTGACGCCACCCACAACCTTTGTGCCGGCAGCTAGCATGCGTGCGGTGTGCTTGCTTCCTTCGCCGCCGGTGATGCCCTGGACGATGACT
>DBCH01000143.1:17800-23313 GCA_002292955.1 Microbacteriaceae bacterium UBA963 | reverse complement strand
ATTCCGTGACATGGTTCTCGCGTCGCGTGGGGGAGTGAGTAAGTAATGCCGCGTCGCAGTGACATCACATCGGTTCTTGTTATTGGGTCCGGACCCATCGTCATCGGCCAGGCGTGTGAGTTTGACTACTCCGGCACGCAGGCCTGCCGCGTTCTGCGAAGCGAGGGTATCCGGGTCATCCTGGTGAACTCCAACCCGGCCACGATCATGACGGATCCGGATTTTGCCGACGCCACCTACATTGAACCCATTACTCCCGAGGCGATTGAGGCCATCATCGCCAAAGAACGCCCCGACGCGGTTCTCCCCACGCTTGGCGGACAGACCGCCCTCAATGCGGCTATTGCTCTTCATGAAGCGGGGATTCTCGAGAAGTACAACGTCGAACTCATCGGTGCGAAGGTCGAAGCCATTCGCAAGGGCGAGGACCGCCAGCTCTTCAAGGACCTTGTTTTGGATGCTGGCGCCGATGTGGCGCGTAGTTTTGTGGCGCACACTCTCGAGGAAGCCCGGGGTTTTGCGCTCGAGCTCGGGTATCCCGTCGTTGTGCGTCCATCGTTCACCATGGGTGGACTCGGATCGGGCTTCGCCTACAACGAAGACGACCTGGCCCGAATCGTCTCGCAGGGTCTGCAAGAGTCACCCACCACAGAGGTCCTCCTCGAGGAGAGCATCCTGGGCTGGAAAGAGTATGAACTAGAGCTCATGCGCGACACGGCCGACAACACCGTGGTCGTGTGTTCCATTGAGAACGTTGACCCCGTGGGAGTGCACACCGGAGACTCAATAACCGTTGCTCCCGCGCTTACTCTCACCGATCCGGAGTATCAGAACCTGCGCAACATCGGCATCGAGATCATTCGGCTCGTGGGTGTCGACACCGGTGGGTGCAATATTCAGTTTGCAGTTCATCCCGAAACCGGGCGCGTCATCGTGATTGAGATGAACCCGCGCGTATCACGGTCCTCGGCCCTCGCGTCTAAGGCGACCGGTTTCCCCATTGCCAAGATTGCGGCCAAACTGGCCATCGGATATCGCCTCGACGAGATTCCCAACGACATCACCAAAGTGACTCCGGCAAGCTTCGAGCCAACGCTCGACTACGTGGTCGTCAAGGTACCTCGCTTCGCCTTCGAGAAGTTTCCCTCGGCCGATTCGAGCCTCACCACCACGATGAAGTCTGTGGGCGAAGCAATGGCTATCGGTCGCAACTACGCCACGGCACTCCAGAAGGCACTCCGTTCGCTCGAGAAAAGGGGCAGCTCCTTCCATTGGGGCGACGAGGATCGCTCTGCGGCCGAACTGCTCGAGCTCTCCCGCACTCCCACCGATGGCCGGATTGTGACGGTGCAACAGGCGCTTCGCAAGGGCGCAACTGCAGCGCAGGTTTTCGACGCCACCAAGATTGATCCCTGGTTTATCGACCAGATTGTTCTGATCAACGAGGTTGCTGAAGTCGTGGCCGCGGCCGAAGAACTCAACGCACACACGCTGCGCATTGCCAAAATGCACGGCTTTAGTGACGCTCAGATTGCCCAGTTGCGCGGCATCACCGAACCGGAGGTCCGCAGCCTGCGCCACAACCTCGGCCTGCGTCCCGTGTTCAAAACGGTGGACACCTGTGCGGGCGAGTTCCCCGCACTGACGCCGTATCACTACTCGAGTTACGACCAGGAGACCGAGGTCGCGCCGAGCGAAAAGCAGAAGGTCGTCATCATCGGTTCGGGCCCCAACCGCATTGGTCAGGGCGTGGAGTTCGATTACTCGTGTGTGCACGCCTCGTTCGCTCTGCACGATGCCGGGTACGAAACAATCATGGTGAACTGCAATCCCGAAACGGTCTCTACCGATTACGACACAAGTGACCGCCTGTACTTTGAGCCACTCACACTTGAGGACGTGCTGGAGGTGATTCACTCGGAGCAGGCTTCCGGAACCGTCGTGGGTGTGGTTGTTCAGCTCGGTGGACAGACCGCACTGGGCTTGGCCAAGGGTCTCAAGGCCGAGGGCATTCCCATCCTGGGCACCACACCAGAGGCCATCGACCTGGCTGAGGAGAGAGGGGCGTTTTCCCGCATCCTTGACGAGGCCGGACTCCTGGCTCCCAAGAACGGCACGGCAACCGATGTTGACAGCGCCGTGGGCATCGCCGAAGAAATCGGATACCCCGTTCTCGTTCGGCCCTCCTACGTTCTCGGCGGCCGAGGCATGGAGATCGTCTTTGATTCGCCAGGAATTCGGGACTACTTCGTGCGCATTGGCGGTCAGGCAATCGTGGGCCCCGAACAACCTCTGTTGGTTGACCGCTTTCTCGATGACGCCATCGAGATCGACGTCGATGCGCTGTTTGACGGCAATACTCTCTACATCGGGGGAGTGATGGAGCATATCGAACAGGCCGGTGTGCACTCGGGTGACTCAGCGTGCACGCTTCCGCCGGTCACGCTGAGCAGCGCAGACGTGGATCGGGTTCGCGAGGCCACTCTGGCAATTGCTAAGGGGGTCGGCGTTCGGGGGCTGCTCAACGTTCAGTTCGCGATTGGCGCGGGCAATCTCTACGTGCTCGAAGCAAACCCGCGCGCCAGTCGCACCGTTCCGTTCGTCTCTAAGGCGTTGGGGATTCCGCTGGCCAAAGCCGCAAGTCGCATCATGATGGGCACCACGGTGGCCGAGTTGATTGCTGAGGGGCTGCTTCCGGAGAGCGACGGCTCGCGCGTGCCCACGGACTCACCCATTTCCGTCAAGGAAGCCGTTCTCCCGTTCAAGCGCTTCCGCACCCCCAGCGGGCAAATTGTTGACGCCATCCTGGGACCGGAGATGAAATCTACCGGCGAGGTGATGGGCATCGATCGCGATTTCCCGCGTGCCTTCGCCAAAAGTCAGGAGGCGGCCTTCGGTCGACTCCCGACCTCGGGAACAGCCTTCGTGTCGGTTGCCGACCGAGACAAGCGTGCCATCGTTCTGCCTGTTCTCCGCCTCACACAACTGGGCTTCGACATCGTGGCCACATCGGGCACGGCGGAGATGTTGGCGCGCAACGGTATCCCGGTTCGCGTTGTGGCAAAGTTCAACGAACGGTCGGGGGAAGACACCATTGTGGATCTCATTGCACGCAACGAGGTTGACCTGGTAATCAATACGCCGAGCGGTCGGAGCGCCATGGCCGACGGGTACGAGATTCGCACTGCCGCCGTGCTCGCCGACAAGCCACTCTTCACGAGCATGGCGCAGGTGAGTGCGGCCGTGGCATCGATCGACGTGTCTCGCGAGGGCATGACAGTGACGAGCCTGCAGGAGTATCAGCGACGTCGCGACGAGCAGCGAGGAGCAGCCGTATGACCTCGTTTGGTGATCGGCTGAGCGATAGCTGGCAACGTTATGGCCACCTCTGCGTGGGAATTGATCCACACAACTACCTGCTCGACATCTGGGAGCTGGAACACTCTGCTGCGGGAGCGCGCGAGTTCAGCCTTCGGGTACTCGACGCCTGCGTGGGAGTAGCGGGCGTCATCAAGCCACAGGTCTCCTTTTTTGAACGGTTTGGCTCAGCAGGGTTTTCGGCTCTCGAAACCCTGTTAGCGCGAGCCAGCGATGCAGAGGTTCTCGTTATTGCCGATGCCAAGCGCGGCGACATTGGCAGCACCATGGACGGCTACGCGAATGCCTGGCTCTCTCCCGAATCTGCGTTGTCGAGTGACGCACTCACGGTCGCGCCATATCTGGGCGTAGCCTCACTCGAGGGTATGGTCGAGATAGCCGAAGCCAATGAGCGGGGCCTTTTTGTTCTCGGCGTGACATCGAATCCTGAGGCGGTCACAATTCAGTCCGCGCGGCTCACGGATTCGGCCGAATCCGTATCTGCCCACGTCATCAGGGCGGTTCGTGAACTTGCGCGGGCAGATACGTCTCCCGACGCTGTGTCGAGCGTCGGTGTGGTGATTGGCGCCAGCACCGACATCGGCGCGTATGGCCTCAGTGACGCCGACCTTCAGGGAATGCCCATTCTGGCTCCCGGTTTCGGCGCGCAGGGTGCGTCTGTTCGCGATGCGCGATCACGATTTGGGAAAGCGTCGTCAACGCTGATTGTTGCGCAGTCACGCAGCATTCTTGAGTCCGGTCGCGACGGCGTGGCAGACGCCGTGCGTCGCGAGGCAAACGAGGTCGCGGAAGCCTTTGTCTAAACCACCCACTGTTGACAGTGCCGCTGGAACAGCGGCCGCCTTGCGTGCGCGCCGGGGACGAGCGCAGGTAAAGGCGTCGCTTCGCGATGGACGACGGAGTCCGCTAGATGTGGTTGCTGTGGCCAGCGCCGATCCGTCTTCGTTTGAAGCGGGTCTTCGCGTTCCCGAGTTTCTTTCGTGCCTGCGCGGACTGGGCGCCGGAAAGGTGACTCGCACGCTCGAGGTCCTGGCGATTTCAGACCGAAAAAGACTTGGCTTTTTGGGTCGTCGGCAGCGCAGAGAACTCGTCGGTTTTCTTGCTCAGCGCGCCGGGCACGCTGATCCACCACGAACGCTCATCCCCATCGTGCTCGCGGGGCCGTCGGGCGTGGGAAAGGGAACCGTTGCCAGTGGTGTGCGCGCTCACCGCCCCGACACCTTTGTCTCTATCTCGGTAACGACGCGCCCGCCCCGCCCCGGAGAGATAGACGGCGAGCACTATTTCTTCGTCACTGAGGCTGAGTTCGACCGAATGGTGTCTCACTCTGAGCTACTCGAGTGGGCTCTGGTGCACGGCGAGCATCGCTATGGCACCCCACGACAACCGGTAGATGACGCGATTGATGCCGGCAAGCCCGTGCTCCTGGAAATCGATGTGCAGGGGGCAATGAGCGTCAAAGTGGCGATGCCCGAAATCAGGCTCGTCTTTCTTTTGCCGCCATCGTGGGACGCTCTCGTCGAACGACTCGCGGCCCGCGGCACTGAGGATGAGCATCAGCAGAGGCGTCGATTGACCACGGCAGAACACGAACTTGCTCTTGCCGATCGGTTCGATGTGTGTGTTATCAACGATGACGTCAGTGACGCCGTCCATTTCGTCCTAGAATTGATGGGAATCAGTCAGGAGTAATTCATGGCCACCAAACTTCAGGGCATCATCAATCCGCCCATCGACGACCTACTTGCCAAGGTCGACTCGAAGTACGCTCTCGTCATCTTCGCCGCTAAGCGCGCGCGTCAGATTAACGACTACTACTCCGACCTTCACGACGGAAGCCTGTTCGACAATGTTGGTCCTCTGGTCGACTCCAACATCGATGACAAGCCGCTCACCGTTGCGTTGCGCGAGATTAGCGAAAACAAGCTCACTCTCACCGTTCCTGCGGAGTAGCTCGTGCCCGAGGCCTCGCGTCTGCGCCTCGTCGTAGGCGTTAGTGGTGGTATCGCGGCGTACAAGGCCGTTGGGGCCATCCGCGCCTTCGTTCTCGATGGGCACGACGTGCAGGTGGTGGCCACAGCGGCTGCCTATGAGTTCGTCGGCAAGTCAACTCTCGAAGCCATCAGTCACAATCC
>DBCH01000143.1:0-17731 GCA_002292955.1 Microbacteriaceae bacterium UBA963 | reverse complement strand
ACGCGGATGCCGTTGTAGTAGCCCCGGCCACGGCACACACACTTGCCAGTATTGTGGCGGGGCTCGCTCCGGACCTGTTGGGCAACACTGTGCTGGCGCGCCGGGGTCCCCTCATCGTGGCGCCGGCGATGCACACCGAAATGTGGCAAAACGCCGCCACCGTTCACAATGTCGCCGTGCTTCGCGAACGTGGAGTGGTCGTCGTCGATCCGGCAAGTGGTGCACTCACCGGCAGCGATGTGGGTGTTGGTCGCATGGCCGAGGTGCACAGCATCGTCTCCGCAACCTACGCTGCGGTTGGCCGCAGCGAGCGGGATCTCGACGGTCTGCGGATCCTCATCACCGGAGGCGGAACGCGTGAGCAGCTTGACCCCGTGAGGTTCATTGGCAACTCGTCATCGGGAAGACAGGCCGTTGCTCTTGCTGAGGCTGCCCGCGTGCGTGGCGCGTCCGTTCACTTCGTCTCCGGTCACATGGATGTCGAGCCACCTTCCGGCATGGCCGTCACTTTTGCCGGTACAGCAGCAGAAATGCGCACGGCAGTTCTCGCTGCGCTCGACAAGACAGACGTGCTCATCATGGCCGCGGCCGTTGCCGACTATCGGGCGGCCGTCGTTTCTGAAAGAAAGCTCAAGAAGGCAACACTCGGTCAGAATCCGAGCATTGAACTGGTGGCCAACCCCGACATCCTGGCCGAAGCCTCGCGTCACCCGCGATGCCTCGTTATCGGGTTTGCCGCGGAGACGGCCGAGGACGACGACGAACTACTGGCACTCGCGCGTCAGAAGGCGGCGTCGAAGGGTGCCGCTGCCATCGTTGCCAACCGCGTGGGCGTGGGCCACGGCCTGGGCACACCCGACAACGATGTCATCATCGTCTCGGGCGACGGTCGAGAACTGGGCCGAAGCAGTGGAGAAAAGCTGTCGGTCGCGCAAAGTATCCTTGATGTAGTTACTCAACTACGAAGCCACTAGCCACACACGGGAGTTGTCATGTCCATTCGCCTGTTTTCTTCAGAGTCGGTAACTGAGGGTCATCCCGACAAAGTATGTGACCAGATTTCAGATTCCATTCTGGACGCCCTCCTCGCCGTGGACCCAGCCTCTCGGGTTGCTGTGGAGACGGTTGTCACGCGTGGTCTTGTACACGTCGTAGGTGAGGTCACCACCGAGGCATACGTTGAGATTCCCGCACTCGTGCGACAAACACTAACGCGCATTGGCTACGGTGATCACCAGTTCGGCTTTGACGGGGCCAACTGTGGAGTCTCGGTATCGCTCGGCGCCCAGTCACCAGACATTGCCGCCGGCGTCTTCAACGAGACGGATCAGGGTGCTGGCGATCAAGGAATTATGTTCGGCTATGCCTCGAACGAGACGCAGAACTTCATGCCCCTTCCCATTTGGCTGGCGCATCGCCTGGCCGAGCGCCTGGCCGAGGTTCGCAAATCGGGTCAGCTGCCTTACCTCGGCCCTGACGGGAAGACTCAGGTGACAATTGGCTACGAGGGAAACTCGCCGCGCACCATCGACGCCATTGTGGTGAGCACACAGCATCTTGCTGATGTCGATCTCGACACCCTGCGCGCCGAGGTCGCTGCTCACGTGATTGAGCCCGTTCTGTCCACCGTCGACATTGAGCATTCCGCTCCACGCCTGTTTATTAACCACATGGGCAAGTTCGTGGAGGGCGGACCCGGGGCCGACGCCGGGCTGACGGGGCGCAAGATCATCGTCGATACCTACGGCGGAGCGAGCAGACACGGTGGTGGCGCCTTTAGCGGCAAAGATCCGTCCAAAGTCGATCGCAGCGCGGCATACGCAATGCGCTGGGCAGCCAAGAACGCGGTTGCCGCGGGACTCGCCGATCGTCTGGAGCTTCAGATCGCCTATGCCATCGGCGTTGCACAGCCCGTGGGAGTTTATGTCGAGACTTTCGGTACGCACCATGTAGACCCCGAGAAGATTCAGACGGCGATTCGAGAGGTCTTCGATTTCCGACCCGCCGCCCTGATTCGGGATCTCGATCTCCTCAAGCCTCGCTACGCCGCAACGGCGGCCTACGGTCACTTTGGTCGTGAGGGTGAAGGCTTTACCTGGGAGCAACTTAACCGCGTCGACGATCTGCGGTCTGCAGTCGGTCTGTGACTAATGCCCCCGTGTTGTCCGTAGCGCGGGTCGTGCTGGATTCACCGTTACCTCAGCTTGATCGACTTCTCGACTACCGAATTCCGCCCCAGCTGGCAGACTCCGTTCTCGAGGGAAGTCTCGTGCACGTGCCACTGCGCTCGAGTGGGCGTCAGGCACTCGCCTACGTTGTCGAGATAGCATCAGGCTCTGACTACGCGGGGCGGCTTTCTGATGTCAGCGACGTCGTCAGCGCGATTCCGATTCTGCCCCGGAGGTTGTTCGATCTCGCCCGAGCTGTTGCTGACCGACAAGTGGGCACCGCCGCGGACGTGCTTCGGCTGGCACTTCCGCGCCGATATGTCCGCGCTGAAAAGACGTTTGCCGTCCAACCCTTCGTGCAGCCAGAAGCGGTTGCCGCTCGCACGGTGACAGGCTTAGATCAACATGTTGAGGCGCACGCTCGCCTCGCCGTGACTGTTCCGATGACTCAGGCAGTGAACTCACGGTCACAGCCGACGACCGCCTGGTCGGTGATGATGGCGCAAATGTCAAGGAACGCCATAGCTTGCGAAACTTCGGCAATCCTGATTGTTCCCGACTTCCGTGACATCGCTCGCGTCGTCGCCGATCTCGAATCCGACGGCTTGGGCGACTTCGTCTGCCGGTTGGATGCCGAGGTCGATCCTGCGGTGAGATGGGTCAACTACTTGCGGTGTGTGCGAGGCGACTCGGTAATTGTTGTCGGGAGTCGGAGTGCTGCCTACGCGCCTGTGGCACGACTCGGAGCGTTCGTGATGTGGGACGACGGCGATCCGGTGCTCGAAGAACCCATGGCTCCCTATGCCCATCCTCGCGAAGTCGGTTTGCTGAGACACCAGCAAGAGGGCGGAATTCTCGCCTTTCTCTCCCTGAGCCCGTCAGCAAATGTGACACGGCTAACGGACATCGACTGGCTTACTCGCGTCGATCTCTCAGGGCGACCCGGCCCGACGGTTATTCCACTCGACGACGACTCACCGGGAGGGCCGAGTGCGATTCCGGCGGTAGCGTGGCAGTGGGCCGCGAAAGCGGTCACACAGGCGCCCGTGCTCATCCAAGTTCCTCGACCTGGCTTCTCGCAGCTGAGCGTCTGCGCATCGTGTCGAGAACGCTCTGCGTGTGCGGGATGCGGTGGGCCTCTGCGTCGGTCGTCGCGAGGGGCCGTTCCCGACTGTCGCTGGTGTGGCCGCCTCGCCACGGACATCACGTGCTCATCGTGCGGATCGCACGAGATCACCGACGTCGCTCCGGGGAGTACGTGGACGGCTGACATGATTGGCAAAAGTTTTCCGAATGTGCCGATTGTCGTCAGCGACGGAGAGCGAATCGTGACGCGAATAGAGCAGACTCCGCAGATTGTTGTGGCGACACCCGGCGCCGAGCCCTTTTGTCCCGGTGGATATTCGACGGTCATCATCATGGACGCCGACCGACAGCTCTACAGTGACAACATGCGCGTTGTGGAGAACGCCCTGCGGTTATGGGCGCACGCCATAGCCTGCTGTGGTCCTTCGGGGCGCGTTTTCGTTCAGGGCGCCGGAGTTCGGCTCGGTGCGGTTCTTGGGTCGCGGTCATGGTCCGATTACATGAAAACCGAAGTGGAGCAACGTACACAACTTCACCTGCCGCCATCTTCCCGAATGGCGCACGTGACGGGACACGCTCAGGTCGTCGCACGTGCTCTCGACGCCCTCCCCACGGATGGCGTGTATTCGATCCTGGGACCCATGCCAGATGGCGAAGGTCAGGTCAGGGCGACCGTATTGTTCTCGTACTCGCGTGGCAGTGACGTGACGCACAGTCTTCGTGCGAGTGTTGTAGCTGCCGCGGCGGCACGCAAGCGTCCCGGATCGTCGCCCTCTCTCAGGGTGCGCCTCGACGTCGCCTACCATGGCGGGCATGTTGGCTAACGGGAACGGAGGGTCGCGATGCGCGTGATTTTTGCGGGAACGCCAGAGGTGGCACTGCCAACTCTTCGCACGCTCGATTCCTCGCCGCACGACGTCGTGGGAATTCTCACCCGACACGATGCGCCCGTGGGCAGAACGCGAACGTTGACCCGGTCGCCTGTTGGCGCGTGGGCTGATGAACGGGGCATCCCTGTTGTCACCTCGAATCGCCCGGACCATGACACGGTCAACGAGATTTCGGGCTGGTCGGCGGACATCGGCGTCATTGTGGCCTACGGCGCACTCCTCGACGCACAAATGCTGGCGGTTCCCACGCGAGGGTGGATCAACCTGCACTTCAGCGCCCTGCCGCGCTTCCGCGGCGCTGCACCGGTGCAGCGAGCCCTCTTGGCGGGCGAGACAGAAATTGCTACCTCTGTTTTTCAACTGGTCGAGCGCATGGATGCCGGACCAATCTTTGACCGTCAGAATCACAGCGTCGCGCCGGAGGCAACCAGTGGGGATGTCTTGATGAACCTCGCAGATCTCGGTGCCGAGCAGGTTGTGCGCGTGCTCGACGGCATCGAAGCAGGAACACTTCATGCTGTTGAGCAGTCCGGAGCACCGACGTTCGCGCCGAAACTGACAAACCAGGACGGTCGTCTCGACGTCATGTCAGACGCGTCGTCCGTGTTTAACGTCTTTCGTGCGGTCACCCCCGAACCGGGTGCGTGGATCGAAACGTCGGTGGGGCGCGTCAAGATTTCGGCTGCGGAGCGCGCGACTGTCGCGGATTGCAAGGCCGGTGTGATTACTGAACAGGAGGGCAACGTTCTGTTGGGTCTGTCGTCGGGAGCCCTCACACTCGTCCGAGTTATACCGGCGGGTAAGCGTGAGATGACGGCATCAGAGTGGCTCCGGGGAATCAAGGGTGCTCGGGTCACAGTGGTGTCGGCGTGAACGCACGAGGAGTTGCGTGGCGCGTTCTGCGTGACGTCCACGAAAACGACGCGTACGCGAATCTCGTCACACCCGTGGCGCTGCGGGAAGCCCGGTTGTCACGGTCAGACGCCGGTTTTGTCACGGAACTGGTATACGGCACGTTGCGGATGCAAGGACTGTACGACGCCGTGATCGAGTCCGCGGCCAACCGAAACCTCGATCAGATCGATTCTGACGTTCTCGACGTTCTACGCCTTGGGTCTCATCAGTGGATTCACCTGCACACGCCCGCCCACGCCGTGGTGAGCGAATCCGTCAATCTGGCACGGAGCGTCCATCTGGCCAAGTCGGCGGGATTCGTCAACGCAGTGATGCGACGCGTCACGGAACGAGATCCGGATGAGTGGATTGGGAGGGTTGCTCCCGACTCACTCTCCGCTACCGAGCGCTTGGCCGTTCGATTCTCGCATCCGTCGTGGATTGTTGATGATCTCTCCCGCGCCTTGGCAGAGCGGGGTCTCGCTGGCGAAATCGAAGCACTGCTCAGCGCCAACAACGACGCAGCCACCGTGTCACTGGTCGACCTGCGGATTGCACGCGATGCGGGTGCCCGGCACGCGGAAGCGAGCGAGTCCTTGGACGACGCACTCGAGGTCGACGATCGCACACCGTTCTCGCTCAACCTCCTGCACGGAGATCCCGGATCAATCGTCACGCAATCAGGCGGGCAGATTCGCGTGCAAGATGTGGGTTCCCAACTTGCCGCTCTGGCGCTCTGGGGTGCACGCGAGGCTTCAGCGGGGGAGAACTGGCTCGACCTGTGTGCCGGCCCCGGAGGCAAAGCGGCGCTGTTGGCGGCACTGGCAGAAAGATCGGGCGCGCACCTCGTGGCTAACGAAGTCAGCGAGCATCGAGCCAAACTGGTGCGCCAGGCACTTGCGCCTTTCCCCGACGCGCACGTCACCGTGAATGATGGTCGTTCTTATGTTGCCTCTTCGGAGCGTTTCGATCGGGTTTTGGTTGATGCCCCGTGTTCCGGGCTCGGTGCGCTCCGACGCCGCCCCGAGGCGCGCTGGCGACGCACTCCCGCAGACGTCGCCGACCTGGTGGTGCTACAACAGCAGTTACTCGAAGCCGCCTGTCATGTTGTGGCTCCCGGGGGGTTGCTCGCCTACGTTACGTGCACGCCATCCATTTCCGAAACGACAGACGTATTGGCCCACGTGATGGCTGGACGCAACGACTTTACGCCGGTCTCGGTGGCCCCCATCATCCGTCACGTCACACACGATGCCATGACCGTCTCGGATGATGATCCCTTCGTGCAACTGTGGCCGCACATCAATAACACCGACGCCATGTTCATCAGCATCTTCGAGCGGTCCGCGAAGTAGGCTCGTCACTATGGCAGTCCGCATTAATCCGAGCATCCTGTCGGCTGACTTCGTCAATATGCAGCGCGACCTTGCCCGCATTGGCAACGCGGACTACGCGCATGTCGATGTCATGGACAACCACTTCGTGCCAAATCTCACCTTTGGGCCGCAGATGGTCCAGCGAATTAACGACACATCGCCCGTCCCGCTGGATGTGCACCTTATGATCACGGATCCGGATCGCTGGGCTCCCGGGTACGCCGAACTGGGTGTGTTCTCGGTGACCTTCCACCTCGAGGCGGCCCATGATCCTGTTGCCCTGGCGCGCGCGCTGCGAGATCGCGGTTCTCGCGCCGGCGTTGCCGTCAAGCCCGATACTCCTGTGGACGAGCTTCTTGAGATTGTGCATGAGTTTGATCAGATTCTCGTGATGACGGTCGAACCTGGTTTTGGTGGTCAGGCATTTATCCCGTCGGTTTTACCCAAGTTAACCCAACTCACTCAGGCCATCTCGGCCAAGGGGTGTGACGTGTGGTTGCAGGTTGACGGGGGAGTGACGGAGCAGACAATTGTGCAGGCGGCTGCCGCCGGCGCAGACACCTTCGTTGCCGGATCGAGCGTGTTCGGTCATACCGATCCGGGCGTGGCCATTGACGCGCTGCGTCACGCCGCGAGTGAGCACCATCATGCGCGCTAATCTTGATACGTGAAAACGTTTGAAGGTCTTTTCAACGAACTATCCGAGCGCATAGCGACGCGCCCCGAAGGTTCGCGCACGGTCGCCGAGTTTGACGATGGAGTGCACGCCATCGGCAAGAAAATTGTTGAGGAATCTGCCGAGGTCTGGATGGCGGCCGAGTACGAAGATAACGACCGCACCGCCGAAGAGATTTCCCAACTGCTTTACCACGTGCAGGTGCTCATGCTGCGCAAGGGTCTCACCCTCGAGAACGTCTACTCACACCTCTAACGAGCTTTATCACCCGGGCAAGGATACCCATGCTGAGAATTGCAGTCCCCAACAAGGGCTCACTCGCCGACGTCGCCATAGAGATGTTGCGTGAGGCAGGTTACGCGACACGTCGTGATGCTCGCGAGTTACACGTTGAAGATGCGCGAAACGACGTTGAGTTTTTCTATCTTCGTCCTCGTGACATCGCCACCTACGTGGGTTCGGGCGCCTTGGACGTAGGAATTACCGGTCGCGACCTCCTGCTCGATTCCGGGTCGAGTGCGCGCGAAATTGCCGATCTGGACTTTGGTCAGTCAACGTTTCGATTCGCAGCCCCTGTGGGCACCATCACGAAGGTCTCCGAACTTGGCGGTAGTCGCGTCGCAACGAGCTATCCCGGTCTTGTTGGTGCGTTCCTCGATGATGCCGGAGTTTCGGCAACTCTCGTTCCTCTGGACGGAGCAGTCGAGTCAGCTGTTCGCCTCGGCGTTGCCGACGCTGTTGCCGACGTGGTCTCCACGGGTGCCACCCTTCGCAAAGCAGGGCTCGAAATCTTTGGGCCGGTGATTCTCGAGAGCTCAGGAGTCCTGATCTCAGGGGGAAGCACAGACGCGGCCGCCACAACACTCGTGAAGCGACTCGAGGGTGTCCTGGTGGCGCGCGCCTACGTGCTCATGGACTACGACTGTCCAGTTTCACTGCTCGAGCGCGCGTGTGCCCTCGCACCAGGTATCGAATCGCCGACGGTATCGCCGCTCCGGGATCCCGAGTGGGTTGCCGTTCGGGTTATGGTTCCGCGGGAAGATCAGAATCACGTCATGGACTCGCTCTACGAACTCGGCGCTCGAGCTATTTTGGTCAGCGCCATACACGCGGCCAGGCTTTAGCGTGGCGCTCTCGGTTCGCATCATCCCGTGCCTGGACGTGTCCGCAGGGCGCGTGGTGAAGGGTGTGAACTTTCGCGATCTGCGCGATGCGGGTGACCCTGTAGAGCTCGCTCGCAGTTACTACGCTCAGGGCGCCGACGAGGTGACGTTTCTCGACGTGTCCGCAACGGTAGACGGCAGAGAGACGATGTACGACGTGGTGGCTCGAGCAGCCGACGAGGTCTTCATTCCGCTGACCGTTGGCGGGGGAGTGCGCAGTGCAGACGATGTGGCTCGGCTTCTCGCGAGCGGGGCCGACAAGGTCAGCGTCAACAGCGCAGCCATTGCTCGTCCCGACCTTCTCGACGACATTTCTTCGCGTTTTGGCGCACAGGTTCTTGTGTTGAGCCTCGACATCAAGCGCTCGGAGAATGGCGCCAGTGGTTTTGTTGTGACCACGCACGGTGGGCGGACAGAAACTGATATCGACGCCGTTGACTGGACCCGTGAAGCGCAGGAGCGCGGCGTCGGTGAATTTCTCGTTAACTCGATCGACGCCGACGGCACAAAGATGGGTTTCGATCTCGAGCTGATTTCAGTCATTTCGGTGAACTCACACGTCCCCATCATCGCGTCGGGTGGCGCCGGCCGCGCCGAGGATTTTGCACCGGCGGTTGCAGCGGGAGCGGATGCCGTTCTGGCGGCCTCTATTTTCCATTCGGGCGACGTATCCATTTCAGCCGTCAAGCACGATTTGGAGAATCACGGTTACGAGGTGCGGGCAGCATGACGATTCCCGAAGGAGTGGTTTTCAACGAGCAGGGACTGATTCCGGTCGTCGCTCAGGACGAAGAGACCGGTCGAGTTCTGATGCTTGCGTTCATGAATCGGGAGGCCCTCGAGGCCACGCTCACAACGGGTCGCGCTGTCTACTATTCGCGCTCACGAGGCGAGCTCTGGCGTAAGGGAGACACCAGTGGGCACGCTCAGTTTGTGCGCCGTGTAGAACTCGACTGCGATGGTGACTCTCTTCTCCTCACCGTTCACCAAATCGGCCCCGCGTGTCACACGGGCACGGGGTCCTGCTTCGACGCTCACACGCTGGCTGCGGTGACCGACCTCAGGCCCGACGACAGCGCTTCGACGACCGTGTGAGAATAGTCACACCATGAGTCAAACGTCGCGTGAAGAATTCGATGCTCTCGTCAGCAGTGGGCAGCGGGTCGTCACGGTCAGTCGCGAGGTCTTTGCCGACGGAGATTCCCCGGTTTCTCTCTATCGTCGTCTCACCGACTCTCGCCCGGGCTCGTTCCTGCTCGAATCGGCTGAGCAGGGTGGCATTTGGTCACGCTTTTCGTTCTTGGGGGTGGAGAGTTTCGGCACGCTCACCGACATCGCCGGTGAGTCACACTGGATTAACTACTCGCTCGATTCCGACGTAGCATTTGGTGGCCCGGTGCCCACGCTCGGCCTCGACGCGGTCTCAACTCTCACCCAGCGCTGGGCCGGTTCACGCAGCACTCACATTGCGCCACTGACCGGCGGCCTGGTGGGATTCATTGGCTGGGATGCCGTGCGTCAACTCGAGCGCCTTCCTCACATTCCTCCTGCGGAGGTTCCCGTACCCGGCCAAGCGCTCAACTTTGTTCGCGACCTCATCGTTATCGACCACCGCACGGGCACACTCACGCTCGTGACGAACGTTCTCGCGCTTGACTCAACTCCCAATTTTGATGAAGCCCTC
This sequence comes from Microbacteriaceae bacterium UBA963, assembly GCA_002292955.1. GTDB lineage: Bacteria > Actinomycetota > Actinomycetes > Actinomycetales > Microbacteriaceae > UBA963. The sequence continues at coordinate 7,794 of DBCH01000143.1, read as the reverse complement.
GCTCGGATTGACCAACTTGAAGAGCGCTTGCGCGCGCCTCACTCGACGACCGTGCAGCTCATTGACCTCTCAATCAGCGCCGAGCCCGAGCATCGAACAACGCGTGACGACTATCTCGCTTCCGTGTTGACATCCAAGGATTTCATTGTTGCCGGGGATATCTTCCAGGTCGTAATTTCGCAACGGTTTGAGCTCGAGTGTCGAGCAACACCCCTCGACGTGTATCGAGTTCTTCGGTCACTCAACCCGAGTCCGTACATGTATTTGCTCAGTCTTGAAGCGGTCGACGGCTCACCGTACGCCGTTGTGGGATCCTCGCCGGAAGCACTCGTCAAGGTGAACGACAATCGTGTCTTTACCCACCCCATCGCCGGTTCGCGCCCGCGGGGCGCAACGCCCGAGGTTGACCTCGCGTTGGAAGCAGAGTTGCTTGCCGACCAGAAGGAGCGAGCAGAGCACCTCATGCTCGTTGATTTGGCGCGCAACGATCTCCTGCGCGTGTGCGACGCCGGAAGCGTGGAGGTCACCGAGTTCATGCGCGTGGAGAGGTTCAGCCACATCATGCACATCGTGTCTTCCGTCGAGGGCAATCTCCGGGCCGGACTGGATGCCGTTGACGTGTTCCGCGCGACGTTCCCCGCGGGAACCCTCTCTGGTGCGCCCAAGCCTCGGGCTTTAGAGATCATCGACGAGCTCGAGCCCGCCGGGCGCGGCGTATACGGTGGCGTGGTTGGCTACTTCGACTTTGCGGGTAACGCGGACCTTGCCATTGCCATTCGCACCGCCACCATCGTTGGCAATCGCGCGTTCGTGCAGGCCGGTGGAGGTTTTGTGGCCGACAGCGACCCCGAAGCCGAGTTCCAAGAGAGCGTCAACAAGGCCGCCGCACCCCTGCGGGCAGTCGCGATAGCGAACGCTCTCGTCGAGCAAACGTCCGTAAAGTGACGAGTTCGACCGTGGGACTCTGATGCGCATCACTCCTGGCGCGGTGGTCGTAGCGACCGTCATCAGCAGCGCACTTCTTCTCATCGCCGGCACGCAACCCTGGGTCGTCCTGGGCTTGTCGTCGGACGAATCAAGCGCCAATGAGCTCGTCGTGACGGGAGCTACACTCGCGCCCTCGTTCGTTGGCCTGACTCTGGCCTACGCGGCGGCGCTGATTGTTGCGCTCGTTTCTCGTTTCGTGGTGCGAATTGCATGCGCGGCCATCGCCATGGCCGCCGCGCTGGGCGCACTCATCGTGTCCCTGTTGGTGATCAGTGATCCCGTTCCGGCGGCTCGAGTGAGCATTGCAACCGTGACGGGTGTCTCCGATACGTTCCGGCAGCGCGATCTCATTGACACGCTTGCGCTCACGCCGTGGGTATTCATTGCCCTGGTATTGCTCGTCGGCGCAGCATGTGTGGGAGTAGCCGTCATTGTTTTTGGCCGCTCCTGGAGCAACAACAGCCGTCGGTATGAGCGACCCGAGTCATCGCCCATTCGTCAAGGAACGCGTGACGGGGTCACCGAGAGTGATCCGCACGAGACGTGGGACAACTTCTCAGGTGGGGGCGACCCGACACGAACGCCGGGCCACTAAACTGGAAGTGTTTCCCCGACAATCTGATGGAGTAACTATGAGCGCCAACCCCAACGACCCGGGTGAGGGTCACTCGCCCGCTGCGTGGACAACAGTCATCATTATGCTCGTGGCCTTCGCCGCGGGAACCGTGTTTTTTGTTCTCGCTATGCCCCTCGGCGTCTACGCGTGCGTCGCTCTGTTGATCATCGGCCCGATTGTGGGCTTGATTCTGTCGAAGGCCGGTTACGGCGTGAACGGTCCCAAGTACGTTCCCAAGGCGCACTCCTAACTTGCTGCTCAGTGAGCTGACCGCTGGATCAGTGGAGGATGCGCGCGACCGCGAGAAGGTTTTGTCCCTCGCGGCGGTGATGGAGCTCGCTCACAGTGCCCCACCCGCAATCGACGCACTTGAGGCTCTAGCACCGGCCGACCACGTCAAGATCATCGCTGAAGTTAAGCGCGCGAGCCCGTCTCGAGGCGAAATGGCTCAGATTTCGGATCCCGCAGCTCTGGCAATGAGCTATGCCGCGGGAGGAGCGTCGGCGATATCCGTGCTCACCGAGGAGCGTCGTTTCAAGGGGTCGCTCGACGACTTGGACGCCGTGCGCAGTGTCGTCGAGATTCCGGTGCTTCGAAAAGATTTCATAGCGACCGAGTACCAGGTTTACGAGGCGCGCGCGCACCGCGCTGACATCGTTCTTCTGATTGTTGCCGCACTCGAGCAGCAAGAGCTTGAACGACTCTACGAGCTGACCCTGTCGCTGGGCATGACGGCACTTGTGGAGACGCACTCGGCGCACGAGGTCGCACGCGCTGTGGACATTGGTGCGGCGCTCATTGGCGTGAATGCCCGCGACCTCGACACGTTCGAGCTTGATAGGGACCTATTCGGACGTCTGGCCGATCAGATTCCCGGTTCAACAATCAGCGTTGCCGAATCAGCCGTGCGCACGGCCGCGGATGTGGCGCACTATCGCGCTGCGGGCGCCGACGTGGTTCTTGTTGGCGAAGCGCTCGTTACCTCAGACCCCCTCGTAACCATGGCAGGATTCCTCGCATCATGACAAAACTTCGCGCACAGCAGGGCCCCTACTTTGGCGATTTCGGAGGTCGGTACGTACCCGAATCTCTGATTGCCGCCCTCGACGAACTTGCCGAGGCTTACGAAGTCGCCAAAATTGACCCCACGTTCGCAGAAGAGCTTGCCCACCTGCATGCCACCTACACGGGCCGCCCGTCCATCATCACCGAGGTTCCGAGGTTTGCACAGCACGCTGGGGGAGCGCGCATCATCCTTAAGCGGGAGGATCTTAATCACACGGGCAGCCACAAGATCAACAACGTACTGGGTCAAGCACTGTTGGCCCGACGCATCGGAAAGACTCGCCTCATCGCCGAGACCGGTGCCGGCCAACACGGTGTGGCTACGGCAACAGCGGCAGCGCTCTTTGGCATGGAGTGCATCGTCTACATGGGAGAAGTCGACACTCAGCGACAGGCACTTAACGTGGCACGCATGAGACTTCTCGGGGCAACGGTTGTTCCGGTGACCACGGGCTCACGCACCCTCAAGGACGCCATCAATGAGGCTCTTCGCGATTGGGTCGCCAACGTCGACAACACGCATTACCTGCTTGGAACCGTTGCTGGTCCGCACCCGTTCCCTCAAATGGTTCGCGATTTTCACAAGATCATTGGCGAAGAGGCTCGGGAACAGGTCCTCGCGCTCACCGGTGGGCTTCCGGATGCCGTGATCGCCTGCGTGGGCGGGGGCTCCAATGCCATCGGAATTTTCCACGCGTTTTTAGACGACCCTGAGGTGGACTTGATCGGCTGTGAGGCTGCGGGGCGAGGCATCGATACGTTGGAGCACGCGGCAACCCTCACGCGTGGTCGCCCCGGGGTGCTCCACGGAGCGCGCAGCTACATGCTGCAGGATGACGACGGACAAACGATGGAGTCTCATTCCATCTCTGCAGGACTCGACTACCCCGGCGTTGGCCCCGAGCACTCGTGGCTCAAAGATCTGGGCCGAGCCAGCTACCGCCCCATCACTGACGCCGATGCCATGTCGGCACTTCGACTCCTGAGCCAGACCGAGGGAATCATTCCCGCAATCGAGACGGCACACGGACTCGCCGGCGCGCTCGAAGTAGGGCGCGAGCGGGGACCCAACGCCACACTGCTCATCAATCTCAGTGGTCGCGGCGACAAAGACATGCAGACCGCCGGAGAGTACTTCGGAATCCTGGACGGCGCCTAGTGAGCTCGCAGGTCAACGCCGTGTTCAACGAGCGCCGAGAGCACGGTCTTCTCATTGGATATCTCCCGTTGGGCTTTCCCACGGTTGACGCGTCCGTAGAGGCCGCAGTGGCACTCGTCGAGAATGGCGTCGACATTCTCGAGATGGGTCTGCCCTACAGCGATCCGGTGATGGATGGACTGGTAATTCAGCGAGCCACCAATACGTCACTCGAAGCGGGCTTTCGCCTGTCTCACACCTTCGACGCGGTTGCCGCCATCCGCGAGCGCGTTGATGCTCCGGTTCTGGTGATGACCTACTTCAACCCCATCCTGCAGTACGGGGTCGACGCGTTTGCACGCGACTTAGCCGCGGCCGGGGGAGCGGGGCTGATCACTCCCGACCTCATTCCCGACGAAGCGAAAGAGTGGCTGGGTGCAGCTGACGCCCACGACCTCGACCACGTTTTTCTGGCTGCTCCCTCCTCCTCAGCAGACCGCCTTTCGTCCGCCACGTCGAACAGTCGAGGCTTCGTCTACGCCGTTTCCACCATGGGCATCACGGGTGCACGTAGTGACGTGGACACGGCTGCCCGGGGAGTGGTGGCCCGGCTGAGAGAGTCCGGTGCGAGAAACATTGGTGTGGGTTTGGGAATCTCAACTCCCGAACAGGTGACCGAAGTGCTCGAATACGCCGACGCTGCCATCGTGGGCTCGGCACTTGTCTCCGCTCTAGCAGAGGGTGGCCCACAGGCTGCCGGCGCCCTCGCGAAACAACTCTCAGCGGGCAAGCACTAGTCACGCATACACTTGTCATGACGCTCCGCCACCCATCGAAGGACAACCACTCACGTGAACACCGCAACAATTCTCGCTAGTCTGCCCAGCCCCCCGGCCTCGTGGCAGTACTTCGATCTCGGTCCACTGCGCGTCCACGTTTACGCGCTGGCGATTCTGGTCGGCATCATTTTGGCAGTCTGGATTACCGGCCGACGCCTCACCGCCCGTGGTGGAGAGAAGGGGGTCGTTCTCGACTTTGTGCTCTGGACGGTTCCCCTGGGAATCATTTTTGCGCGGGCATACCACGTGCTCACGCACCCCGGCGATTACTTCGGTCCGGACATCAACCCTCTGTCGGTTTTCTACATATGGGAGGGTGGCAACGCGATCTTTGGGGCACTCATCGGTGGTGCTCTGGGAGTGTGGATTGGTACTCGACAGACGGGCGTGCGGTTCTTTAGTTTTGCCGACGCTTTGATTCCCGGCCTTCTCGTCGCGCAGGCAGCGGGTCGCATCGGTAACTACTTCAACCAGGAACTGTTTGGTCTGCCTACGACACTGCCATGGGGTCTGGTTATCGACCTGCCCAATTCGGCTGTTCCCGCGGGGCTTCCCGTCGGTACCCTCTTTCACCCGACGTTCCTGTATGAAATCATCTGGAACCTTGCCGGTGTTGTGATCCTTCTCCTCATCGAGCGCCGGCACCAGATGCGCTGGGGCAAGGCTCTGGCGTTCTACCTTGTGTGGTACGGATTGGGACGTGCGTGGCTGGAGGCCATTCGACTCGACCCCAGCGAAACGTTCTTAGGAATTCGCAGCAATATTTGGGCGTCCTTCGCCGCCATCATTCTCGGCGTCATTCTCTACATCGTTCAGTCGCGGCGTCACCCTGGTCGTGAAGAATCGATCTATCTTCCCGGACGCGGACCGCGAAAGCCTGATGTAGAATCAAAGAATTCGGAAAAGCCCCGAAAATCTAGTGGCAGTGACGCCGCACCGGTAAAGGATTCACCTCGAGCCGCGTCGGCCAAAAGTCGCACAGCTGGGTAACGAGTCCCGCCACGTTCTTGTCCGTGTGTTGCCCGCTCAGTGGGCGACACGTTCTCGCTATTTCTGAGGAGAGGTGTCGTGAATATTCGTCGTCCGCACCATCGCTTCTCAGCTGTGCCTGCAGCTTCGGGGCTCTTTGATCCGTCCTTCGATAAGGACTCCTGCGGTTTTGCGCTCGTGGCAACGACCCGCGGGCATGCCGGGCACGACATCATTAGCGTGGCGCTCGATGCGCTCCGAAACCTTGAACACCGCGGTGCTGTTGGCTCGGATGCCGGAACCGGTGATGGTGCCGGCATCATGACGCAGATTCCCCACGAGTTTCTTGCCTCTGTCTCTGGCTTCCCGCTGCCTGAGTCAGGAGCGTACGCCGTCGGTAATGCTTTCCTCCCGGTCGACGCTGCGGAGCGCGCAGTGGTGCTTACCGCTATCGAGACAATCTCAGCCGAAGAGGGTCTCGTCGTCCTCGGCTGGCGTGAGGTGCCGGTTGACCCATCCAGCCTCGGTGCTTTGGCAAGAGAGGCGATGCCACACATCGCTCAGGTCTTTGTCGCCGATTCCGCAGGAGCACTGTCCGGCATCGAACTCGACCGACGTGTCTATCGGCTGCGCAAACGTGTTGAGCGTGATTACGAGGTGTACTTCCCGTCTCTGTCAAGTCGCACTCTCGTCTACAAGGGCATGGTCACGACCCTGCAGCTCGAACCGTTTTACCCCGACCTCTCCGACGAGCGCTTTGCGTCACGCCTGGCACTCGTGCACTCACGCTATTCCACGAACACCTTCCCCTCGTGGCCGCTGGCACACCCCTTCCGCTTTGTTGCCCACAATGGCGAGATCAACACCGTTCAGGGAAACCGCAACTGGATGCGCGCGCGCCAGTCGCAACTGGCCTCCGACAAGCTGGGCGCCATGAAGGACCTCCTGCCGGTGTGCACCGACGGCGGCAGCGACTCGGCGTCGTTCGACGAGGTCGTTGAGTTGCTCAACCTCGCTGGCCGCAGTCTTCCCCACGCGATCATGATGATGATTCCTGAGGCCTGGGAGAACCAGCCCAACATGGACCCCGATCGCCGAGCGTTCTACGAGTATCACTCGACCATGATGGAAGCGTGGGACGGCCCGGCCGCCATGGCCTTCACCGATGGCACTCTCGTGGGTGCAACGCTCGACCGCAACGGACTGCGTCCCGGTCGCTACCTCGTCACCGACGAGGGCCTCATTGTGGTCGCGAGTGAGATTGGCGTTTATCAGATTGACCCTGCCAAGGTCGTGCGCAAGGGTCGCCTCCAGCCCGGCAAGATGTTCCTGGTAGATACTGAAGCAGGTCGCATCATCGACGATGAAGAGGTCAAGGCAGAGCTCGCCCAGGCGGGCCCCTGGGCCGAGTGGATTGACTCGCAGCGCATCAGTTTTGCCGACCTCCCGCCGCGTGAACACGTTCTGCACTCGGCGGCTTCCGTGGCTCGTCGTCAACGCACATTCGGTTACACCGAGGAAGACCTCAGAATCATGCTCGCTCCCATGGCGCGCACCGGTCAGGAACCCCTGGGTGCCATGGGCTCGGACACCCCGATAGCCGTTCTGTCTGAGAAACCGCGCACCCTTTTCGACTACTTCACCCAGCAATTCGCTCAGGTAACCAATCCACCGCTCGACTCGATTCGCGAAGAGATTGTCACGAGCATGCGTCGCGGGCTCGGACCGGAGAGAAACCTTCTTTCGGCAACACCCGAACACGCTCATCAGGTTGTCGTGCCTTTCCCGATTATCGACAACGAGCAGCTCAGTCAGATCCTCCATCTCACCCATTCAGACGGCGCTCCGGCAACACGACGCCTGAGCGGCCTCTATCCGGTGAGCGGGGGAGCGCAGGCGCTGGCGGATTGCCTCGCCACCCTGTGCGCAGAGGCCGATGCCGCCGTTGCGGACAACGTGGCCTTCCTTATCCTGAGTGATCGTGACAGTAACCACGAGCAGGCGCCGATTCCTTCTCTGCTGTTGGTGTCGGCAATTCATCACCACCTGATTCGGCAAGAGTCGCGGATGCAGGTTTCCCTGGTCGTCGAGACGGGCGATGTCCGTGAGGTTCACCACGCGGCACTGCTCATCGGATACGGCGCTGGGGCTCTCAATCCCTACCTCGCCATGGAGTCTGT
>DBCH01000094.1:5314-8841 GCA_002292955.1 Microbacteriaceae bacterium UBA963 | reverse complement strand
CTCCATTGAGACAACCGAGCTGCCTGCCTGGCAGAAGGTGCAAGACGTCAACCTAAAGTCGGTCTACCTGTGCTCGCGGGCCGCCCTGCGCCACATGACCAAGCAGGGCAGCGGATCGATCATCAACACGGCGTCATTCGTGGCAGTGCTCGGATCAGCCACGTCGCAGATCTCGTACACCGCCTCAAAGGGTGGCGTACTGGCCATGAGTCGCGAGCTGGGCGTGCAGTTTGCTCGCCAGGGCATCCGAGTCAACGCGCTGTGCCCCGGCCCGGTGAACACTCCCCTCTTGCAGGAGCTCTTTGCCAAGGACCAGGAGCGCGCCCAGCGTCGCCTCGTGCACATTCCCGTCGGGCGTTTTGCTCACGCCGAAGAGCTTGCGGCCGCCGTAGCATTCCTGGCCAGCGATGACGCGTCGTTCATTACCGGGTCAACGTTCCTCGTTGACGGCGGCATTTCAGCGGCGTATGTAACTCCGCTCTAAATCGCCCCTGTGAAACACAACACAGCGGCGGGCCCCGAGGGGAACCCGCCGCTGTTGTTTGCTGGCGTTAGCTAGCCAGAGATGGTCTGCAGTATGAAGGGCACGATGAAGTACAGCAGGAAGCCCGCTGCCACGACCCAGAGCAACCAGCTGATTTCCTTGGCCTTGCCGCCCACGGAGCGCAGAATCACCCACAGGATGAAGCCCACGCCGATACCGTTGGCAATCGAGTAGCTGAACGGCATCACAATGATGGCGGCGAAGGCCGGGAAGGCAATGGTCCAGTCCTTCCAGTCGATGTCCATGACCTGAGCCATCATGAGGCCACCCACGATGACGAGCGCGGAGGCACCCACCTCGATCGGGACAATCGATGTCAGCGGCGTAAAGAACATCGCGATGAGGAAGAGCACACCGGTTACCGCCGAGGCGAGACCCGTCTTGGCTCCACCGGCAATGCCCGACGCGCTCTCGATGAAGACCGTGTTGGACGACGTCGAGGTGAGACCACCGGCAACCGCACCGGCACCTTCCACAATCAGAGCGCTGCGCAGACGGGGGAACTGGCCCTTCTTGTCGGCGAGGCCGGCCTGCTTTGACAGGCCCGTCATGGTGCCCATGGCGTCGAAGAAGTTGGCAAACACCAGCGTAAAGACCAGCATGATTCCCGCGAGGGCGCCGATTCGCTCAAACGCGCCGAAGAGGTCAACCTGCCCGATGGACGAGAAGTCCGGGGTGGCGACAATGGCACTCGGCAGTCCGGGCACCGTGGTGTCCCAGCCGAGGGGGTTGAATCCCGCGTCGGAGAACTTGGGGCCGATCTTCATGGTGGCCTCGAGAATGATGGCGATGATGGTGGTCACCACGAGGCCAATCAGGATGGCTGCACGGATGCGCAGAGCCATGAGGATGGCAATCAGCACGATGCCGATGATGAAGGTCAGGGTCGGAATGCTGATGATGTGATCGGATCCGAATCCCCAGTTGACGGGAACAGGAGTGTTGGCATCATCGGGGTTGCGACGAATGAGTCCGCCGTCGACGAGACCGATGAACGCGATAAAGAGACCGATTCCCACGGTGATGGCGGTCTTCAGGGCCGCGGGTACGGCATTGAAGATCATCGTGCGCAGACCAGTGACGGCCAGGATCACGATGATCACACCATCGATGACGATAAGGCCCATGGCTTCTGGCCACGAAACCTGCCCCACAACAGTGACGGCAAGGAAGTTGTTGATGCCCAGTCCGGCAGCCAACGCGAACGGCAGGCGCGCGATGAGGCCAAACAGCAGCGACATGATGCCCGCGGTCAACGCGGTGGCACTGCCCACGGCGAGGAAGCTCAGCGTGTTGCCGTCAACGTCTGTGGCGCCGCCAGCGAGGATGATCGGGTTCAGGATGACGATGTAAACCATCGTCATAAAGATCACGACACCGCCGCGAACCTCGGTGAGCCAGGTTGAACCGCGCTTGGTGATTTCGAAGAACCGGTCGAAGCCGTTGACCGACTCGTTCTTTTTCTTCGAGGTTGTCTTCGTAGCAGTAGCCACTGAGCAACTCCTTTGTTGGGGGGGATTAGGTTTCGCCAGAATACTGAGAATTCGCCGAGAATCCTGCGCCCGAATCGCCGAGAAACCGACTCGATTTGAGATTCGTATCAACCTCACCTTGAGGGTGAAACAAGAGACAATCGCGTGTCCTCAGACCCTCCTGAGATTTGTGTTCTCATCCCCCGCGGCAACTTCTAGGCTGGTGGCATGTCGGAAGCACACTCATTGTCCGCATCCCAGCGCGAGCAGCAGGGCGTCACCCTCGACGAAATGCTGCCGTCCGCCGCCCATGTCGGCACGCTCGACGTCAACGGCTGGCGCCTCGGCATTGCGACCATCGAGCCCACCGCAGCGCATCGGGCGAACGTGCTGCTGGTTCCCGGCTTTACCTCGTCGCGGTCCACGTTCTTCTGCATCATGCAGGAGCTCGCCGACGCCGGCTATCGGGTCGTCGCGATGTCGCAACGCGGGCAACCGCATTCGAATGGCCCCGACACTCCCGACGGCTACGCTCTTCAGATTCTGGGCCAGGATCTCGTAGCCACCCTCGATGCGCTCGGCTGGCGCGAGCCCGCACACCTGCTCGGCCACAGTTTTGGCGGCCTAGTAGCGGCCGAGGCAGTGATCCAAGAGCCCGCGCGTTGGGCGAGTCTGACGCTCTGGAACTCGGGCCTGCAAAACATGGGATCAGATAAAGGTCTGGCCGATGGCCTCGCCGGCCTGCGCGAGCACGGGCCGCGCGCACTCTGGGTCATCGAACGGCAAGCGGCAGGTCTCGATCCCGACGCGGACCTGCGTGGTGAGCTCAACCGCGTCGAGCAGTTCTACTTTGACCGGGGCATGAGCACGAATCCGGCTCAACTAGACGGCGCCATGGAACTGCTGGTCACGCAGAGTGACCGCGTCGCCGAACTTCGCGCCACCGGCGTTCGCGCCCTCGTGGCTCACGGTGACGCCGACGACGCCTGGCCGCAAGACCAACAGCGCGGCGACGCCGAACGCCTAGGAGCCGCCTACGCCGTCATCCCGCGTTCGGGACACTCGTCGCACCAAGACAACCCGGACGACTCGGTGAGCACGCTCACCCAGTTCTGGGGCTAGGCCACCTCGTCGGCAAACGTGCCCGCCAGTTCAGCCGTGAGCTCCTGATGGCTCAAGGCCCGGGCCAGAATGTCGATCAGCGCATCGAGCGCCACCGAATCCTGCGAACCCGCATCCAGCTCGATACCCTCGAGTGCTCGCGCGGCCAGGCCCTGCTTGCTGTCAATCAACTCGGCAATCTTGGCGTCTATGGTTTGTGCGGCGATAATGCGCCACGCCGTCACGGGCACCTCTTGGCCAATGCGGTGAACGCGGTCGATGGCCTGCGTTTGTTCGGCCGACGTCCACGACAGTTCGGCCAGCACAACGTTTGACGACGCCTGCAGGTTGAGACCCACGCCAGCAGCGGTGAGTGAACACACGGCCACGGCAACCGACTCATCCTCATT
>DBCH01000094.1:0-5249 GCA_002292955.1 Microbacteriaceae bacterium UBA963 | reverse complement strand
CCCGCAGCGCTAAAGGCGCGCTCCGCCTGATCCATCACGTCGATGTGCTTGGCGAAGAAGACCACCTTGCCCACCGAGCGGGCGAGCTGCGCCGCGTAGTCCGCCGCGAGACCCGCCTTTGCCTGACCAATCTTGCGCACCATAGTGAACACGTTTTCACCCGTCTTAGCGTTCTTCGACTCGTCGAGCTCCTGCTGTGCCACGAGGCGCATGAGTTCGCGAGTGGAGCCGGTGGCATTTCCCGAAGACACCATGCGGCGATAGCGATCCGCCAGGCGGCGACCGAGCTCGGCCTCTGCCTCGCGAATACCGGCACCAAACTCGTCGTCAAGCTCCACGGGAAGGTCGACCACGCGCTTTGCGGGAAGATCCTTTGCCACGTCAATCTTGCGACGTCGCACGATCCCCATCGAGACAACCGCAGCGCGTGCCTCGGCGTAGAAGTCCTTGTTGGCCGGTGTCAGCCCCGTTGCCTCAAGCTTGGCCATCAGTGCGGCAGAGGGTACATCTCCCTCCAGCCATCCCAAGAACCGCCAAATGGCACGGAAGTCATCAATGTCGTTAATCAGCGGTGTTCCCGTGAGCGCAATGCGCAGGGGGTTTCCGCCGGGGGTGCGCTGGCAGATGCGCTCTGCGAGAGCCAGCACGTGCTTTGAGCGCTGCGAGGCGAGGTTCTTGATGAAGTGGGCCTCGTCGACCACCATGCCCTTGAATCCCATCTCAGCAATCCAGTTGAGGTGGCGATCGAGCACCTCGTAGTTAACGATGATCACGTCGGCGAACGCATCCACGTCTTGTCCATCGCCGTGAATCACGGTGGCGCGACGGCCGGGGATCCAGCGCTCAACCTCGCGCGCCCAGTTCATTTTCACAACGTTCGGCACCACCGCTAACAGTGGGAAGGCACCCGCAACGGAGGCGGCAATGAGGCTCTGCGCGGTTTTTCCGAGACCGGGCTCATCGGCGAGAAGGAACGTGCGGTGTCCGTGGCGAACCGATTCGATGAACTGAATCTGGTGCGGCATGAGTTCTTGCCCCTTGGGGCTGAGCCGGTCGTACCTCGGCAGTGCGGGCAGATCCATGCATGCGGAACCGCCGCCGGCGCCCTGCTCGAACGCTTTGAAGAGCGGTGACAGGAGTTCCCAGTTGGACAGCCGAACGACTGGAGCCGGCGCGGCCGCCGTGCCGAGCACGGGTTGAATGAACGGCGTGGCGCGCAGCTTGGACTTTACCGAGGTCGGCAACACCTGCTTCTCGGCAAGTGCGGGCGACAACACCTCGGTCGCCTTTGCCGTCTCGGTGGTAATGATGAGGTCGTCGGGATCTACATCGGCGCCCGATTCGAGCAGCCAGTCGCGTCGCATCTTCTGTGCCACGGGACTCGCCGCCTGATCCACCTCAAGAAGAGCAATAAGGGAGGTGTCGCGGGCCGCCGTTTTGGCCAGGATGGTGGCCACCCCGTCTAGCCGCTTGAGCTGTTCGTTGCGCTGCTGATCGGTGAGGGCCGCGTCGCCCTTGACGCGCGCGCGTTCCTCGCGCACGAGAAAAGCAATCACCTGAAACTTGGTGCGGTTCGTGGGGCCTACCTTTTTTCCGGTGACGGCCTTGGTCTCGACCTCGCGAACCTTGCGGGCAAGGATGGGAATGAGCCCCGAGTTATCGAGGGTGGTGCGGCGTGAGCCGTTGCGTGACAATGCGTCTCCTGTTGTGTGGCCGCCATCGAAGATTGTCTTCGTGCGACACGTGATGGTGATTGGTGAGCCACCCCCATCCCCTGGCACAACGCTCCTGAACAGAGCGGGCAACTGGGCAAATCGGTGCGGCTACGTGACGTTAGCCTAGCGCGTTTGGAGCCAGGCGTGCGCCAGCAGCTAAGACCGTGAAGCGACCTTGATCGAAAAGCCCGACCAGAGCAGGATGGCCGCTGCCAGGATTTCGATAAACAACCAACCCTGACCCAGCGCGGTGAGCGGAGTGATGAGGTTGAAAACAGGGTTCCAGGTCACCACGATAATCCCCACCAATATGCCCGGCACGATGTACTTTCTCTGGCGGGCTTGGACGCAGAAAACGACCACGATGGCGGCCAGAATGGAAGCGGCGAGCCGGACGGCGAATTCCCATTCGGTACCCACCAGCCAGAGGCCGAGCAGAATTGCCACTGAGCCCAAAATTCCTGGCAGGATTCCCGGTCGTATCACCGCATCGGGGTAGCGCTTCTCAACAGAGGCCATGCCCCTAGCCTACGCGGAGGCAGCCAGCACAATGAATGCTGAGTCGTCGGATGCGTCTTTCCCGGTGTCTTTCTTTCTCGGGGATTCTGTTTTTCTGCCACGTGAACGAAGTCGTCCGAACGCATTCAATCTCAGAGAATTAAGAACCACAAAGATACTCGAGAACGCCATGGCCGCACCGGCCAGCATGGGATTGAGGAGACCGGCGGCAGCCAAGGGAATGGCCGCACCGTTATAGACGAACGCCCATACCAGGTTTCCGCGAATGGTACCGAGCGTGCTGCGAGAAAGCTCGAGGGCGTCGGCAACAGCGGGACTCGTAGGGCGCAGGAGCGTGATGTCGCTGGCGGCTCGGGCGAGGTCGGTGCCCGTGCCCATGGCAATGCCCATGTCGGCGGCAGCCAGCGCCGCGGCATCGTTTACGCCGTCACCCACCATGGCCACCGTGTGACCGTCGGCCTGCAGTGCCACGATGAACGCATACTTACCCTCGGGAGACGCTGATGCTTCGACCTCGTCGATTCCGACCGCGTCTGCGACAGCCCAAGCTGCCCCGGCGTGGTCACCCGTGAGAAGGATGACGCGCATTCCCATGTTCTTGAGCCGCGTCACACTTTCGGCACTGTCTGGCTTGATGTCGTCCGTGACCGCCAAGAGGCCGCGGACGAGTCCGGCCCAACCCACACAGACCACGGTGGCACCGGCGTCGTTGAGGCGATCCGCGTGCCCGATGAGATCGGTTGTGGCGGCCAATTGCCACTCGCGCATCCACTCCCGAGTGCCCACCCAGACGCGCTCTCCGCCAACGTCTGCGCTCACGCCCTTGCCGGGCACGGAGGAAAAGTTTGATGATGATGCCAGCGCCGGCGCGCCTTCCGACACTTCGCTGGCACGAATGATGGCTTGTGCGAGCGGGTGTTCCGAACCGCCCTCGACCGCAGCGGCCATCGACAGGACCGACGCCTCGCCCACGCGCTCGGTTACCGTCATAACACCAGTGGTGAGCGTTCCCGTCTTGTCAATCACGACGGCATCGATGCGAGCCGACTGTTCGATCACTTCGGGTCCCGAAACCACAATTCCCAACTGAGCGGCGCGACCCGTGCCCACCATCAGTGCCATGGGAGTTGCCAGCCCTAAGGCACACGGACATGCAATGACCAAGACGGCAACTGCAGCGGTGAAGGCCGAGGTGGGCGAACCACCCAACAACAACCAGGAAACAAGTGTGACGACGGCAATACCAAGGACAACCGGAACAAAAATCGACGAGATTTTGTCAGCGAGCCGCTGTATGTCGATCTTCTTGAGTTGAGCATCTTCGACCATCTGGGCCAGCTGGGCGATGCGTGAATCCGCTCCCACAGCCGTGGCGCGAACTCGAAGAACTCCGTCCAGGGGAATCGTGGTTCCCGTGACCGTGTCTCCCAGTCCACGCGCGGTGGGCATGCTCTCCCCCGTCATGGCGCTTTCGTCGACGCTCGCGTGACCGTCCACGACCACTCCGTCGGTCGCAATTCGCTCACCCGGGCGGGTGACAAACACATCTCCGACCTTCAGCTCGTCGAGGGGAATTGTGACGAACTTGTCTCGGCGCACCACATCGACCTCGGTAACCAACATGTCGCCCAGAGCCCGAAGTGCGGCACTGGCGCGACGCTTGGTGCGATCCTCGATGACCCGCCCCACGAGGACGAACATCGTCACGCCGGCGGCCACCTCGAGATAGATGGAATCGGTGGGATGCTGCGTCCACGAGAAAAATGTGAGGGAGTGTTGCATGCCGACCATTCCGGCACTCGTAAAAATGAGCGCGTAGAGCGACCACACGAAGGCGGCAAAGGTTCCCAGCGTAATCAGCGTGTCCATGAGAACCACGCCGCGCTTGAGATTCACGAACGTCGTGCGATGAATGGGATACCCGCACCAAAACACCACGGGAATGGCAAGAACGAGCGACACCCACTGCCAGCCGAGGAACTGCCAGGGAGAAACCATGGCCACCAAGATCAGCGGCACCGAAATGACGGTGGCGATGATGGTGCGCGACAACAGCGACACATCAAGTCCGAGAGCGACGTGCCAATCTATCCGCGTGAAGAAGTTGCCCTCCTGCACGGGCTCGTCAATCTCTTCGCCCGGCTCCTCCGGATCGGGAATCGTCGCAGTGCGAGACCTGTGACGCTTGCCCAATTGAGCGTGATACCCCACCTTGGCCACGGCCGCAATGAGCTCGCTCGTCTCGACGTTTGCGGGAAACTCCACGCGGGCTGAGTTGGTGGCAAGGTTGACCATGGCGTGAACACCGTCGACCGTGTTGAGGCTCTTCTCAACTCGCGCGACGCAGCTCGAGCACGTCATCCCCTCGATGTCGAGAACTACGGTTTCTTGAGCAACCGCCTTAGCCATGATGGTTTCCTTCCCGCCTCACCCTTCAGTCTGCCCCCACGTTCGAGCGGATGCAAAAGAGCGTGACGCACTGTGCGATGCCGACCACGCGACAGAGCGCCACGCGCAGCCTGTCGGGTGTGCGTGGCGCTCTGGTCTGATGCGGGAGCGAGTGTGGTTCTCTCGCTCGCCTTAGCCCATACGGGGTGGACGATCCCCGCGGTCGCCGCCATCGCGGTTTTTTCCCGACGGATCGGTGGGTGACTGGCCAGTGACCGGCTCGTCACCGGGCTCGTTCATGCCGGGGCCCTGCATCCCCGGGTCGTGCATTCCCGGACCATCTGTCTCGGCGCCGTCGCGGCCGCCGTGCATGCCGTTCTTGCCGTGGTCACGCATCTCCGAGGAGCCCGCCTTGTCGCGGTGAGAATGATCCACAGCCTGCCCAATGGCGGCGCCACTAATTCCGGCTGCCACCAGAAGGCCCAAGCCTGCCGCGGCAACACCCGCGATCACGCCGGCGCTCCAGGTGCGGGACGTCGCCGGTGACGACGCAGTCTTCGCGTTTGCGCCAGTAGCGGCACCCTTGCTGGGTTCGGACTTTCCGAAGACCGCATCGCGGCGCTTCGG
>DBCH01000111.1:2044-3164 GCA_002292955.1 Microbacteriaceae bacterium UBA963 | reverse complement strand
CTCCTCGCTATCGGCCACGGCAACATAGATGATGGGCAGCTCGCGACCCTCGAGCGTCAGGTGCATCTCGCTCATGGCCGCGGGACCAATCAACTTCTCGCCGATCTCGTCGCCGAAGACGGGCTTCCACTGCTTGAATTTCTTCTCCCGGATTCCCTCAATCTGCGCGGCAACCTTCGGGTGAGCGACCATCTTGGCGTCGGGGAATTCCTCGGCGAACAAGCTGAGCGTGAACCAGTGATCGGGGTGGCCGTGCGTCACAAAGATTGTGGTGAGGCGCGTGCCCGAGTCCTTGACCATTTTTACGAGGTTGCGGGCATCGCTGAGAAGGAAGGGAACATCGACCAAGACGGAGTCGGTCGAACCCTTGATGAGGGCACAGACGGAATTGAGGCCCGCATCGCTGCTGAGAAAGGTCTCGATGGTGAGAGGGGAAGACGTTGTCATGAGAATCTCCTGATGGTAATGAGCTGCGTTGCTCGAGAGGATAGAACCTAACCGACAGTAATGCGCGAGATAAATTAGTTGACGAATTCAATTATTCGTATTTTCATTGAAACACACGTCCGAAGGAGAAATCAATCATGGCTTCAACACCCAAAATTCAGCCCGGCAAGCTTTTCATCAATGGCGAATGGCGAGAGTCCTCTGATGGCCAACGCCGTGACGTGATTAATCCCGCTACCGGCGAGGTTGTCTCGAGCATTGCGTGGGCCACTGCTGCTGATGTTGACGCTGCCGTTGCCGCCGCGCGTGCCGCTTTTGACAAGGGTGAGTGGTCGGGACTCAGCGGACGCGAGCGTTCGCGTATCCTGCTCCGTGTTTCGCAGATCATGCGTGAGCGCTCCGACGAACTGGCCTACGCCGAAAGTGTGGACGTGGGCAAGCCCATCACCTTTGCCAACGTTGTTGACGTGAACACCGCCATCGAGCAGTACGAGTACGTGGCAAGCCTCGCTCAGCACCTCGATGGTGCCACGCGCGAAACTCCCCTGCCCGCTTTCGCCTACACGCGTCGCGAGCCCCTCGGTGTTGTTGGCGCCATCACGCCGTTCAACTTCCCGCTGATTCTTTCGAGCACCAAGATTGCTCCCGCACTGGCGGCCGGCAACACCGTGGT
>DBCH01000111.1:1747-1935 GCA_002292955.1 Microbacteriaceae bacterium UBA963 | reverse complement strand
GTCACCGGTTCGGGTGCCGCGCTCGGTGATCAGATTGTCTCTCACCCGGACGTGAACAAGATCGCCTTCACCGGATCTACCGAGGTAGGACAGCACGTGGCCTCACTTGCTGGCCAGACCCTCAAGCCCGTGACTGCCGAGCTCGGTGGAAACGCAGCGAACATCGTGTTTGCCGACGCCGACGTTGA
>DBCH01000111.1:0-1657 GCA_002292955.1 Microbacteriaceae bacterium UBA963 | reverse complement strand
GTCGAGCGCCCCCTCTACGAAACCGTCTTGGGAATCCTCGGCCAGGCCGTTCCCGGTGTGCCCATCGGCGACCCGCTGAAGCCCGAAACGGTTATTGGCCCGCTGTCGAGCAAGGTTCAGTTCGACAAGGTTTCAGGAATGGTCGAGTCGGCCATTGCCCGCGGTGCCAAAGTTGTGGCCGGCGGTAAGGCGCTGGAGCTCAACGGCGGCTACTTCTACCACGCCACTGTTTTGGCAGACCTGCCCAACGACGATGTCGCTGTTGCCACGGAAGTCTTTGGTCCGGTTCTCACCGTGCAGCCCTTCGACACCGAAGAAGAAGCCATTCAGATGGCCAACGGCACGCCCTACGGCCTGGCCGCGGGACTTCAGACCACGAACATCGCTCGTGCCCACCGCGTGTCGGCGGCACTCGACGCCGGCATCGTCTGGGTCAACTCGTGGGCGCTTCTCGACCCCGCAATTCCGTTCGGTGGCGTGAAGGCCTCCGGATGGGGTCGCGAATACGGTCCGGAAGCTCTCGAGTCGTACACCCGCACCAAGTCGGTAGTGATCTCCACGCTGCCGTAAGGCGGGCCAGCCTCTTCAGCGTTATTACTGAGGCTTCACAGGCGAGTCGTCAGTTGCTAGTCCTTATCGGGCACAAGTTGCACGAGCAGGTTGTCGACCCGTTCGGTGAGCAGGAGTGACTGGGCGATTCGTGTGCCGAGGTCGCTGAGGAGCGAATGCAAGGTTTCTGGAGAGAGGCCCGGTTCGAGTCGCAGTTGGATGACGAGATCCTGGCCGGAGCCCCGGGCATCCGGGTCGGCGGTGGCAAGTGTAAAGCCCGTGATGCGGGAGTCCCCGGCAACCGCGAGTTCTACTGCGTCACGCACGGTGAGATCGACGTGCGGTGGTGACCATGGCTCGTCGGCAGCGATGGCGCGCAGCGCCGGGTGGCGAACAACGAGCTCGGTGTCGCTCGTGGGGTCAATGACCACCCAGGTGCAGTCGTCGCTGAGTGCAGACACGGCCGCGCGGCGCCCCTCGGCCGGTACGGGTCGTGCGTCAGCACGCCAGGCCGACATGGCGGCGACGTTCGAGAAAATGGGCAGCACCGTCTGCCCGTCGGGGCCCTTCACCCGCACAATGGCCAGTTCCTGGGTTTTGTCGACCCGCAGACCCGCCTCTGTCTCCCCCTCGTCGCCCGCCTCGGCCACCAGCGGGATGAGAAAACGACTCACGCGCACCGCATCGATCACTGCCGCATGAGCAGCGGCCCGCTTCTCGTCGTTCTCGGCCAGAGACCGAAAGGTGGCGATGGCTTCGGCAAACGCCGGCGGTGTCGATCCGCCATCGGCAGCGAATGCGTTGGGTTCGAATGCTCGACCAGACCACGACTGCCCAGCCGAGTCGGCGTGATTCATGTTGGTGTTGCCTAGTTGTAGGCGAGGTCGATTGCCTGAATCAGCGTGAACTTGTGCGCGTAGAGCGCCTTGCCCACGATGGCCCCCTCAACGCCCTGCGGCACCAACTCGCGGAGAACGCGAATGTCGTCGAGGCTCGAAATACCGCCCGAGGCGATCACAGGCTTGTTGGTCTTCTTTGCGATGCTCGTGAGCAGCTCAACGTTGGGGCCGGTGAGCATGCCGTCGCGCGTGACATCGGTGACCACGTA
>DBCH01000112.1 GCA_002292955.1 Microbacteriaceae bacterium UBA963 | reverse complement strand
CCCCAGCCGCCCGAGCGGCCCAGGGCGCGTGAGGGCGCATCGCGCCAACCGCCGAGAATTCCGGGCTGCTCGCGCCACTCGATGAGTTCGGTGGGAATCTCCTGCAGGTAGCGGGAAGGAGCCGCGGGGGCCGTCTGCCCAAACTGCGCACGAGTCATCGCCAGTGAAATAAACAACCGTTGGCGAGCGCGGGTGATGCCCACATAGAACAAGCGCCGCTCCTCGGCCGGTCCGCCGGGTTCCATGGCCGCCATGCGGTGCGGCAACAGCTCTTCTTCAACGCCGGTGATGAAGACCGCGTCGTACTCGAGGCCCTTGGCCGTGTGCAGTGTCATGAGGCTCACCGAACCGGACTCATCCTCGAGCTCATCGGCAGCCGCCACGAGGGCAACCTCGGTGAGGAAGTCGATGAGCGTGCCCTCGGGGTTGTTCTTGGCGAACTCTTTGGTGACGGCCATGAGCTCATCAACGTTCTCGGCCCGCGCTTCGTCTTGTGGATCCTTCGACGTGCGCAGTTGATCGAGGTAGCCCGTCTTTTGCATGAGCACCTGGAGCACCTCGGCGACCGCTCCCCCGTCGGCGAGCGCCGTGGCCTCGTCGAGAAGTGCGCTGAGGTCGGAAATTGCCCGCACCGCTTTGGGCCCAAAGCTGAGGCTGTCGGCCGAGCGCAGTGCTTCGCGAACCGTGATGCCGTTCAGGTCGGCAAAGTTTTGAATCTGAGCTTCGGCGGCCGGCCCGAGCCCGCGCTTGGGCGTGTTGAGGATGCGACGCACGGCCAAGGCATCGGCGGGGTTGACCACAGCGATGAGATACGCCAAGGCATCTTTGATTTCGGCGCGCTCGTAGAACTTGGTGCCGCCAATGAGCCGGTAGGGCAACGCCGAGCGGATAAAGATTTCTTCGAGTGCACGTGTCTGCGCGTTCGTTCGGTAAAACACCGACATCTGCGAGTAGGCCATACCCTGCGCGTGCAGCGCATTGATCTCGTCGACCACAAACTGGGCTTCGTCGTGCGCCGAATAGCCGGTGAAGCCAAGGATCTTGTCGCCCGCGCCCACATCGGTCCACAGGTTCTTCGCTTTGCGATCGAAGTTGTTGGCAATCACCGCGTTGGCCGCGCTCAGAATGGTCTGAGTTGAGCGGTAATTCTGCTCCAGCAGAATCACGCTGGCGCCGGGAAAGTCCCTTTCGAACTCGGCGATGTTGCGAATGTCGGCGCCTCTGAAGGAGTAGATCGACTGGTCGGAATCACCCACCACGGTGAGAGACGCACCCGGCTGACCGTCTTCGGTTTCCCGGGTGAGCTCGTGAATCAGCGCGTACTGAGCGTGGTTGGTGTCCTGATACTCGTCGACAAGAACGTGCCGAAAGCGCTTTCGATAAACGTCGGCCACGTGCGGAAAGGCCCGGAACAGGAAGACCGTCTGGCCAATCAGGTCGTCGAAGTCGAAAGCGTTGGCGGCCTGCAGCGCACGCTGATACTCGCGAAAGACACCCAAGAAGGCGAGTTCGTTGGGGTCGCTCTCGTTGGCGGTGCGCGCGAACGAATCGGCATCGGCCAGCTCGTTTTTGATTTTGGAGATGCGGCTGGCCACACCGGCTACCGTGCAACCGTATTCGTCGGCCTCCTGCGCTTTGATAATCCGCTTGATGAGCGTGCGCGAATCGTGGCTGTCGTAGATGGTGAAGCTCTTGGTGAAACCAAAGTTCTCGGCCTCGCGGCGCAGGATGCGCACGCACGCGGAGTGGAACGTGGAGATCCACATGCCCTCGGAGGCCGAACCCATGAGGGCCTCGGCGCGCTCGCGCATCTCGGCAGCTGCCTTGTTCGTAAACGTGATGGCCAGAATTTGACTGGGCCACGCTTCGCGATTGGCGATCAGCCCAGCGATGCGGTGGGTGAGCACACGGGTCTTACCCGATCCGGCGCCGGCCACAATGAGCAGGGCGGGACCCCGATAGGTAACCGCCTCGCGCTGTGGGGGGTTGAGCCCGTCGAGAAGACTTACCGAGGGCACAACCTCACTCATTGGCGCGACTCGCGTTCTGAGATGAGCTGTAGAGCGATATCGGGCTGATCCACAAAAATGCCGTCGACGCCGGTGTCGAGAACGAGGCCAAAGTAGTCCTGCCAACGGCCCCAGTTCTTAGGGTCGAAGCCTTGCGCGTAATCGCGGGGCAAAAACTTGTTTTCCGCGCGCAGCGTCCACGCGTAAACCTTCATGCCTAGATCGTGGGCTCGTTGAACCAAGGCCGGACCGCTCCCGTCGCGAGAAAGCAGAGTGACTACATCAAGACCCAGAGCATCAACCTCCTTGGCCACATGCATCATGCCACTGGAGGAGAGTTCGTCGTGATAGGTCAGGCCACCACCCAAGCGAAGGATCTCGTCGTAGGCAGAACCCTCGTTCATGCACAGGTAAACGTGGGAATGCCCCACTCCCGCAATGCGAAGGCGGATCAGCACACTCTTCTCAAAACTTTGGATAATCAAACGCGGATCGTTTCGTTTCCATCCCGCGTCGGCGATGGCTTGCGTCACCAGTTCATCCATCAGCAACCCGGCCGCCTCAAAAAATGACGAGTGCTTGAGCTCAATGAAGATCGGCACCTTATTGGACGCACGACCAGCGAGCTTAAGTCCGTCTTCAAAGCGCAAGAGAGTCTCCTCACCTGAGTGCGCCGCACTGTCCAGGCGCACATTCGGGTGAGGCTCCACGGAGTTGAGGGTTTCCAGCTCCAGCCATGTGAAGTCGTTGACGAACCAGCCGGTCTCGACTTGTCCGTCGACCACCTTCGATGTGTAGCGGTCGGCAAACTCCACGCGCGAGCGAACATCCGTTGACTTCGACAGCTCAAGATCGTGGCGCACCACGAGAACGCCGTCCTTCGAGGCGACAAGATCAAACTCAATCGCGTCTGATCCCTGCTTGATGGCGAGATTGAAGGCTGCGGGTGAATGCTCCGGCAGGTAGCCCGACGCGCCGCGGTGGGCAATCACAATCGGGCGAGGAGACATATGTCAAGAGTAGTCACTGGCAACGACCGGGCGCTTCGGTAACGCCCAGCCAATCTCAATGCTCGATACGGCATGATGGGTGTATAGGCTCTCCACCCAAGAAAAGGACCCTCTCACCATGACGATGACCAACCCCGCGTTCCGACGCAACCCGGCTTTCAAGGACAAGCAAAACATGTCCGCCGAGGATCTTCAGAAGCTCTACGAACTCACCTCGGAGAACACTGTTGCCGAGAAGCCCATGACGTTCGAGAGCACTCTCATGAAGTCGGTTTTTGGCTTTGCCGTATTGCTCGTGGGTGGTGTGATCGGCTGGCTGATTGTCGCCAGTAACCCCGCCATCGCCGGCGGCGTGCTCATGGTTTCGGGTATCGGTGCTTTCGTGCTGGCCATGGTGAATATCTTCAAGCGCGAGCCCGTGCCTGCGCTGATTCTTCTTTACGCAGTCCTCGAGGGTGTGCTGCTTGGCGGACTGTCGATGATGTACAACTCCCTCTGGGACGGCATTGTGATTCAGGCCGTGATCGGCACTGTCGCTGTTTTCGCCGTGACTCTGGCCCTTTTTGCGAGCGGCAAGGTGCGCGTCTCCAAGCGCGCCACGAAGATTTTCTTTATCGTCGTGATCAGCTACGTGGTGTTTTCCCTCGTAAACGTTCTCCTCATGGTCACGGGCGTCAACAACGACCCGTGGGGTCTTGAGGGAATCAAAATCTTTGGTATCCCGCTCGGCGTGATCTTTGGAATCCTGATGGTGCTGATGGCCGCCTATTCACTGGTGATGGATTTCACCATGATTCAGACGGGCATTGCCAACAAGGCACCGGCAAAGTACGAGTGGACCGGCGTGTTCAGCATCATGCTCACGGTCGTCTGGTTGTACTTGCAGATTCTGCGCATCCTGGCTATTTCGCGCGGCAACTAGGTGGGGGTTATTCCCACTCGATAGTGCCCGGTGGCTTGCTCGTGACGTCGAGCACCACACGGTTGACGCCGGCGACCTCGTTGGTGATGCGGTTAGAAATCTTGGCCAGCAGGTCGTAGGGCAGGCGCGTCCAGTCGGCGGTCATGGCGTCTTCGCTCGAGACCGGGCGCAGCACAATGGGGTGGCCGTAGGTGCGGCCGTCGCCCATGACGCCCACCGAGCGAACGTCGGCGAGCAGAACCACCGGGCACTGCCAAATCTGATCGTCGAGACCAGCCGCGGTGAGCTCGGCGCGCACAATGGCGTCGGCCTCGCGGAGTAGGTCGAGACGCTCCTGCGTGACCTCACCCACGATGCGGATGCCCAGGCCGGGGCCCGGGAACGGCTGACGGCCGACAATCTCGTGTGGCAGGCCGAGCTGGCGACCAATGGCACGCACCTCGTCTTTGAAGAGCGCGCGCAGCGGCTCAACGAGCTCAAACTGCAGGTCGTCGGGTAGCCCGCCCACGTTGTGGTGGCTCTTGATGTTGGCCGTGCCCGAACCGCCGCCCGACTCCACCACATCCGGGTAGAGAGTGCCCTGTACGAGAAAACGGATGGGCTCGCCGTCCGCCGCCGCCTCGGCCACAAGGTCGCGCTCGGCCTGCTCGAACGAACGGATGAACTCGCGGCCAATGATCTTGCGCTTGTCTTCGGGGTCGGTGACGCCGGCCAGAGCCGTGAGGAATTGCTCACGCACATCAACCGTGACGAGTCGAATTCCCGTGGCCGCCACGTAGTCCTCTTCAACCTGGCGACGCTCGTCTTGACGCAGCAGCCCGTGATCCACGAACACGCACACCAGCTGATCACCCACGGCCTTGTGCACGAGGGCCGCGGCAACAGCCGAGTCCACGCCGCCCGAGAGTCCGCAGATCACGCGGGCATCGCCCACCTGCGCGCGGATGTTGGCCACCTGCTGGTCGATGATATTGCCGGGGTTCCAGTCGCCCGGAAGACCAGCGAGGTCGTGCAAGAAGTTCTCGAGGACGCGCTGGCCAAAATCGGAGTGCTTTACCTCGGGGTGCCACTGCACGCCATAGAGGCGACGCTCGTCGTTGGCGAAGGCGGCCACGGGGGTGGCCTCCGTCGACGCGACCACATCGAATCCGGCGGGGGCCGTAGCCACCTGATCGCCGTGACTCATCCACACGGTTTGGTCGGCGGGCTGACCGGCCACCAGCGGGTGCTCGCCCTGCGTGAGGTGCATGGGCGTTGCGCCGTATTCGCGCCCACCCGTCTGGGCAACGGTTCCGCCGAGGGCCGCGGCCATCGACTGAAATCCGTAGCAAATGCCAAACACCGGAATGCCTAGGTCGAGGATGCCCGCGTCGAGCGACGGAGCGCCAGGCTCGTAAACGCTCGAGGGGCCGCCACTGAGCACAATGGCCGCCGGGTTTTTGGCGGCAACGTCGGCGGCCGAAATCGAGTGCGGCACAATCTCGGAGTACACGCCGGCCTCGCGCACGCGGCGCGCGATCAACTGCGCGTACTGAGCGCCAAAGTCGACAACGAGAACGGGGCTCGGATCGGCAACGCCTGTTTTGGTCACGCCTGGTTTGGTCACGCAGAGACCTTCACTGGCGTCACCTGAGCGGCAGGGGTTTCAGCCAAGAATTCGCGCACGCGGCGCGTATTGATTGCCTCGAGAAAGAACGACAGCAGCGGAATGATGCCACCGAGGGCGAGCACGAAGAGTCGCCCAAAAGTCCAGCGCATGTATGTCCAGAGCAGGTAACACGCAATGAGATAAACCACGTAGAGCCAGCCGTGCACCGTGACCACCACAAGTGAGAGGTTGACGGCGGTCACTTCTTGATGCGGCACCAGCCACACAAAGCCGTAGGGGCCGCCCAGCTCGGCGTAGTAGCCAAAACCGTAGCGCAGCACCATCTCGACGACGAGCAACAGCAGGAACGTTCCCGTGATGATGGAGCACACCTGATAGAACCTCAGTGCGCGCGGGATCTTGGGGATGTCTGCTGGGCGAGGCACGAGAGGCATGCGACAAGTTTACTCGGTGTGTGTGGGCCTAGGCCCCGACCGAATGCTCCCCGAAGCGCCACTCGCTCGGCGTGCACCCCACGTAGCGGCGGAACGCCCGGGTGAACGTGGTGACGTCACTAAAGCCGAACTCAAAAGCGATGTCCGCGATTGATGTGCCAAGGCGA
This sequence comes from Microbacteriaceae bacterium UBA963, assembly GCA_002292955.1. Classification (GTDB taxonomy): domain Bacteria; phylum Actinomycetota; class Actinomycetes; order Actinomycetales; family Microbacteriaceae; genus UBA963. The sequence goes on along the minus strand of DBCH01000112.1, from coordinate 725 downwards.
GTTGGGTCGCTGAGCTCGAGCTTGGCACGCTCGATGCGCTCGCGCCGGATGGTGTCGGCCGGAGACTCTCCGGACGCCTCAAAAATCTCGTAGAGCCGGCGACGCGACACGAAGTGTGCCTTGGCCACGGTCTCGGGCGAGAGAAAGCGCGAGGTGAGGTGCATGCGAATAAACGAGACCATAGCCACGTGCATGGCCTCCGAAGAACTGGGCAGTGTGGGAGCGGACTCCCACGCGGAGCGGAGCATGGCCGACGCGAGCGACGTAACCAGCGCAGACATCTCGGCGGCTCCCGCCTCGGAAACCGGCGAGCGCTGAGCCATGAACGAGGTGACGAGGGAAACATAGGCGTCGCGCGCCGGATTCATGCCCGACAGGTGACGACCGGCGGCGTGATGCAAAACCTCGTCGCTCACGCCCAACGCTTGCCGACTGGTTTGCAGAACGATGTGACGCTGGTTGGGTTCCACGTAGTTCAGGGTGAAGGGTCGATTCGTTTCTGTCAGCGTGACCGATCCCGGACTCACCGAGGCGACATTGCTCCCCTGCACCACAGACCCGCGCGCGTTCACCTGCAGAGAGATGTGAATGTCGTCGCTCACGGAGTGGGCGGCGAGTCGTTCGGTGCGGTCAATGACGATGGCTTGCGAGCTGATGCCGGCAATGCTCACCTCGTCACTGAGCGTGCGCCAATCCATTTCAGCGTTGAACGAGGTCGCCACGCG
>DBCH01000053.1:3713-13651 GCA_002292955.1 Microbacteriaceae bacterium UBA963 | reverse complement strand
TGTGAATTCGGCACCGAATCGGCATCGAGCCGACCCAGAATGTCGCCCCGCGCTGCGTCAAAGCCTGCTGCCGTCGCCGAGGGGATGCCCTTGACTGGCTCGTAAACAACGCGCGCGCCAAACGACCGGGCAACGTCCGCAGTGTCATCGGTGCTCCCGTTGTCAACAACGACAACCTCAAACGGTGCTAATGACTGTTCGTCAAGGGCAGTCAGACACTGACGAAGCATCTCTGCGTCGTTGTAGGAGGGGATGACTACCGAGAGCAATGGCAAGGTGGTTCTCTTCCGATGTACTCCGTACCTTGTGAAGGCGGTTTGAAACGGACCTAGGCCTTGGCCGTCGACGCTTCTTCTTGGCGGCGGGGGAACCAGGGGATGAGCGGGCTCACGCGCTTCTGGTACTCCGCGTAGTCCGGGTACTTGGACGAGGAGATCTCTTCGGCCAAGCGGTACGACCCGATGAAGAGGGCGGTCAACAGGACGGGGCCGACGATGGTCCACTGCATCACAGAGTCTGCGGCAATGGCACCGAAGAAGAAGAGCACCCACCACTGAGCCTGTTCCGCAAAGAAGTTGGGGTGCCGAGATGTCGAGAAGAGTCCGGTCGTGAGGAAGCCGGGCCGGGGTGTGCGACCTGCGGCAACCTCTGCCTTCTTCCACTGGTGGAAGTTCCACTGCTGCTGGTCGGCAACGGTCTCCATCACCAGCAGACCCACGAAGGCCACCGTGACAATGAGGTCGAGAACGCCAAACGGGGTTCCGCGGTTCTCGTACGCAGTGAACGACGGAAGCGAGATGAGCAAGAGAAGTGCGTTCTGAAAGATGACGATGAAGAAGAAGTTGAAGACATGCCACTTCCAACCGGTGATGCGCTGGCGCATGATCTCCCAGCGGTAGTCCTCGCCGCCCGGGGCGTAGCCACCCTTGCGAGCAAAGTTGAACGTGAGGCGCGCGCCCCACAGGGTCACGAGGATCGCGATGACATTGAGACGTGCGTCCGTGAAGCCAGCAAAAACAGCGAAGACCCAGACGTAAGCGATGGGGATGATTGACCAGATGCGGTCAACCCAGGAGTACTCCCGTGTGATGAGTGAGAGCACCCACGTCAGGGCGCAGATTCCGGCAAGAATCCAGAGACAGACAATGAGGGCATCCATGGAGGGCAACCTTTCTTTTGACCTATTTTAGGGGGCATCTTCATCCGGTAGTGTAATTGTTGGAAGGAGGGGTGTCGCGATATGACTACTGAAAACAATTCAGAACCGAATGCGTCGCTAGACGAGCCGGCCGACACCTCCGCATTCCCGTCGTCAGATTTTGCCGGGTCTGCAGCTGACATTTCAGACCTCGCGCCCCACGAGCGAGACGTCATCGCCGCACTTCCGCGCAACTCGGCACTGTTGATTGTTCGGCGAGGCCCCGATCAGGGAGCGCGCTACTTGCTCGACCACGAAGTCAACATTGCTGGTCGCCACCCGGATTCGGAAATCTTTCTCGACGATGTGACCGTCTCGCGCCAGCACGCTGAGTTTCGGCGCACGCCTCACGGATTTGAAGTGCGCGATCTGGGCTCACTCAACGGCACGTACGTTGCGGGTCAGCTCGTCGACCGTGCTGCACTGATCGATGGCATTGAGGTCATGGTGGGTAAGTTCCGCCTGACCTACTTTGGATCGCGACACGGCGTGGGGGCATAGGCGTGGCCGTAGTCGCTCGCAATGATGCGCAGAGCCAACGGGGGCTTCTGAGTATTGGCCAGGTGCTGGCCAAGCTGTCACCCGACTTTCCCGATCTGAGCCCCTCCAAACTCCGCTTCCTCGAAGAACAGGGCCTGGTTTCGCCATCGCGCACCGAGTCTGGCTATCGCAAGTTCTCGCCGAGTGATGTCGAACGCCTGCGCTTGATTCTGGTCATGCAGCGCGACCAGTATTTACCGCTGCGTGTGATCAAGGATCACCTCGAGGCTGCCATCGGCGGTAATCTCTCTGGCCTGCCGCAGTCGTTGGGTCTCTCCACTGATTCGGCTCTGGTCACGCCGCAAAGATTTACCCGATCCGAACTGGCCAAGGCGGCCGGGGCGTCGAGCAATCTTGTTCAGGATGCCGTCTCGGCGGGTTTCCTCCCGGCGGCAGAATCGTTCAGCCAAGAGTCGGTTGATGTCCTCAGCGCGCTGGTCGAACTGCAGAGGTCGGGAATTGAGCCCCGCCATCTCACGACGTTGCGCACCGCTGCAGAACGCGAGTTTGCGCTGATTGAACGCGCGCTCTCTGCTGTTCAGAAGAAGAACGATGTGGCAACCAGGGCTCGCGCGCACAGCCGGGCGAGCGAGTTGTCGGCGCACATGGACGTGGTGCGAGCGTTTTTATTGCGCGCCGTCATATCCAAGAACCTCTCTTAGGCGTAACCTGAGACAGGCGGGGTTGCGTGTCTTCCGACACGCCGAGTGCACGATGTGCGCAAATACACTCGCGCGGTTGTCTACTGAGTAGATTAATAAAGCTTCAACGACAAGTTGAAGGTCAAGGTTTGGGCACAGAGGAGAAGGCTATGGCGGAAATCACCCCGGAGCGCGAAACGCTCGACACGGGTTTGCTCTTTACCGACGGCCTCCCGCAGCACGACGACTCGGTGGGCTACCGCGGAGCCATCGCCGCTCGCGCTGCTGGCATTTCTTACCGTCAGCTCGACTACTGGGCCCGCACCAGTCTTGTTGTTCCCACTGTCCGCGACGCCTCCGGCTCGGGGTCGCAGCGGCTGTATGGATTTCGCGACATCCTCAAGCTCAAACTGGTCAAGCGACTTCTCGATGCCGGCGTGACGCTGCAGCAGGTTCGCGTGGCCATCGAACAGTTGCAGGCGGAGGGCGTTTACGATCTCGCTCAGATCACTCTGATGAGTGACGGTTCGTCGGTCTACCTCTGCACGTCAAACGACGAAGTCATTGACCTGCTCTCGCGGGGTCAAGGCGTGTTCGGTATCGCGGTTGGCAAGGTTGTTCGCGAGGTCGAGTCGAGCCTCATCGAGATGAGCACCGAGCAGATTGACCCCAACGACGAAGTGACCCTGCGCCGCATCCGCAAAATCGGATAGGCGAACGAGCGCCCACCGGTTGCGGGGGTGCTATCTGACGTTGCGCATCACGCGTTCGAGAAGCAGGTCGAAGTTCTGCGCCATTTCGGCCGCGGCCTCCCCGGGCCACGCATGCACGGGCTGAGCAGCGCCCTGCGCCTGCTGAAGTGACGTGCGTTCGGGAAGGAGTGGGCTCAGCACGAGGGGGCCAAACATCTCACGCAGTTCCTGAACCCGGAACTGATGTTCCACCGAGGCATTCCGAACGCGATTGACAATGAGCCCGAGTGGTTGCAGGCGTGGGCTTAGTCCGCGGCGCACGTCCTCTATGGCCCGCAGAGCACGATCGGCTGCGGCTACCGAGAACAGTCCCGGCTCAGAGACGACGCCCACTCGGTCGCTGGCGGCCCATGCCATGCGGGTGAGGGCGTTGAGGTTGGGGGCACAGTCAATAAGGACGAGGTCGTACTCGGTCTCGATGAGAGCTAGCGCCTCTTCCAGTCGCCAGATTTCTCGCGACGTGGGGTGGGGCCCGTCAAAGTTCACGGCCGAGGGCGAGCCAATCATGACATCGACCGCGATGCGCCCCGGTGTGGACCAGGCTGTCGGGGCAACGGCCTGGCGGATCACTTTAATTTTGGGCGTTGCGATCACGTCGGCGACAGTGAGGCGATTGCGGTTTTGCACGCCGAGACCGGTTGACACGTCTGATTGCGGATCAAAGTCAACAACGAGCGTACGGATTCCGCGGGAAAAAGCAGATGAGGCTAGCCCAAGCGTGACCGTGGTCTTACCCACGCCGCCCTTCAGGGAGCTCAGACTCAACACATGCACAAAACCTAAGTTACCTTCACTAGCATGGGACTACCTAAATGAGGTGGGCGTGAACATAACTCGTCGAAGGGGTGCGACGGAAAGGCTGTTCGGTGTTTAAGAAGATCTTGGTGGCCAACAGAGGCGAAATTGCCATTCGGGCGTTTCGCGCAGCGTTTGAGCTTGGGGCAAAGACCGTCGCGGTTTTCCCCTGGGAAGATCGCGGTTCGATGCATCGCCAAAAGGCTGACGAGGCCTACCAAATTGGCGAAGAAGGCCACCCCGTTCGGGCCTATCTTGACGTAGCCGAAATCATTCGCGTGGCAAAGCTCGCCGGCGCAGACGCCATTTACCCTGGGTACGGATTCCTTTCGGAAAACCCCGAACTTGCCGAGGCCGCCGCTGCGAACGGCATCACCTTCATTGGGCCACCGGCGTCCGTGCTCGAGATGGCCGGAAACAAGGTCACGGCAAAGCAAAACGCCATCGCTGCCGGCGTGCCCGTGCTCAGTTCTTCCGATGCCAGCGACGACATGGCATATCTCATTTCCGAGGCAGACCGGATCGGGTTTCCCGTCTTTGCGAAAGCGGTCGCAGGCGGCGGCGGTCGCGGCATGAGACGCGTGGAGTTGCGCGACGACCTCCCCGCGGCCCTGGAGGCCGCCATGCGCGAAGCGGTCAGCGCCTTTGGCGACGGACGAATGTTTGTCGAGCAGGCGGTAGCGAGGCCGCGTCACATCGAGGTGCAAATCCTCGCCGATTCGTCCGGAGAGACGGTGCATCTCTTTGAACGGGATTGCTCGATTCAGCGTCGCCACCAGAAGGTGGTGGAAATTGCTCCCGCCCCCAACCTGTCAGATGAGTTGCGTGAAGCGCTGCACCGCGATGCCATTGCGTTCGCACGTTCTATCGGGTACCGCAATGCGGGCACCGTGGAATTTCTTGTTGAGACGGCCGGAGCTCGAGCGGGACAGCACGTCTTTATCGAAATGAATCCCCGCATCCAGGTGGAGCACACCGTGACCGAAGAGGTCACCGACGTTGATCTGGTTCAGGCTCAAATGCGCCTCGCCTCCGGGGAAAGTCTCGCCGACCTCGGTTTGACTCAAGGTCAGATCTCTTTACGCGGAGCCGCCCTGCAGTGTCGCATTACCACCGAGGATCCGGCCGAAGGATTTCGACCCGACACGGGAAAAATCACGACCTATCGTTCCCCGGGCGGTGCGGGCATTCGCCTCGACGGCGGAACCATCTATGCCGGTGCGCAGGTCAGCCCCTACTTCGACTCGATGCTGGCAAAACTCACCGCGCGCGGCCGGGATTTTCCTGCGGCCCTTGCCCGAGCACGTCGCGCGCTAGCCGAGTTTCGAATCCGAGGTGTATCGACGAACATTCCCTTCTTGGCAGCGGTACTGGCGGATCCGGATTTTGCCGTGGGCGACGTGAGCACCTCCTTTATCGACGAACGCCCAGAACTTGTTCGCCCCCACGAGTCTCGAGACCGGGGAACCAAAATCTTGGCGTGGCTGGCCGATGTGACGGTTAATCAGCCGAATGGTCCACGTGGCGCCGCGCCCCATCCACCCGACAAACTGCCGCAGTTCTCGCTGGAGACTCCGGCGCCGGCGGGTAGCCGGCAGAGACTTCTTCAGCAGGGGCCTGCCGAGTTTGCGCGCAATCTCCGCGCGCAGGAGGCCCTCGCGGTTACCGAGACGACGTTCCGCGATGCGCATCAGTCGCTGCTGGCCACTCGGGTGCGCACCAAGGATCTCGTTGCCGTGGCGCCCTACGTAGCCCGCATGACGCCCGGACTTTTGTCGGTGGAGGCCTGGGGCGGCGCCACCTACGACGTTGCGCTTCGGTTTTTGTCGGAAGATCCGTGGGAGCGACTGGCCGCCCTGCGAGAGGCGATGCCCAACGTGGCCATTCAGATGCTCTTACGCGGAAGAAACACGGTGGGGTACACCCCGTACCCCGTTGAAGTGACCAACGCTTTCGTGGCAGAGGCCACCTCAACCGGCGTGGACATCTTCCGAATTTTTGACGCCCTCAACGACGTCGAACAGATGCGCCCTGCAATCGACGCCGTACTCGAGACAAATCAGGCCCTTGCCGAGGTCGCCCTCTGCTACACCGGAAACCTGCTCAACCCTGCCGAGAAGCAGTACACCCTCGACTACTACCTGGGGTTGGCAGAGAAGATTGTTGCATCGGGCGCACACGTCCTCGCCATCAAAGACATGGCGGGGCTCCTTCGTCCATCTGCCGGTGCCACGCTGGTGCGCGCCCTTCGCGAGCGCTTCGACCTGCCGGTGCACGTTCACACCCACGACACGGCCGGTGGGCAGCTGGCCACCCTGCTCGCCGTCGCAGACGCCGGTGCGGATGCCGTCGACGTGGCCAGTGCGCCCATGTCGGGCACGACAAGTCAACCGTCAATGTCGGCACTCGTGGCCGCGCTGGCAGATACTCCCCGTGATACGGGACTCGACCTCGCCGCGGTCTCCGACCTCGAACCCTATTGGGAAGCGGTTCGGAGGGTCTACCTTCCCTTCGAATCGGGGCTACCCGCCCCCACGGGACGGGTTTATCATCATGAGATTCCGGGCGGGCAATTGTCGAACCTCCGCCAGCAGGCGATTGCGCTCGGCCTCGCCAACGACTTCGAACGCATCGAAGACATGTATGCAGCCGCCGACCGCATACTCGGTCGCATCCCCAAGGTGACACCCAGCTCCAAGGTCGTGGGTGACTTGGCCCTGCACCTTGCTGCCGTGAATGCCGACCCCGATGACTTTGAGGCTAATCCCGAGAAGTACGACATCCCGGACTCGGTCGTGGGATTTATGGCGGGGGAGCTCGGCGATTTGCCGTTCGGCTGGCCCGAACCGTTCCGCACGAAAGTTCTCGCCGGGCGCAGTCCGAGTATTTCGATAACCCCGATAGATGCCGCCTCGGAGGCGGCTCTCAACGGCACAGCAGTCGAGCGGAGACGCGCACTGAACGAGCTACTCTTTGCGCAACCGACCGCCCTTTTCGAATCCCAACGGGAGCAGTTTGGCGACGTTTCGGTGTTGGATACTATCGACTTCCTCTACGGGCTCGAACGTGGTGTTGAGCACATCGTCGACATTGGACAGGGAATTCGTCTCTTCGTGGGCCTTGAAGCTATTGGTGCGCCGGATGAGAAGGGGATGCGCACCGTCATGGCCGTCCTGAACGGTCAATTGCGCCCGATGGCCGTTCGCGATAAGTCAATCGCCGTGGAATCGCGAAATGTTGAGCGGGCCGACACGGGTAATCCTCAACACGTCGCGGCTCCCTTTGCGGGCGTCGTGTCGATGCGCGTTTCGCCCGGAACCTCTGTTCTGGCCGGCGAGGCAATTGCCACCATCGAGGCCATGAAGATGGAGGCCGCCATCACCGCGCCCCACGCCGGTGTTGTGGAGCGCGTCGTCTTCACCGACACCCAGCAGGTCGAGGGAGGGGATTTGATTGCCGTCCTCTCGCCCGATGCCCAGACTTCTCCGGCCACTTTGGTAGAGTAGAACTTACGCCAAGCATTAGAGGATCAATATCGTGACGGAAAAGAAGCCGGTTAGTCGGGCAGCCAAGACGCCCGCGGCCAAGACGCCGACAAAGCGAACAGCCGCGACGAAGAGACCCTCACCGGCGAAGGCGAGCGCTCCCGAGGCTCCCACGCGTCGCTCGACGCGCGCTACTCGCCCACCCGCTGTTGAGTCTCAGTCGCCCATCGGCGACAGCATTGAGACCGGTCTCGACATGGGCTCCGGACCGGTCCCCACCACCATCGCGGAACTTAAAGCTCTGCACACCACCGAAATCGAAATTCCGCTATCGACCGGTGAAGTAGTCGTTACAGTGGAGGCCGAGTCGGTCGAGAGTGCCGGTCAGGGTGAATACGAGCTGAATGAGATCCCCACCCGTCGTGGTCGCAAGCGCGGTGTCTTGTCTTCGGTGCCCGAGCCCGTAGCTATGCTCACACCTGATCGCGTTCTTGAAGTGACGCGCGAAGTTGTTCGCCCCGAAGGCTTCCCCAACAATGCAATTTATTGGTCCACCCTGGGGCTTGTGAATCGCGGCGACTCCCCGGCCGTTTTGCACCGCAAAGCCATTGACGCGGCCATAAGTCGGCGTTTCCAGGGCGGGTCGCGATACGTTCCCGTGCTCACCCGGAAGGGGGGAGTGGGTAAGACAACAACCACGGCACTGTTGGGTATGGCACTCGCGCGGGTTCGTGAGGACCGGGTTATTGCGATTGACGCGAACCCCGATCGCGGAACCCTAGCCGAGCGTTTTCCTAAGTCAACCGATAAAACCGTTCGCGACGTCGTCTCTCAGGCGTCGAGCATCCAGTCGTTCACTGCCTTCTCCGACTACATTTCGCGCGACCGCAACCGGCTCGACGTCCTTGCGTCCGACACCGACCCGCTTCTCTCGGAGGCATTCGATGAGAATGACTACAACGTGGTGGCCGACATCGTCTCCAAGTATTACACGGTGGTTCTCACCGACTGCGGAACGGGTATTGTGCACTCCGTCATGAAGGCCACCCTGGAACGCGCAAACGGACTCGTCATTGTCTCGGGTGGATCCTTTGACGAAGCCCGTCTTGCCGCCGAAACGCTTACCTGGCTGGAGTCAAACGGCTACGCAGACCTCGTTCGACAGTCTGTGGTGTTGATCAATACGGCGACTCAGGGAACGAACCTGGTGAACCTCAAGGAGATTGAGAACCATTTCAAGTCACGGGTTCGCGAAATTGTGCGCATGCCCTATGACCCCCTGCTTGCCGCCGGCTCAGTTGTTGAGTGGGATCGTCTGAAGCCTCACACGCGCGCTGCCGCCCGTGAGCTTGCTGCCCTGGTTATGGACGGACTCGAGTAGAGGCTCACCACGATGGCTGAACGGGTAATCCGGATATTCGGCGACCCGGTTCTCAAGACTCGCACGGAGCGAATCGGCCAGATTGATGACGGCGTTCGCGCGCTCGTTCGCGATCTCCTGGACACGGTGGCCCTCCCCGGGAGAGCCGGCGTTGCCGCGACTCAGATTGGTGTGGGACTGCGCGCGTTCAGCTACAACGTTGACGGCGACACGGGCTACGTGCTCAATCCCGAACTCGTGGCTACCTCCGGGGAGTTACGCGAGGTTGAGGAGGGATGCCTGTCGGTTCCCGGACTGTGGTTTCCCACCCGCAGGTATGAGCACGCCACTGTGCGGGGAACAGACCTCGAGGGAAACGTTGTCGAGGTCTCGGGTGGGGGTCTCATGGCGCAAGCGCTTCAGCACGAGTGTGATCACCTCGACGGCATGCTCTACATTGACCGCCTTGACGGTGAAACCCGCAAAGACGCCATGCGATCGATTCGAGAGAGTGACTGGTTTTAGCAGCGGCCCTGTCGCCACGTGGGATTCGGTGCTTCGACGCGCGCTTTAGTCGCCGGGGAGGCTTTCGTGACCGTACATGCCTTCAATCTCGCTCGCGAAATCATCCTGGATGACGTTACGTCGGATGCTCATTTTGGGCGTGAGGTGACCAGACTTCTCCGTGAATTCAATCGGCAAAATGGTGAACTTCCGAATCGACTCCGCCCGGGAAACTCGGTCGTTGGCGCGATCGACTGCCGCCTGCACGCCGGCGATGACCTGCGGGTTGGCCGCTGCATCCGTTAGCGACATGCCGCTGTCGAGTTTGTTGTTGCTCAGCCACATGGGCAACATCTCGGGGTCGAGGGTCACGAGCGCGGAAATAAAAGGTTTGGCGTCACCCACAACGACGACCTGGCCAATCAGAGGATCTGAGCGGATGGGGTCCTCAAGGAATGCCGGCGAAACGTTCTTGCCGGAGGCGGTCACGATGATTTCCTTCTTGCGTCCGGTGATCTTGAGATAACCGTCTTCGTCGAATGTGCCGATGTCGCCGGTTTTGAACCACTCGCCATCGAATGATTCCTTGGTTGCTTTGGGATTCTTCCAATAGCCGTCGAAGACGTTGATGCCCTTAACTTCAATCTCGTTGTCTTTCGTGAG
>DBCH01000053.1:0-3651 GCA_002292955.1 Microbacteriaceae bacterium UBA963 | reverse complement strand
GGCCGGTTGATTGTTGCCGGCGCAGTGGTTTCGGTGAGTCCGTAGCCCTCCAGAATCATGAATCCGAGACTGTGGAAGAAACGCCCCAGACGCTCGCCCAGCGGCGCCGAGCCAGACACCGCGAACTCCACACGGCCGCCCAGGGCGGCACGAAGCTTCGAATACACGAGCTTGTCGAACAGCGCAAACTTAACTTTCAGCCCGAGCGGAATCTTGCCAGCGTCCTTGGCGCGTGAATGTTCCACGGCCACCTTGGCGGCAGCTCGGAAAATGTTGCCCTTACCGCCGGCCTCTGCTTTCTGCTCCGCCGAGTTGTAAACCTTCTCAAAAACGCGTGGGACGGCCAACAAGAACGACGGCTTGAACGACTGCAGCGCGGGAAGAAGCTGCGTGGTGTCGGGCTGGTGACCCACCTTCACGCCACCGGTGACAGCCAGGACGGCGATGAAACGGGCAAAAATGTGCGCCATTGGGATGAAGAGTACGGTAGACGCTCGCTCGTTCACTACTGACGAAATCGCCACGGAAGCGTTGCGACACAGGTCGACAAAGTTGGCGTGGGTGAGCACGCACCCCTTGGGCTTGCCCGTAGACCCCGACGTGTAGATGAGCGTGGCGAGATCGCCTGGCTTGGCAGCAGAACGACGCTTTTCAATGTCTTCGTCAGAAACCTTGGTGCCCTTGTCAACAAGCTTCGTGAGATCGCCCTCGTCGATACACCACGCGGTGTGCACGAACGGTGTGTTCTTCTTCACCTCGCCAAAACGTGCGATGTGTTCATTTGTTTCGGCAATGATGGCAACAGCCTCGGAGTCTTGAAGAATCCACTCAATCTGGCTCGGCGAACTGGTCTCGTAGATCGGAACGAGCGTGGCACCGGCAAACCACATGGCAAAGTCGACGAGCGTCCATTCGAAGCGCGTCTTGCACATGAGCCCCACGCGGTCGCCCGGCTTGATGCCTGCGGCAACGAAGCCCTTGGCGAGCGCAACCACCTGGGCGTGAAACTCCCGAGCGGTTACGTCGTTCCAACCGCCCTGGCCGTTCGGCACGCAAAAGAGCGCGCCGTCGCCTGAGGTGGCTACGCGGTCGAGCAGAAGATTTGTTGCGTTGGCTTTGGGGTCGTGGGGTACGACAAGCGGCGTGCTGAACTCGATCATGAGCAGGCTCCTTTGGTTGCTGATTACACTCTAGTTAAACCGTCGCGTCGCCAACAGGTCTCGTGTCGGTTCTTGTTTGCTAAATTTTTGCTCACTCCCTCGAAAGGATTCCGTGCTCACGATTGGTGTTGACATCGGCGGAACAAAGATTGCCGCCGGGCTCGTGGATGCCGAGGGCACCATCCACGCGCAAACGACGCGACCCACGCCGGCTGCCGATGTCAACGCGATAGAGCACGCGGTGGTGGACGCTGTTGCGGAGCTTCGCGGGGACCATCCTGTTCTCGCCGTCGGTGTTGCGGCGGCGGGGTTTATCGATGCGTCGCAGTCGATTGTCTACTACGCCCCAAATCTTGCGTGGCGCAACGAGCCCATTCGTGACCGAATCCAAGACCGCATTGGGTTGCCCACCACCATCGAGAACGATGCCAACGCTGCGGGCTGGGCTGAGTTCCGCTTTGGTGCCGGACGAGACTTCTCACACATGGCCATGCTCACCATCGGCACGGGAGTGGGCGGGGCGATTATCAGCGATGGTCGGCTCTTCCGAGGCGGCTTTGGCGTGGGAGCGGAATTGGGTCACCTCCGAGTGGTTGCGGATGGGCTCGAGTGCGGGTGTGGGGCTCGCGGGTGTATCGAGCAATACGGCTCGGGCCGAGCGCTCCTCGGGTTTGCCGCTGAAGCCTCTCACGATCCCGAGGTCGGGACTGCCCTGGCCGCCGTGCGCCGGAGCGACGGCACCATTGACTCTTCAGATCTTCGCTCTCTCCTCACGGACCTCGATCCTGGAGCCCTGAAGGCCCTCGGCGTGTTGGGCGACTGGCTCGGACAGGCATGCGCCAGCTTGGACGCGGTTCTCGATCCTCAGGTTTTTGTCATCGGGGGAGGCGTTTCCGTTGCGGGGGCGCATCTCCTGACACCCATTCGGGAAGCTTTCCTGCGAAATATGTCGGCCCGAGGGTTCCGACCTGAACCAGAGTTCCGGATTGCTGAGATGACCAATGACGCCGGACTCGTGGGGGCGGCCGACCTGGCCCGCCGGTATGCGTTCCGTGATGACTAGTGAACGACGCGCGTTAGGCTTCAGGTGACCGAATTTGTGAAGGGCGTTCCGTGATTTATTGGTTCATGAAGAACATCATCATTGGCCCCCCGGTGCGAGCTATCTTCCGCCCGTGGTCTCTGGGAGTGGCAAATGTGCCGTCTTCCGGGCCCGTGATTATCGCGAGCAATCACATTTCGTTTGTCGATTCAGTCTTCATCCCGCTTCTCATGCCACGGCGCATGGTTTTTCTCGCCAAGAGCGATTACTTTCGAGGTCGCGGACTCAAGGGGCTCCTGACGCGATTCTTTTTTGTCGCCATCGGAATGCTTCCGATGGACCGATCCGGCGGCAAGGCCTCAGAGGCCTCTCTCAACACGGGATTGGAAGTGCTGAACGAGGGAGGTGTCTTGGGTATCTATCCCGAGGGAACGCGCAGTCCCGACGGCAATCTCTACCGCGGCCGAACGGGTGTCGCGCGCATGGTTCTCGAAGCGGGCGTCCCCGTTATCCCCGTCGCCGTTGTCGACACCAACAAGGTGATGCGCGTGGGGTCAAACCGCCCGCACGTTCACCGCGTGGGCGTGATTTACGGCAAACCGCTCGACTTTAGCCGCTACGCCGGACTCGAGGGTGATCGCTTTATTTTGCGTTCCGTCACCGACGAAATCACCTATGAGATTGCTCGTCTGGGTGGCCAGCAGTACGTGGACGTTTATGCCTCGAGCGTGCGTCAAAAAGCAGCCGCCGTTTCTTAGATAGTCTTAAATCGATGAGTGATTCCCAGGCCGCTTCCGCGGCAGATACCGCAATGCTTGCCGGCCTCGACGCGTGGCGCGCCCTGCCCATTAAGCAGCAACCGGATTGGCAAGATCTCGACGAGGTTACTCGCGCAAGTGCCACGCTCGCCGGCCTCCCGCCGCTGGTGTTTGCCGGCGAGGTAGACACGCTTCGAACTCGTTTGGCGGATGCCGCAGCCGGGAATGCCTTCCTCCTTCAGGGCGGAGATTGCGCGGAGACTTTTGCCGGGGCGACCGCGGACCAGATTCGCAATCGCGTCAAGACCGTGCTGCAGATGGCGGTTGTCCTGACCTACGCCGCGGAGATGCCCGTGATCAAGATGGGACGCATGGCCGGGCAGTTCGCCAAGCCACGCTCGAGTGACACCGAGACGCGCGACGGCGTGACCCTGCCGGCGTACCGCGGTGACATCGTGAACGGATATGACTTCACCCCGGAGTCGCGACGGGCAGACCCCCAGCGCATGATTGACGGCTACCACACGGCCGCCGCCACGCTCAACCTCATCCGCGCCTTTACTCAGGGTGGGTTTGCCGATCTGCGCGAGGTGCACAGCTGGAACAAGGGATTTGCGCAGAACCCGGTCAACGCACGCTACGAACAGCTTGCGCGCGAAATTGACCGTGCCATCAACTTCATGACGGCGAT
>DBCH01000096.1 GCA_002292955.1 Microbacteriaceae bacterium UBA963 | reverse complement strand
GGTCTGCCCCGGCTTCACGGCAACGCCCATGGCAATGGGCCAGATGACCCCGGAACTCGACGCGGCGGTATCCCGACGCGTACCGTTGGGACGCATCTTCCAGCCGGTTGAGATCGCCAACGCCATCGGCTTTCTCGCGAGCGACCGCGCTTCGGCAATCACGGGGGTCACGCTTCCCGTGGACGGCGGCTGGACCGCGGGAGAACCCGCACTGCCCATGTGATTGGGGACTCACCCCCCAGCACACACATCATCTGACGACCCGGAGGGGCGAACGTGAAATTCGCAAACAAAATTGCTTACGTAACTGGAGCGAGTTCTGGAATTGGACGTGGCACCGCGCTGCGCCTCGCTCACGAGGGCGCCCAGGTGGTTCTTATCGGTCGGCAGAAATCGCACCTTGATTCAGCCGTTGCAGAGGGTGGAGCCAAGTGCTCGGCCGTTCAAATGGATGTCTCGGACGCAACGTCCGTCAACGAGATTCTGCCCGGGGTCATCGCACAGTACGGCGCACCAGACATCGTTGTTCACGCGGCGGGAATCACCGTCCTCGGCGCTCTGGACGAGCTCACCGAGGCCGACTGGGATCGACAGATGGACACTAACCTCAAGAGCATCTATTTGCTCAACCACCATCTGTGGCCGGCCATGGCAAAAGCGGGCGGTTCAATCGTTTTGGTTGCGTCTACCGCGAGTTTTGCCGCGTTCCCTCAGGACGCCGCATATGTGGCCTCAAAAGGCGCTGTCTTGGCGTTGACCAAGGCGATGGCGCTTGACGGAGCTTCCGTGGGGATTCGCGTCAACGCCGTGTGCCCGGGTTTCATTCTGACGCCAAACCTCCAAGGCTACTTTGACGGACAAGCCGACCCCGAAGGAGCCAAGCGCGGGGCAGCGGGGGCCGCTCCCCTGGATCGCATGGGGACGCCGGAAGACGTTGCGGCGGGCATTTCGTTTCTGTCCAGCGACGACGCGGCATTTATTACCGGCACATCTCTGTTGATCGATGGCGGCTTGATGGCCCGCGTTCCTTTTTAGCGGGAACGCGTTGCTAGCGTGAGGCCTCTTAGCGGTTACGCAGGTCTGGCTGTTCGAGCAGGTCTTCGATGATGCGTGAAATCGACCGCACCTGAAAGCTTTCGATCAGATCGTCGGGGTAGCCGGCGGATCGCGGCGTCTCAACGTGGATGTTGTCGGCGAAGCGAACTTCCCGGATAACCTGCTCGGCCTCCTGGCCCTGGTCGATGCGCTCAGCAACATGGCCAACGACCTCGCGGCCCATTTCGCGGTAGCGCTGCACGCCTGCCCGGTTCGTCACCTGACCGTGACCGGGAACAAGGTGCTCAAAATCGTAGGACTCAACGACCTCGAGAGCATCGAACCAGTCATAGACGTGCGAGTCTTGGAAAGAGGGCAGACCCGCCTCACACACGACGTCACCCGTAAAGATGATTCCGTCGTCGCGCAGGTAGGTCAACACGTTGTTGGGGGTGTGTCCTCGGAGGGCGCGCAGTTCGAGCCCGACGTCGCCCAAGTTCAGTTTGAGCGTGCTCTCGACGAGCACACTGGGCAGGCGAACGGTGTAGTCACGCAAGAGATGTGAATTACCGGGATCGAGGCGCTCAAGCAGGTCAAGCAGATACTGCATCGTGGGCGGGTCTTCCTCGAGCCGCTGACGGGTTCCCGCGTTGGCCACGATTTCGCCGGGCAAGAAGCGGTTTCCGATGGTGTGGTCGGGGTGGTGATCCGAGTTGATCAGGAAGCGAACGTGGCCCAGGGTATTGGCAAAGTGGCCCCACGCGAGAGCATCACTGGGCAGGTGGGGGGCGTCAATAAGAGCCACCCCTTCGGAGCCCACAACGGCCGACTGGTTGCTGCCGTAGTGCTCTGTTTCAACGACAACGCGCGACGAAATCCACTGATGTGCCATGAACTAGCCCTCCTGCTTTGGCATGCTTGCCCCACCGAGAAAACCGTGCAGGTTCTCGATGCGCAGCGGAGCAAAAACCTCGAGGAACACGGCTTCGCCGGAAATGCTCTCTCCGGAGTGCTCAGCCGAACGGGGAACGACAGTTACGCTACCCGGCTTGAGGTGGAGCTGCTCCCCATTGATTGTGAACATAATCTCACCCTCAAGCATCATGATGACCTGCTCGGCGTCTTCATGGGTGTGATTGGGCAGCGAGGTGGGGTGCACCCAGCGGATGCGGTTGATGCCCATCTCCTTGCCCGCCACAGCGACACGGAAATTGTTGGGCAGGTTCTCGGTCTCGGGAAGCTCGTTCCAGTTAATCGAGTACATCTCAGGCCGTCCTTGCCGGCAGTGCGCCGACGGCGCGGATAACGTCGCTCGTAGACATGACATCGGCATACTTTTGACCCATGTCGAAGAGGTTCACCTTGTGTACTGTTTCGCTGCGGTCATAGACAGCATCGAAGGGAACAAGGACCTTGTAGTTGTAGGCGAACGCATCAACCACTGTTGACCGAACGCAACCGCTCGTGCTGCAGCCGGTAACCACCAGCGAATCAGCCTGCAGGTCGACGAGGTAGCTCGCGAGAGGCGTGCCAAAAAAAGCGCTGGGATGCTTCTTTGGCAGCATGATGTCGTTCGGCGCGGGAGCAACCTCCGGCGGGATTCGGTAGCCCTGCTCTGGAATGGACATGATCGACGGGACCTTGGCACCCAGGGTGCCCGAGTCGTAGCTCATCTTTGGTGCTACGTGCGGGTAAAGGATGGGGTGACCATTCTTTCGGAACACCTCCACCAGCTCGGCAATGTGCGCGACGGCATCCCAGCCAACCTGACCACAGGCTGTCGAGTAGTCCTCAAGCGCTTCGTAGAAGGGCTTGGGGGTGTCACCGAGCGTGCGGTACTGAACATCAATAATCAGGAGTGCGGGGCGCGTGCCGATTCCCGACGGCCGACCAAAACCGGCGCGGTCGTATCGTTCCTGGTCATCTGCGGTGATGACGCCATCCCATGGCTTAGTCATTCTGGGCCTCCAACGCTGCGGCTCCACTCTTGTGCCGTGCCAGGAAACGACCCGTTGCCGGCCCAAATTCCTCACCGACAGAGAACACCTTGTTGCCGCGCACGAAGGTGTGCCGAACGCGTCCGGTGAACTCCTCGCCTTCCCACGGGCTGTACGCCGCGGCCGACAACTGGTCTTCACCCACGACTTTCCACTTCTCGTTCAGGTCAATCACGGCAAAGTCTGCATCGGATCCGACCCGAATGGCGCCCTTTTGGGGGTACAGACCAAAGAGTTCGGCCGGGCGCTTCGAGGTAACCTCAGCAATTCGCGTGAGGGGGATGCCGCGTTTGTGGTGACCCTCCGAGAGGAGCGAGGGGAGGACATTCTCCACACCGGGGAACCCAGCGGATGCGGTCCAGATGTCCTTCTCTTTAAAGGAGCGGTGGCGAGGGACGTGGTCGGAACCCACCGTGTCGATCACACCGTTGGCCAGTGCCGTCCACAGTGCCTCCCGATCCGCAGGCGTGCGCAGGGGCGGGTTGACCTTGCCGTAACAACCACACGTCGAATCGCTGTCGAGGGTGAGGTAGTGCGGGCAGGTCTCGATGAAAATATTGTCGTTGCGCGTGCGCCCCATTTCGAGCACATCGAGCGACAGCGCACCCGAAGTGTGAACCGCGTAGTGGCTGGCTCCAGTGACTCGACCTAAGAAGGCGAGCTTGTTCAGCGCGTCGGCCTCGATGTAGTCGGGTCGTGCAAGGTTCCACGAGTCGAGGGGATTCTTTCCCTCTTTCACGCCCGCTGTGCGCAAGCGCCAGACCAGCTCAATGTTCTCCGCGTGGGGACACAGCATGGCGCCATTGGCCGCGACGGCCTCCAGCAGGTCGAAGAGGAACCCGTCGTCGTTGCCCGGGAGTCCGAGATAGGCGCCCTCATCGCCGCGGAAGTTCATGAAGAACTTGTAGGAACTGACACCCAAGTCCTTGGCGTAGTGAGGAATGGAATCCAGCTGTTCGCGGGTGACAACGCAGAAGTGGAAGCCAAAATCAACAACGGAGTCTGCCGCCATGGTCTCCTTGGCAACCGGAAAGACTTCTTCGTAGGGCTGCGCGGACATCAAATAGATGAGCATGGAGGTGACGCCACCAGCAGCTGCCGAACGCGACTCCGGAATGGCGTCTTCGGGCGTCTTGGGGAAACTGATGTCGGGACTCAGGTGAACGTGTGGGTCGATAGCACCGGGGAGAACGTGCAGGCCCGAGGCATCGAACACCTCGTCGGCGTCGACGCTTGTGCCGGCCTCAACAATGTCTGTGATGATGCCATCCGTGACGGCAATGTCAACCTGACGAACGCCCTCCGGTAAAACTACGTTGGCTCCCGTGATGAGGAGATCGGCGTGAGTCATGGTTAGGGCTCCTTAGTGGCGTACTTAATCTCGAGTTCATCGAAAAAGGGCTTGCCAACGATGCTCTGACGCTCTTCCCACGTGGCCATGACATCCAGTTTGCCGTTTGTCGACCCGGTGGTGTGAAGCTCTCGCAGCATCTCTGACATGGCGCGCTGGGAAACGCGCAGTGCCGCGTTGGCAAAGAGCACCGCGGAGAAACCCATGTCGCTCAACTCGTCCACGGTGCACAGGGGCGTTTTGCCGCCCTCGACCATGTTGGCAATGAGCGGAACATCAAAGCGACTGCCGATGGTGCGAAGTTCGTCGACCGACTCAGGGGCTTCAACAAATAGGACGTCCGCGCCCGCTTCGCGATACAGCTCGACGCGCTCGAACGCTTCCTCGAGCGTCGAAATAGCGCGCACATCCGTTCGTGCAATGATCACCGTCTCGTCGCTCTGGCGTGCATCCACCGCAGCGTGAACCTTCTGGACCATCTCCTGAGAGCTGATGACGGCTTTGCCGGCAAAGTGACCACACTTTTTGGGGAAGACCTGATCTTCAATCTGGATTGCCGAGGCTCCGGCCCGTTCAAGAAGTCTCACCGTGCGATAGGTGTTCACGGCGTTGCCAAACCCGGTGTCGCCATCGACAACCAAGGGAATCTCAAGCGTTTCCGCAATGCGCGCCACGTGGTCGCGCAATTCGACCGCGGTCACAAGACCGATGTCGGGCACACCGAGCATGGAGTTTGCCAGTCCTGCGCCGGTGAGGTACACGGCCGAAAAACCCTGAGCCTGGATGAGACGAGCGCTGAGTGCGTCGTAGGCACCAGGCAAGGTGAGCGCCTTCTTGGACGAATGCGCCTGAGCCAAACTAGCCCGGAAAGAAATCATTTTTGCCTATTCTCATTCGGAAGCTTCCGAACATCAGGTTCGTTAGAGCAGGCTAATGTTTCCATTGATCTGAACGAGCTGGTGGTCGGGCGTGGTGACTCCCGAGGTAACTTTACCCAGATTGAAGTCTTGGACCTGAACGACCGTGAGGCCGTCTGCTTCACGCCACATAACGAGCCAAATGCCCTCGGTGATCATGCTTGCTTCGTAGCTGCAGGTCTCCGTCTTGTCGAGCATCGAGCCGCGAGTAACCAGGAACGTCACGGTGCTGTCTGCCGCGTTGAAGGACAATTCTGCGGCAAAGGGTCCGAAGGGACCGTCGAAACCGAAATCGATAACAGCCTTCTTGTCGGCCGCGGGAAAAACCTCTGACATGAACTACTCCTCGGTACGAATTGATTGCCGTGCGCCATCAATATTTATAGGGACTGTCAAGAAAGATGCCACAATTCCCCTCAACTGTCAACAATACTATTCCAAAATAGAAGTGCCCTCATTCCTTGATTGTTCGGGATATTTTGGTGCTGTGACCGCATCGCTAGCCTCTCGAGTCCGAACAAATCATGGGAACTGTTGACATTGATTCGTCGCGTGTTGCAGAATTCCCTAAGGACCCCGTTAGCTCTCAAGGAGAAACTGTGAAGACACGCGCCGCTGTGATGTGGAAAGCAACAGGAAACTACGAAGTCGAAGAGCTCGAACTCGACGCACCCAAAGAGGGCGAAGTTCTCGTTCGGTTTGACTACGCGGGCCTGTGCCACACCGATGAGCACCTCCGCAACGGCGATCTCGGATTCACTCCACCCATGGTGGGCGGTCACGAGGGAGCCGGAATCGTTGAAGAGGTCGGTCCTGGCGTTACTCACCTCAAGGCTGGCGACCCCTTCGTCACCTCGTGGATGCCGTCGTGCGGACGCTGTCGCTTCTGTGTCACCGGCCAGACCAACCTGTGCGACAACGGAGCGTTCCTTATGTCGGGAACCATGCTTGACGGCACGCAGCGCCTGCACGGTCGTGGGCAGGGCGTCGGCGCCGTCGACCTGCTCGGCACGTTCTCCCAGTGGAACGTCATCCCCGCCGCCTGTGTGGTTCCCCTCCCGCCCGAAATGCCGCTCGACAAAGCCGCCATTGTTGCGTGTGGCGTTCCTACCGGATGGGGCTCGGCGGTCAATGTTAATGCCGCCAACACGCGCCCTGGTGACCGAATTGTGATCTACGGCATCGGCGGCATCGGCATCAACGCCGTGCAGGGCGCCGCTCACGCGGGAGCCGAACTCGTCATCGCCGTGGACCCCGTCGCGTTCAAGCGCGAGAAGGCCCTGGAACTTGGAGCCACGCACGCATTTGCCAGTGCCGAAGAGGCTCACGATTTCGTGTGGTCTGAAACCCGCGGTGTGGGTGCAGACGCTGCCATCATTACGGTGGGCCTCGTGGACAAGCAGGTTGTGAGCGACGGCTTCTCGATGATCCGCAAGGGCGGACGCCTCGTGATCACTGCGGTATCAAGCCCCGACCTGCTCATTGAGATCCCCAGCTTCGAGCTCACGCTCTACCAGAAGGCGATCGTGGGTAGCCTGTTCGGTTCGGGAAACCCGCACTATGACATACCCAAGCTCATCGACCTCTACCTCCGCGGCTCGCTCAAGCTCGATCAGCTGATCACCACGCGCTACGGCCTGGACGATGTCAACAAGGGTTATGACGACATGCTGGCAGGCAAGAACATCCGAGGCCTTCTCGAAATCTCTCACTAGTCTCACGGCCGCTGGTGCCTTCGTGCCACCGGAACCCATCTCGGGAACAAACAGGTTAGGAAAGCACTCATGAAAGCTGTCGTTTATCGCGAATTTGGCGGGCCCGAGGGCCTCGAAATCACCGACGTTCCCGAACCTCGGGTGGGACCCGACTGGGTAAAGATTGCGGTTCGAGCAGTATCGGTCAACCCGGTCGACTGGAAACTCGCGGGCGGTCACCTCGATGCCCTTCTCGAGACTCACTTTCCTTCGATTCCCGGGTGGGATGTGGCCGGCGTCGTTGAGTCGGTTGGGCCGGCCGTGCGCCGGCTTGCTCCGGGCGACGAGGTCTACGGCTACGTGCGTAAAGACACCATCCATGGCGGCACGTACGCTGAGAAAGTCGCGGCCCCGCTGCGCACCGTGACACTCAAGCCAAAGAACATGGACTTCACCCAAGCCGCCGCTGTTCCGCTGGCCGGTCTCACGGCTTATCAGACGTTGATCCACGACCTGCAGGTCTCCTCGGGAGATACCGTTCTCGTTCATGCCGCCGCCGGCGGTGTCGGATCGTTCGCCGTTCAAATTGCGGTGGCTCAGGGAGCGCGGGTTATTGGCACCGCTTCCGAGAAGAACCACGACTACCTCAAGAGCCTCGGCGCCATCCCCGTGACCTACGGTGACGGACTCGTTGAGCGCGTGCGCGAGATTGCCCCCGATGGAGTAGACGCCGTTCTGGATCTCATTGGCGGAGACGCGTTGACCGATAGCCCAGCCCTTCTTTCGAAGAAGTCCGCGGGTCGCCTCGTCTCGGTCACCAATCCCCTCGTCAAGGAACTCGGCGGAATCATGGGCGACGTGCATCCCGACGTCACCGACCTTGATGCCATCACCAAGCTCGTCGAAGCAGGAAAGATCACGGTCGATTTATCGGCCGTGTACCCGCTCGAACAGGTTGCTCAGGCGTGGTCAGAGAACATGGCAGGTCACACCCGAGGCAAAATCGTCCTGACCGTCAACTGAACTGGCGATCCAACCCTCATTGAGTGAGTGAGCCGGACGTTCGACCAACTATTGTGGCGGGCGATTCTTCTGGCTCCGAAAGGGCCACCAGGGAACCCTGATTCGGGGAGCCACAACATTGAGCACTCTCCAGCGGAGCGCCCCGCCTATGACCCCGGTTCCGTAGGACGAGTCATCCAGGGCGCGAAGCGCCAGACTCCTCACGGGGTCAAGACGGGTGGGGCTCAGCAGGTGGTCGCGCACCGGCTCAATGCTCATCGCGACGGCCGCCGCCCGGGCGAGACGAGACTTCGGCGTCAGCAGGAGGACCAGTAGGCCGACGGGCCACCAATCGCGTCGAAGCAGGTGTCCGAGCCAAAAAACGTCCGACCAGATAGTGCGCCCGGCCATTTCCGCGGCAACCGGAAGCGAGACGCTGGGAGGGAGGATCTGCCGCTGTCGGGCCAGCTCGTAGCAAGCAATGCCCAAAGCCAATCCCGGGCGACCCACGGCCAGTGCGGCCAAAACACCCAGGCCCGTGAGCGAGGGTCGAGCAGGAATAAGTCGATTCTTGTGCCTGAGCTCAAGAGGGGCTGCCGAACCACCGTAGGAGGCCCGTCGAGACGAGAAGTCTTTGAGTGACGTGCGCACCCTGTGGTGGTTGACCACGTCGGGCGCATAGCGAACGGTCCACCCTGCCTCTTCCATGCGCCAAAACAGGTCGACGTCCTCGCCCACCCGCATTTCGGGCTCAAAGGGCGGATTGCTCGATGCGCTCCTGCGCACAATGACGGACGCGCTCGGCAGCCAGCCCACCGGCACTCCGTAAACGACACGACTGGGCACGGCACCCATGTCGAGTTCAGAACGCGTTTCCTCATACAGCTCGATGGCGGAGTCACCTTGGACATCGGGCCGCACCCTCGGCGCGACGGCGCCAATCATGGGGTCGTTCAGTAGCGGGCGCAGGCGTGAAATCCAGTCTGGGCTTGCAACCACATCGGAATCCACGAACGCGACAAAGGGAGCGGTCGTCTGCGCGAAACCAGTATTTCTGGCGGCACCGGGGCCGCCATTCTGCGCCCGAACAATCAATCGTGCGTCGTGCGCCTCGACCACGTCGCGTATCGCCGTTGCGAAGGGTTCCGGAGAAGCATCGTCAACAACAACGATGGGCAGATTCTCGGCCACGAGGGAATCCAAGCAGCGATCGAGTGCATCCCAGTCGCGATAAACCGGCACGACAATCTCAACGTCAGTCACGGGTCCGTTGCCGTGAGGCACGGGATCAATGATGCCGAGGTCAAGAAGGTAAAGGGCTGCCCTCTTCTCTTCCGGCGTCTTGACGTACGCGCCGACGCGGCCAAGCGCATGAAGTTTTCTCGCCAAGGGAAGTACGTCATCCGGCAGCGATGTGACGGTCCACGGGGACCCACCAATCGTTACCGCGGCGTCGCGGAATGCCACGCCGGGCGTCCACGCGAGTGGCACGGTGGTGAGAAAGTCGTCGTCGCTGTCGTTGCGTCCGGGCGGCGCAGGAACGTCCGCGAGGCCTTCGTCAGGTCCCGCAGAATTGTTCGTCATTGTTCAATTTTGGCAGGGAGAAGGGCAACGACAAAACGCGCCTCACGTCGTGCTGGTTCCCGTGAACGATGAGATGACCTCGGGGTTGGCCAGCACCTCAGCAACCCCTCCCGAGCTGATGATGCGACCCTCTTTGAGCGCCGTCGCGCGCGAGGCCGCCCGTGTCACAAAGCCGATGTCGTGTTCGACGAGGAGCACAGAACAGTTGAAAGCAGCGGGCATGGCACGAATGCACGCGGCCAAAGACTGACTCTCTTCGTCCGGTAACCCGGACGCGGGCTCGTCGAGGAGCACCACGCGCGGTCGTGAGGCCAGTGCTCCCGCGATCTCCACAACGCGTCGAGAACCGTAATCCAAGAGACGCAAGGGGATGCGCCCGTCGGGTAGCCCAAAGAAACCCCGAACACTCTCGATGTGCGCTGGTGCAGCGGTTCCCGCGCTGACGCGGAGAAAGTCATCGACGGTGAGGGCTTCCAGAGATGGGGACTGTTGAAAGGTTCGGCGCATGCCGCGCCGGGCCCGGGCGAACGCCCGCAGGCCATCGAAGGAGGTGCCCTCAAGAGATACGGTTCCCTCGTACCTCGGGAGGAATCCCGAAACAGCATCGATAAGCACTGACTTGCCCGCGCCGTTGGGCCCGAGCAGGGCATGGACCTCCCCGTCGCGCACCGTGAAATCAACGGAGTCGAGAACACGGTTCTGGCCAAATGTGACGGTGAGGTTGTGGACTTCAAGAATGGCCACCGAAGACAACGGTGGTTGCTCGGTGTGACCGACATTGGCTGAGGGTGTGCTCGTCCGCTCGATCGCCCGGAATCGACGATCCTGCCAGCGATTGCTGAGCTGTTCCGCTATTCCGCCGTTCCCGCGGCGAAGCACATCAAAGGCACCTAGAGCAAGGAGTGCGGGACCCAGATCCAGGGGCAGCCCAAGTCGGCCCAAGATCTCCGGCACGAGAACGGAAACGATTCCGGCCAGCAGCGCACCCCCAAAGAAGCTCGCGCCACACAACACGGCCGTGGCGAGGTAGCCCATCGACGTCACGGGCGAAAACGCCGTGGCGGTGAGGAGTCCGTATTGCGCTGCCAAGAGACCACCGGCGAGCCCCGAAAACAACGCTCCCACGGCAAAGGCGCCGGCCTTCATCAGGGGCACGCGCAACCCCAAGGCGGCCGCGGCTCTTTCGCTGACTTTGATGGTTGTCCAGCCCGCGGCGAGTGACGTGCGCGTGAGAACAAGCACGCCCGCTTGCAGGATGAGGAGGAGAAGAAGCGCGAAGAGAAAAAACCACCGAGGGTCATCAAAAGGTGCCGCGGGCACGACGGGGGTGCCGGTTGAGACCCCGGGAAAACTCCCCTGACGCAACACCAGGTCGAGCCCGGCCGCGCAACCCAGCGTCACTACGGCGAGCTCAACACCTCGGATTCGCGCGGTCATGAATCCGAGTAACCCCCCAATGGTCAGTGCCACAAGGCCGCCGATCATCACCAGGAGAGGGAAGGCAACTCCCGGTAGAGCCAGCGCGAGCCACGAAACAACCCAGCCGCCAATGGCAGCAAAGGACATCTGGCACAGAGAAATCAATCCCGCCTGAATCGTCACGAAACCCACGCTTCGCGCAATCAAGGTGCTGATGATCACTGCGGTCATGACATAGACCCAGTACGCGGGGAGGGTCAGCCCGAGTGTCACCGCCAGGACCAGGCCGGCGACAGAAGTTACGACGACCCCTTTACCGAACCGCATCCCACACCTCCCGCCGGCGTAACCAGATCAGGGCGAAGAGAATAATCACGGCCGGGAGGACCCCGCGATAGTCAGAGAGCACGTCAATTCGGGAAGCAGCACCTTCCACAACGCCGATGAGCAAGGCCGCGACGGTGGCAATCCAAACGTGTGAGAAAGACCCGACGAGCGCCGCGGCGACGGCCGGAACG
Organism: Microbacteriaceae bacterium UBA963; assembly: GCA_002292955.1. Taxonomy (GTDB): domain Bacteria; phylum Actinomycetota; class Actinomycetes; order Actinomycetales; family Microbacteriaceae; genus UBA963. The sequence goes on along the minus strand of DBCH01000096.1, from coordinate 6,239 downwards.
ATGAGAAACGACATCGATTCGAAGGTGGGATTGCGCGTGGGAGCAATGAGCAACATTGCGAGAGTCGACAGCACGCCGGTCGACGCCCACACGATTATCGCGAGTCGCTGCGTATTGATGCCCAGCAACTGGGCGGTGACGGGCCGTTCAGACATGGCCCGCAACTGGAGACCCACGTGCGTGTGACGAAGCAGCAGGGTGAGTCCAGCGGCAATGACCAGCGCCGCGACGGTGGCGATGAGTGTTGCGACGGAAACCCGCACGCCCGCCACATCGAGGGTCGTCTCGGTGACGAAACTCGGCATGGCACGAGGCGAATCGCCAAAGAGGCGATATCCCACGCTGAGTACCACGAGGAAGAGCACGGCGGAGATGACGGATTTCACAAGGACCGTGGGACTGCCAAACCACCGGGAGAGCGCCCAGCCAGCAAGCCCCGCGAGACCGGCAGAAAAGGCGAGCCCGGCGAGGACGGCCAACCACAGGGGAAGGCCTGCTTCGACAAGCGAGTAGCACGCGTAGGCGCCAAACGCCCCTAACGCTGCCTGACTGAAATTGAGAACACCAACGAGGCGGTAAAGAACCACCACGCAGACCGCCACAATGGCATAGGCGGAACCGGACACGAGCCCGGCCACCACCCCGTCTAGCACGGGAAGATCCTTAGCGGCACGGTTTCATCAGGCGAAGAGTCACTGCCCCACAGCCCAACCGCGTACCGTGACCCAGCCGGATTCGGTGACTTGAACCATTTGACTCGACCGGTTGGGAAGGTGAGCGTCACCGGGTCCAAAGACGTAGGGCATGCCCAGCAGAGGATGCGCGATCTCCGACATCGTGGTGAACGCAACGGTGACAGATTCCCTCGTGATTGGTCCGTCGATGCTCGACAAGACGTCAACCAGGATCTCTGCACTGACGAATCCACCCATCGACAGAGAGGTCAGCGGAACCTCTGCCTTGTTGAGCGTGGAACGCCAGTCGTCGAGCCGGCTGTCGTCCGTGGTGAAGGGAAGAAACTCTGAGTTCGCGTACAGGCCCAGAGTGCCCTGTCGTTCGAGCTCGGTGGCAACACTCTCCGAGTACGCCGAGGTCAGCGTGAGCCAGTCAATGCCCTCAAGCAGGCCCTGTCGCTTCACGGTGTTCATGAAGGCGACGGCGATGGGCTCATTCGCGTTGAAGACAACGGCGTCACACCCGGCGTCACGCACCGCGAGGATTGCGGGCGTGGGATCGTCACCGAACGACACCGAGGTGTCGACGAGAGGCGCGGTGCTCCCGGTGGCTTCCTCCCAGCGCTCAATGAGGTCGAGGTAGGGTTCCGTGAGTCCGGGGGACTTGAGGATGACGGGGCACACTCTCGTGTTGCCGAGCTCCTCCGAGGCGTAAAAGAGAAGGTTGGCGAAACCCTGAACCGTGCCGTTGTTAACGGGAGCGATGTTTGCTGATGCGAAGCAGGCCGGTTCCACGCCAATACCCGGAACCGAGACCACGCCCTCCTGGGCATAGAACGTTGAATTGACGGTGCATTCAACCAGGCTCGCGGAGCCGACCAGCGCAACCACTTGGTCTTCATCAATCAGTCGACGGGCTGCCTTGCTCGCGAGGGCGGGGTCTGCGCCGTCGTCTACCGAGATGAACTCGATTTGCCGCCCGTTGATGCCCCCGGAAGCGTTGACGCGATCGAAAACCGCCTGAGCCGCCGCGGGAACTTCGGGGAAGGGTGCTGGCCCGGTAAGCGAGGAAACCGCACCAATCTTGATGGGACCCTCCTCGGAACCATCAGGCGACGCCGGAGCGCAACCAGCCAGCGTGAGGAGCACAATGCTCGCGGTGGAGAGGAACAATACTGGTCGCTTGCGCGGAGAGAGCATGGGGATTTAAGTCCTTACTGGTTTTTCTTCTGAGATGAAGACCCCGGGCCTGTGCGTGGGGTCCGAGCCGGCCCCGGCGCTAAGCCTTCTTGGCGCGCTTCTGCGGCACCGGCTTGTTGCCCAGCACTGCATCAAATCCGTCGGGGATCAAAAAGTCGTCGCGGCTCAGTTGTGAGATTGACGAGTGGCCGAGGCCCAGCACTGCCGAATCCAGTCCCATGCGAAGAAGGTCAAGAACGTTCTCGACGCCGGCCTGACCGTTTGCCCCGAGCCCCCAGAGGTAAGCGCGACCAACCATTACGGCGCGCGCTCCGAGAGCAAGCGCCTTCGCCACATCTCCACCGCGACGAACGCCGCCATCGAGCAAAACCTCGACCTGATGACCCACGGCGTCGGCAACGGGACCCAGGCAGCGAATCGACGCGGGGGTGGTATCTAGGTTGTTTCCGCCGTGATTCGAAACCGAAATCGCGTCGACACCGGCATCCACCGCGCGCTTGGCGTCATCGATGCGGGTCACGCCCTTGAGCATGAACTTGCCGCCCCACTCTTTGCGCAGCCACTCGATGTCTTCCCACGTGGGAGGGGGAGTCTGTTGCCACTCTCCATAGGCGCTGAAGAAGGTGGGGGCCTTGCCCGTGGGCGACTTCAGGTTGGGGGCGGTCAGATCCGGTAGCCCGGCCTTGAACCACTCCAGAGCCCACTTTGGCCGGCGAATACCCTCAGGGGCGAACTTGATGATGGCCGCGAGGTTCATTCTTTCCGGGATGGCAGGGCTTCCCCAGTCTCGCCCAATGGAGAACGACCAGTCTGTTGTGGCAATGAGCGCCTTGACTCCTGCGGCTCGAGCCCGCTCCATGCGCTCGAGCATGACGTCTCGGGATCCGGTCCAGTACATCTGGAAAAAGGTGTTCTCGTTTGCTGCCGTCACTTCTTCCACGGACTTCGAGGCAAACGAGCTCAGCCCCATAATGGTTCCGCGGTTGGCGGCGGCCTTGGCAACGGCAACCTCACCCTGAGGGCGAATGGCCTGCACGCCTGCGGGCGAAATCATCACCGGCAACGACACGGGAATGCCCATGATGGTGGTTGACAGGTCCCGGGTGGGCTGATGCCCCGCCACGTGAGGCGCGAACTGCATGCGCGCAAATGCATCGATGTTCTCTTCGGGCGTTCGACCCCGCTCGCTACCGGCGATGAGCGCCGCATAGATCGACGGGGGAAGACGCTTCTGGGTTCTCCGCTGAGCCTCCAATACGGTCTCGAACCAGGGGTTTTGTTTCCAGGGCCACAAACTCATGAGTGCTCAGCTTCCTTAGGTGGGCGAAAATTCCTCCTTGATTCTAATGGCACTCGGTGTCAAAAATAAAGACGTGAATATAGTGTGATGACGAGGAAGCAATGAAGGGCGGGTCGCGATGACTGACATCACGTCGGCGCCCGGACGCCCGGGCCGGGGACACGTAACTACTCACAGTGAACTCAGCCAGATCGCGCTGCGGCTTTTTATCGAGCGAGGATTCGATGAAACAACGGTTGATGAGATTGCCCGCGAGGCCGGCATCAGTCGCCGCACCCTCTTTAGATACTTCCCGACAAAGAACGATCTTCCCTGGGGAGATTTTGACAGCCTCCTCGATCACATGAGGGCCACACTTTCCGAAGCGGATCAAGAACTGCCGATTTTCGAGGTGCTGCGGAAGGCGGTCATTGAGTTCAATCGCTTTCCTCAACACGAGCTCGCCATGCACCGGAGCCGAATGTGGCTTCTGCTGAACGTTCCCACGCTGATGGCTCACTCCACCCTGCGCTACACGGAGTGGAGACAGGTCATTGCCGAGTATGTTGCCCAACGCTTGGGAACACTACCCAATGACCTCGCACCACAGACGATTGCCGGGGCCTGCTTAGGAATAAGCCTGGCCGCCTATGAGCAGTGGCTCGCGCACGACGACGCTAATCTCATGGACACGTTTGACGTGGCGTTCTCGAGCGCTGAAGAGATCTTTGGCACGAAGACGCCGTCGCTCCCCGGATTCAGTCACACATGAACCACATCGTCATTGTGGGCGGCGGAACAGCGGGTGTCGTTCTTGCCGCACGGCTGAGCGAGGACCCCTCGTGCGAGGTCACCCTGGTGGAGGCCGGCTCTGCGGGCGACACCCCCGCCGAACTTCGTGACGGCGCATCCCTCCCCGCCATTGCGCCCGGCCATGCCGCTAATTGGGGTTATCGGGCATTGCTTCAACCGGAGTCGGACATCATTGTTCCGCGCGGCCGCATACTCGGGGGGTCGAGTGCCATCAATGGCGGCTATGTGATTCGGGCTCGTTCCCGTGACTTCGCGGGGTGGGCGCAGGTGGGTGGACCTGAGTGGAGCTACGAGAGCGCTCTGCCCTTACTCAAGAAACTGGAGAACGACCTCGACTTTGGTGATCGGCCGGTACACGGTAACCAGGGCCCACTCACGCTTCGTCGTCCGCCTCAATCGGGGGGACTCGCTGGCCTCTTTACTCAGGCGGCCAAGGAACTCGGGTTCCCCGAGGAGCAAGACAAGAACGGGGACTCCCGCACTATTGGGGTGGGAGCGGTGCCGTCAAACATCATTGACGGCGTGCGGGTGAACACGGCAATGGCCTATCTCGCCGATGCTCGGCAGCGAGACAACCTGAGAATCATGGGAGACACCCGCGTGCTGCGTGTGCTCATTGAGCACGGTAAAGCTGTGGGTGTCGAAACCGACAACGGAGTGATTGATGCCGATGAGGTAGTTCTTGCGGCGGGTGCTGTGGCAACGCCCCATCTGCTCATGCTCAGCGGCATCGGACCACACGAGCAGCTGGCAACCTGCGGAATACCGCTGGTGGCTGACCTTCCGGTCGGTCAGGATTTCAGCGATCACCCCAATTTGTCTGTCGGCTGGCACGCCAGCATTCCCCTGGTGGACCCCGCCGAACGATGCGCCTTCCCTTCGGCGCTCAATTTTGATTCATCCGGGGCGGATGGTCAGTACCCCGACGGAGACCTGGAAGTTTTGCTCTCCGTGAAGCCCCTGAGGCTGCTGGTGAACCCTGACCTGGCTTCGGAGCCGGCTGAGGGCGCAGATGAGTATCACGTCATGGTCTCGCTTCAGGCCCCGAAAGGCCGAGGATGCATGACGCTCGTCTCGGGTGACCCGCTCACGCAGCCCCGGATCGACTACAACTATCTGAACAACGAGAGTGACCGACAGAGAATGCGCGTGGGTGTGCGGACGGCGGCGCGCTTGTTGACATCGGCTTCCTTCGCAGCAGTGTTTCGTGCATTCGCGTCTCTGACGGACGACATCCTCGGGAATGACGCGCTCCTCGATGAGTGGATCGGCACCCACCTCAGCACCGCGATTCACCTCAGTGGCTCAGCGCCCATCGGGCCGGTCGTTGACGGGCAGGGTCGTGTTCATGGCGTGAGTGCTTTGCGCGTGGCCGACACGTCGATCTTGCCCACCGTCCCCTCACGTGGAACATTCAATGCGGCTGTCTTCATTGGTGAATTCATCGCCCATCGGATGAGCGAGACGCGCTAGGCGGGCCTGCGCTGATGCCAGAGGAACTCTTGCTCGAGACTGTGACCCAGCTGAAACAGTGTTGCCTCTTCGCCGGGCCCAGCGATGAGCTGCACTCCCACGGGCATGCCGTCGCGGTCAACGCCGACCGGGAACGTGGCCGCCGGAAGGCCCGACAGGTTGGCGGGAAGCGTGAACGTGGCCATGCGCCGCTCCAGCAGCCTCTCGCCGCCCGGGTCTTCGTTGGCCTCGTGGTAGACCTGGCCGACCGGCGGCACCGTGGCCGCCATGGTGGGCGTCACGAGCACGTCAAACTGGTCACCCCACTGCGCCACAACCCGACGGGCCTGCGCTTGTAGTTCGATTTCAAGAGCCACATAGTCGATTGAGTTGACGGCACGGGCGCCGTCGAGCCGGAAGCGAATAAACGCATCGCACAGCGACGGATCCCTTATGGGGCTGTTCGCCGTGTAGGCACTCATCACAATCCCGACGAAGGCACCGAGGGTTTGCGGCTCGAAGAAAAATGCATCGACGGTGGTGACGCTGTGGCCGAGCTTTTCGAGGTGCGTGGCGGTGAGCTCAACAGCGGCCACGCAATCGTCGTCAACGGTGACTCCACTATTGGAGAGGGACAGTACTCCGATTCGGAGGCTCCGGTCTGTTGGTCGAAGCTCCTGGCTGAAGGGTCGTGCGGGAGGTCGGGTGGCAAACCAGCCCGCGGCATCTCCGGGAGCAAGAACATCGAGTAGCGCGGCCGAATCGGCAACCGTGCGCGTGAGCACGCCGTCGGTCGAGGCGAAGTTCCAGTGTCCAAACTC
>DBCH01000136.1:876-7105 GCA_002292955.1 Microbacteriaceae bacterium UBA963 | reverse complement strand
TTACGAAAACGGTTCTTCGGCTCGCGCAGAAGGCGATCCCTGAGGTCTTCGGCTGCGGCAACACCGCGGCTCGACCAGCTCTCCCAGCCGTCACGCGCAATTGCGGCCTCCCGCTCGGCTGTGGCGAAGGCGATCTCCAACCGCTCCAAGCCCGCGTCGACCTGGGCAGCGTCGTACCCGCCACGCTTGAGCGCAAAGGACACCTGGCGAATCTGCATGGCCGTGAGGGTTGCCGGCATTCCCGCCGGTGCATCGTAGGCGCGTCGGGCATCCTCAACGAATTCCTCAACCTGAACGGGGTCGTAGGCGGGACGATTGCCGGTAGCGCGATTGAAAGTTAAGTTCACGTACCCATTCTCTCAAAAAATCTCCTGTGTCGCGCTCCACACCCGCGCTAGGGGACTGTGTGAACGACGACGTAGATGATGTACACCACGAGCGCGGTGGGCAGGATGGAATCGAGGCGGTCGAGAAAGCCGCCGTGACCCGCCAGCCAGTTGCTCATGTCTTTCACGCCGATGATGCGCTTGAGCTGAGACTCCCCGAGGTCACCCCAGACCGCGGAAAACAGAATGGGGATGGAGAAGATCGGCGTAAACCACAGGGGCAGACCAAGCATGAGCGTGACAACCAGACCTCCCGAGATGAGGGAAATGACGCCCGCTCCGGCAAAGCCCTCCCAGGTTTTTTTGGGACTGATGCTGGGGGCCATGAGGTGCTTGCCGAAGAGCAGTCCCGTAACGTACGCGCCGGTGTCGATGGAAACCACCACAATCAGGAAGCCGAGAACCCACCACTGCCCGTCGTCGTTCGCCACGAGGTTGACGGTCACCGCGCCAAGAGCAGAAACGTAGGCCTGCACAAAAACAGCGGCGAACATGCGTTGCCGGAGGGGTGCCTTGTCAACATAGGCAGCCCGATTCGAGGTGACAATCTGGGTGATCAAGATGATGACGGTGCCCAGCGCAATCACAATCCCCGTAATGACGAGGCCGCCAAAGAAGGCCACGGGCATCGTGACCACCGTGACAACAACGCTCAGGATGCGCGGAACGTACCAACCCCGAACCCTCATGGCATTGGCCAGTTCGAGAGTACAAATACCCAAAACTACCGCGGCGAAGATGACGAACAGCCACTTGAAGATCAGGAGGCTCACGAGCACAAAAGCACCGAAGATTATTCCGGCCGCGATGGCCCCGAGCAGGTTGCGCCCGGTTCGCTTGCGAATCTTCTCGTTGGCTGCTTCAAATTGAACGCGCGTGTGCTCAAACTGGGCCTTGGTGTTCTCGAGCTGTCGCTCAATATCTGCCCGGGCGCTGCGAATCTGCGCCTGAATCTCTTCCGTGGGAGTGCGGCGCTCGCGCTCCTCGGGGGTGATGTTGTTCGACACCCTAGACCTCGAGCAGCTCGGCTTCTTTGCGCTTCAGAGAATCGTCAATCTGATCAATGTGCGCTTTTGTGGCAGCCTCGAGTTCCTTCTCACCGCGAGCAAGGTCGTCGTCGCCCACCTCACCCTTGAGGGCATCGATGTCGTCCTTGGCCTTACGCCGAATGTTGCGCACCGAAACGCGCGCGTCCTCCGCCTTGCCCTTGACAATCTTCACGTACTCCTTGCGACGCTCTTCGGTGAGCTCGGGTAGGGCAACACGGATGATGGTGCCGTCGTTGGACGGCGTGGCACCCAAGTTGGGAGTATCACGCAAGGCCTGCTCAATTTCCTTGAGGGCGCCCTTGTCGTAGGGCGTGATCAGAATTGTGCGCGCTTCAGGATTCTGCAGCGAAGCGAGTTGCGCCAGCGGAGTGGGCGTGCCGTAGTAGTCGACCAGAATCTTCTGGAAGAGTGCGGGGTTGGCCCGGCCGGTGCGGATGGTCGCGAAGTCTTCCTTGGCAACCTCGACGGCTTTGGCCATGCGGTCCTTGGCGTCGCTGAGAACTGCTGCAATCACGAAAGACTCCTTCGTCTGGATGGTCGTGGAACGAGTCTAGTTGGTGACGAGGGTGCCGATTTGTGCCCCGAGAATTGCCTGGGTGATGTTTCCCGTGGGCTCCATGCCAAAGATGCGCATGGGCATCTTGTTATCCATGCACAGCGAGAATGCGGTGGAATCGACGACCTTGAGGCCCTTCTTGAGTGCCTCATCAAAAGTGACGGTGTCGAGCCGTGCGGCGTCGGGATTCTTCTTGGGGTCATCCGAGTAGACGCCGTCAACACCGTTCTTGGCCACCAAGACCACGTCGGCGTGAATCTCGAGCGCGCGCTGGGCCGAAACGGTATCGGTTGAGAAGTACGGCAACCCCGCACCCGCGCCAAAGATGACGACGCGCCCCTTCTCAAGGTGGCGGATAGCCCTCAGCGGGATGTACTGCTCGGCGACCTGCGCCATGGCAATGGCCGACTGCACGCGCGGTTGCGCCCCGGCCTGTTCGAGGAAGTCCTGCAGGGCGAGGGCGTTCATGACCGTGCCGAGCATGCCCATGTAGTCGGCGCGCGCGCGATCCATGCCGCGCTGGCTGAGCTCGGCGCCGCGAAAGAAGTTGCCGCCACCCACGACCACGGCCACGTCGACCTGTTTGGCCGCTTCGGCAATCTCTTGCGCGAGTGAGGCCACGACATCGGGATTCACCCCGAGGGATCCGCCGCCAAAGGCTTCTCCGGAAAGCTTGAGGAGGACGCGACGACGTTTTGGCATGATCTAATCCTTTAGCGCAAGCGGATGTGTTCGTCTTACGCTACCGCGCGGCCCCCAACGCACAGCGCCCGGCACGCGAGAAAGCTCACGAACCGGGCGCTGAAAAGATTTGCGAAACTAAGCGCCTACCTTGAACCGGACAAAGCCCGAAACAGTGAGGCCGGCGTCGGAGAGCACCTTCGACACCTTCTGCTTGTCGTCGCGTGCATAGTCCTGTTCGAGCAGGGCGACCTGCTTGTAGAACGCGGCCAGACGACCGTCAACAATCTTGTCGATCTGCGCCTCGGGCTTGCCCTCTTGGCGCGTGATCTCGGTGACGATCTGGCGCTCCTTCTCCACCTCGGCGGCAGGAACGTCTTCGCGAGCCAGGAACTGCGGGTCGGCGAACGAGATGTGCATGGCTATCGAACGAGCCGTCTCGTCGTCTGAGCCGGCGTAGCCCACCACAACGCCCACCTGCGGGGGCAGGTCCTGGCTGGTCTGGTGCATGTAGATGGCAAGCTTCTCGCCCTCCACAACGGCAACGCGACGCAGTTCAATCTTCTCGCCGATGATGGCTGCCTCGTCGTTGATGAGGTCGGCCACCGTCTGCGAACCGGCCGCGGCGGCCTGTCCCTGCTCAGCCGTGGTGGCGCCTGCGGCGACAACAGCGTCGAGCACCTTGTTTGAGAGGGCGATGAACTTGTCTCCCTTGGCCACAAAGTCGGTCTCACACGCGAGTTCGATGATGGTGGCCTTGCCACCCTCAGCCTTGGCGGCAACGAGGCCTTCGCTCGTGGAGCGGTCGGCGCGCTTGGCGTTACCCTTTGCTCCCTTGAGGCGAAGAATCTCTACGGCCTTGTCCATGTCGCCATCGGCTTCGACCAGGGCGTTTTTGGTGTCAACCATGCCCGTGCCGAGGCGCTCGCGCAGCGTCTTGACGTCTTCGAGTGAAAAATTAGCCATGTTCGGTTATTCCTTCTCGGCGGCCGGCTCTGCGGCCTCGGTTGCGGTGGTTTCGTTAGCAACTTCGGCCTCGGCTTCGGCAACAGCCTCGGCGGGTGCCTCGGTTGCAGCGTCAGCAGCGGGTGCCTCGGTTGCGGGTGCGGCAACGCCGCCGGCTTCGAGAAGCTCGCGCTCCCACTCGGCCATGGGCTCAGCGGCCTGACCCGAATCTGCCTTCTGGTGGCGTTCGATGAGTCCCTCGGCCACGGCGTCGGCGATAATGCGCGTGAGGAGGCCGACCGACCGAATAGCGTCGTCGTTGCCCGGAATGGGGTACGCCAGCTCGTCGGGGTCGCAGTTGGAGTCGAGGATGCCGATAACCGGGATGCCCAGTTTCTTGGCCTCGTCAATCGCGAGGTGCTCTTTCTTGGTGTCGACAACCCAGAGTGCGCTCGGCGTCTTCTGCAGGTTGCGAATACCACCGAGGCTCTTGTGAAGCTTGTCGAGCTCGCGCTTCTTGATCAGCAGCTCTTTCTTGGTGAAGCCCGACTTCGAGGCGTCCTCGTAGTCAAGCTGCTCAAGCTCTTTCATGCGCGCGAGGCGCTGGCTAATCGTGTTGAAGTTGGTGAGCAGTCCACCCAGCCAGCGCTGGTTGACGTAGGGCTGACCCACGCGCATTGCCTGCTCGGCAATGGACTCCTGAGCCTGCTTCTTGGTGCCCACGAAGAGCACCGATCCGCCGCGGGCGACGGTCTGCTTGACGAAGTCGTACGCCTGGTCGATGTAGGTCAGCGACTGCTGAAGGTCGATGATGTGAATGCCCGAGCGCTCGGCAAGAATGAAGCGCTTGACCTTCGGGTTCCACCGACGCGTCTGGTGTCCGAAGTGAACGCCGCTGTCGAGCAGCTGGCGAATGGTGACGACGGCCATGAGCCGTTCTCCTGTTCTCAACGCAGGCGTGACCAAGGTCAGGCACGTGCGTTACTTGCGGTTAGTCGCAGTTCTCGGCGAGAACTGCCCTGGTGTCCGGTGAGCGACCTGCACCCGAGGGTGACCGTTAGGCCGGTTGTCACGGTAAAGCTGGACACGCGAATTCGCCGCCAATTGCTTGGTCGACGTATGTCCAGAGTAGCGCAATGGGCGCACGTGTAAGAAATTCGGGCAGGATGGAGACTATGGCTACCTCCTCATCGCCGACCGTGTCCAACGGATCGGGAGCATCCGGCCTGAGTAAGGCCAAGTCCGCCGCGGCCCTCACCGCCCTCATTCTCGGGGCCGGCGTGGCAAACATGAACCTGTCGGTGGCCAACGTGGGCCTGCCCCAAATTGGCAAAGAACTTGACGCCTCACAGGTGGGTCTCAATCTTGTGGCCGTGGGATTCTCGCTCGGCCTGTCGATTTCGGTGCTGTACCTCGGCGCCCTGGGTGACCGCTTCGGGCGCAAGGGCATGCTGATTCTCGGACTCTCACTGGGGATTCCGGCGGCGTTTATGTCGTTCTTTGCCACGAGCATCGAAATTCTTGCCATCTCCCGACTACTCGGTGGTGTTGCCGCCGGCATGGCCTACCCCACCACCCTGGCCCTGATCACCGCCATTTGGGCCGGGTCTCGGCGCACCACCGCCATCGCGCTGTGGTCTGCCCTCGGCGCGGGCCTCTCTGCGCTCTCGCCGCTGATTGCGGGGGCGCTCCTGATGGTGACCACGTGGAACTGGATGTTCCTGGTGGCCGTTCCTTTCGCCGTCGTGGCCATTGTCCTCGTGATCCTCAACGTGCCCGCCAAGCTCAGTGAGACAACCGAGCCGGTGGACCACTGGGGCGGCATTTTCTCGGCCATTTTCTTTGGCGGACTTGTCTTGACCATCAACTTCGTGGCGCTCGATGGCCACCTGATGACCGTGATCGGCATGGGGGTGATCACGGTTCTGGGCGGTGTGGCCTTCTTCTGGCGACAGACGCGGGCTCGTTTCCCGCTGTTCGACCTGACGTTCGCCAAGCGCCCCACGTTTTGGGTGGCCGCCGTATCGGGCATCATCGTGTTCGGTTCTCTCATGGGTGCCATGTTCATTGGGCAACAGTTTTTGCAGAACGTCTTGGGCTACGACCCGCTCATGGCCGGAACGGCAATTCTGCCGTGTGTCGTGGCCATGATTGCTGTGGCACCGCTGTCGTCGCGCCTGACCGGCCAACTCGGATCGCGCATCACCCTGCTCATCGGCTTCGCACTGTGTTTACTGGGCTTCACGTCGATGCTCGTGCTGTGGGGACTCACCACTCCGTACGTGTGGGTGGCACTGAGTTACGCCCTGATTGGGCTCGGTGTGGGTATCGCGGGAACGCCCGCGTCGCATGCCCTCACCAACTCGGTTCCCGTAACCAAAGTGGGAATGGCCTCGGGCACTGGTGATCTTCAGCGCGACCTGGGTGGCGCCATCATGCAGTCCATTCTGGGCGCCATTCTCGGGGCCGGCTACGCGCGATCGATAGCCGCCGATATCGCCGCCGAACCGTCCGCGGTGCAACAACAGATTACGAGCGAAACGTCGGCGGCGCTGGCCAAGTCTTTTGGCAGCGCCACAGATCTGGCCAGTCGCTACCCGCAGTACTCCGAG
>DBCH01000136.1:0-782 GCA_002292955.1 Microbacteriaceae bacterium UBA963 | reverse complement strand
ATGGTCGGCGGCGCCGCCCTCGTGTGGTTCCTGTTTCCCCGGCGCGACCGCGAACGCGAGATGTATCAACAGTTCGGCACCGACTAGCCTCGGCTGGCCAAGCCGCGCTCCATGATGGGGCATGCTCCTACGCGCACCTCGCCCCTCTCGCCCGTCATCACGCCTCGTTTGGGCGGCGGTCGTGCTCACGCTCACCACGCTCGCCCTCGGTCAACTTGTCAACACCCCACCGGTTGGGGCTGCACCCTCGAAATGGCAGTGGCCTCTGGAACGCAGTCGTCAATTGAGTCGTGCCTTTGTGGCTCCTGCCACCGAATATGGCGCCGGGCATCGCGGCATCGACTTGCCGGCTTCCTTGGGCGAACGGTTGGTGGCTCCCACCGGCGTTCGTGTGGCTTTTGCCGGGAGAGTGGTCGACCGCGATGTGGTGACGCTCGATGCGGGTGGCGGATGGCTGGCAACCTTCGACGGCGCTTCGTCACTGGTTGAGATGGACTCGATGGTTGAGGCTGGGGAGCCCGTGGCCGTGGTTTCCCCCACGCCGCACTGCGCGTGTGTGCACGTGAGCCTGCGCTATCGGGGCGAGTACGTGAATCCGTTGCTCGCCTGGGGAGAAGTACCTCGGGCCGTTCTACTGCCCTGGTAACGGGACACTAGGCCCGGGGGTGGGCCTGGCGGTAGCTGGCCTCGAGGCGCTCCATGGAGACGTGAGTGTAGATCTGCGTGGTGCCGAGACTGGCGTGACCAAGCAGCTCTTGCACCACCCGGAGGTCGGCGCCGCC
>DBCH01000003.1 GCA_002292955.1 Microbacteriaceae bacterium UBA963 | reverse complement strand
ACGGTCCTCCACGACCCGAAGAGGGTTAGTGAAAAGTGGCTCGTCTTCTGCGGGCATGGACTAGTTAAACGCCTCAAAGAGTGGCTTAAGGTCTGAGCCGGAGTCAGTGAGCGTGAGCGTCAAGACCGGCCGGCCCAGAGATGCCAAGACGTCGGCATCGCCCGCGGCCTGTGCGGCAATAAGTTGCCCAAAGGTAAACGGCATGTCGGGAATCGCGACGTCGGATGTGGGCGTTTGCAGAATCTGAATGAACACGCCCGAAGCCGGACCGCCCTTGTGGAACTGACCGGTCGAGTGGAGGAAGCGCGGTCCCCAACCAAACGTCACCGGTCGCTGTGCGCGACCGGCAATGAGATCGCGAACGCCGGCGGTCTGGGGGAGAGTTAGGCGGTCAACGTAGGCCTGAACGGCAACGTATCCGTCACGACCCAGCGTTCCGAGTAGAGCCGAAATCGCCTCACGCACTTTGGCGGCAGTACCGAGGAAATCACCGTGTGCGCGAACCTCAATGGTGCCCTCGGTGAATGCTGGCGACGTGGGCGACGGGCGGGAATCAAGTAGTCCCCGAGTTGCCACTTTTGCTGACTCGACATCCGGTTGATCGAATGGGTTGATGCCCAGAAGCATGCCCGCAACAGCCGTTGCGTACTCCCACGCCAAGAACTGAGCGCCGAGTGTGCCCGACACCAGAATGTCACCGACGTGTCGATCGTGTTTCAGGAGGTGGTGTTCGTAAGCATCGTCTACGAGTCGGACGATCTGCACATCCGGAAGATCTGCAGAAAGCTCATGGCTCACGCTGTTGAGAACAACAGGAAGAAGTCCCTTGCCCTGCTTTCCGGTGGACTCGGCAATCAACTGCTCTGCCCAGTCGGGGAGACCCACAATGTGAGTTCCGTCAGAGACGAATCCCAGCTTGTTGCGCACCGGGAGCCCGGCGGCTAGGGCGGCACCGAGAATCAGGCCCGGGTTCCCGACATGGTCAATAGCGAGCTCAAGCGAAGCTGCTGCGGCTTCGTCCAGAATCTCTCCGATGTCGACTCCGGCAAGACCCGCGGGAACGAGTCCGAACGCGGTCAGCGCTGAGAATCGTCCGCCAACGTGGGGATCGGCGTTGAAGACGCGATAACCCGCTTTTCGCGCCAACGAATCGAGGGGTGACGCGGGGTCAGTCACGACAATGATGCGGTCGGCGGGATTGATGCCGGCGGCGAGGAAGGCTTCGGCAAAAACCCGTCGCTGGCTATCGGTTTCGACTGTCGAGCCAGATTTGCTGCTCACCACGAGTGCAGTGTTGGCGAGACGGTCGGAGAGCGTTGCGGCGATCTGATCCGGGTGAGTTGAGTCAAGAATGATGAGCTCGACGTTGGCGGTCTGAGCGATAACCTCCGGCGCAAGGGACGAGCCCCCCATGCCGGCGAGCACAATGCGGGTCACACCAGCAGCGTGAAGCTGAGACCGCAGCTGGTCAATTTCGGCCACTAACGGTCGCGACGTGTTGACCGACTCGACCCACCCGAGCCGAATGGATGCTTCCGCTTCCGCCGACTTTCCCCACAGAGTGGGGTCTTGGTCGGTGATTCGGGACGCGACGAAGTTCTCGATCAGGCCTGGGAGCGTGGCGTCAACGTAGTCCTTGATGGTTCCTGAAACATGCACTCGAAAGTTCATCGGTTAGCCTCCAAGGCTGCGTTAACGGTCTCGAGCAGTTCGCCCCAGGAATCAATGAATTTGTCAACGCCTTCGCGCTCCAGTTGGTCGGTCACGTCGTCGATATCGACGCCGACAGACCCCAACTGCACAAAAAACTCGCGAGCGGCGGCGACGTGGGGCGTAATCGTGTCTCCCGAGATCGTGCCGTGGTCGAAGGTCGCCATCAGAGTTTTTTCGGGCATGGTGTTGACCACGTCCGCGGCCACCAGCTCCGTGACATACAGCGTGTCGGGGAGATTCGGATCTTTCACGCCGGTCGACGCCCAGAGCGGCCGCTGGCGATTGGCGCCGGATGCCAGGAGGCTCGCGGCGCGAGGCGTCGCAAACTTCTCTTCGTACAGGTCGTAGGCGAGACGGGCGTTGGCCAGGCCAGCCATACCCGTCAACCCTCGGGCAAGGTCTGAACCGATTGCCTCAAGGCGCTTATCAATTTCGGTATCAACCCGTGACACGAAGAACGAAGCGACAGAGTGTATGGACGCAAGGTCGATGCCTGCTGCCTGCGCCTTCTCAAGACCGGCCAGGTACGCGTCGACAACGGCGTCGTAGCGGGCGAGACTAAAAATCAGAGTGACGTTAACCGAAATGCCTGCGCCGATAACCTCGGTGATCGCCTCGAGACCCGCCAGAGTTGCCGGAATCTTGATGAGAGCATTTGCCTTCCCCATCTTGTCCCACAATCGCTTAGCTTCGGCAATGGTGCCGGAAGCGTCATGAGCAAGCGTGGGGGAGACCTCGATAGAAACGCGACCGTCGACCCCCTGCGTGCGCGAGAACACGGGCTCAAAGATGTCACACGCTGCGGAAACGTCGCTCGTGGTGATCTGGAACACCGCCTCGTCTGCCTCGACTCCGGCGGCTGCCAGCTCCTTGATTTGCTCTGCATACGACTCACCATCGGTCAGTGCCGCGGCGAAAATGGTGGGATTCGTTGTCACTCCAACGACATCGTGTGTGGCGATGAGCGACGCGAGCGACCCAGACCTGATGCGCTCCCGCGAGAGGTCATCAAGCCAAATGCTCACACCAGCCTGTGAGAGTTGCGTAGTGGGAGAAGTCACATTCATCCTTCGGTTGTCATTGTTTCAGGGTCCGCTGTGCTGGGGTGCAGATGCACAGTGGTGATGCGAGGATGTCACTATGTCGCCGCAATCGATTCGAGCGCTGCGGCAACAACGGCCTCTGTTGTCATGCCGAACTCCCGGAACAGCGTCTTGTAGTCTGCCGACGCACCAAAGTGCTCAATCGACACGGCGCGACCGCGCGAGCCCAAGAACTTCTCCCATGACATGGCCAAGCCGGCTTCCACGCTGACGCGTGCGGTAACGCCCGAGGGAATGACGCTTTCGCGATACTCGTCCGACTGCTCGCCAAACCATTCCCAGCAGGGTGCTGAAATCACACGAGCGGCCACGCCCGAATTGGCCAGCTGCTCGCGGGCAGCCATGGCCAATTGAACCTCGGAACCCGTTGCGAGAAGGAGAACGTCGGGAGTGCCCGCGCAGTCGATGAGAACGTACGCGCCTTTGGCAGTGGCTGACGCGTGAGCGAATTCGGTGGCGCTGGCAGCGCCAGACCCGCGAGGAAAGACCGGGATGTTCTGACGGGTCAGAGCAATGCCGGCAGGGCCGTGACGACGTTCCAGTATGGCCTTCCAGGCATACGCGACCTCGTTGGCATCAGCCGGGCGAACGACATCGAGTCCGGGAATTGCTCGAAGTGTCGCCAGTTGCTCAATCGGCTGGTGCGTTGGTCCGTCCTCACCCAAAGCGACGGAGTCGTGAGTCCACACAAAAATCGAGGGAACTTTCATGAGCGCAGCGAGTCGAACCGCCGGTCGCATGTAGTCACTGAAGATAAGGAACGTGCCCCCAAAGGGACGCGTCTTGCCGTGCAAGACGATGCCATTGAGAATCGCACCCATGGCGTGCTCCCGGATGCCGAAGTGCATGACTCGTCCGTAGGGGTCTCCGGTCCAC
>DBCH01000010.1:6898-12050 GCA_002292955.1 Microbacteriaceae bacterium UBA963 | reverse complement strand
GTTTAGCCAGCACCTTATGGCAGTTGAACCACTCTCCCCGGCCCTACGATGACACTGTGTCCTTTGCGCCGTCCCACCTCAGCATCAGGCGATGGTTTGCTGCACTTGTCGTCACGTTCGCGCTGAACGGTATTTTCTTCGCCACCTGGGTGAGCCGAACGCCGGAGACTGAAGAGCGACTCGGCCTCACCACCGCGTCGTATGGTCTTTTTGCCACGGTTTTGGGCTTCGGGGCACTCCTGAGCGTTATTTTTGGATCGCGCCTCTTGGTGCGCTTCGGTTCACGTCGCATTCTCGCGGTCGCATTCATTGGAATGTCAATCTTTTTTGCCCTCACGGGTGCCGCCATCAGTGCCGGAAACTTGCCATTTGCCGTTTTCAGCAACCTGGGAATGGGCATCTTTTTTGGCATGAGCAATTTTGCCAACAACATTGAGGCCACGGATGTGGATCGAGCATCGCGGCGCAGTCTGCTCCCTCCGTTGCACGGCGCGTACAGCGCAGGCCTGTTGATTGGTTCTGCCCTTGGGGCACTTGCCATCTCGGGCAATGTTCCGCTGTGGCTCGACTTTGACGCCATTGCCGTCTTTACTGCGGTGGCCGGTGTCATTGCATCTCGCTTCCTCCCGAAGGACGGCAACCTGCACACCCCTGCGCACGATCACACGGGGGTTTTCGCTCCCGTGGCCACTGCAGCCCAGCGTCGTGCAGTGTGGCGCGAACCGCGCACGCTCGGCCTGTCCGGAATTGCTCTGGCCTTCGTTCTCGCCGAGTACGCGGCTGCCACCTGGCTTCCGATTTTCCTCGTCTCGGGTGGGATGACCCTCGAAGAAGGCGCCATTGGTTTTACGTGCTTTGCCGTAGCAATGGCCGCCGGGCGCCTCTTCGGTGGTTTCGTGGTGGAGCGCGTTTCTCGGCCGGTCTTGCTCACGTGCTTGAGCATCGTGTGTGTGGTCGGAATCGTTCTCGTCATGATGATGAGCGTCTTACCTTTGGTCTTCCTCGGTGCGACGCTCTGGGGGCTTGGCGCGTCGCTAGGTTATCCCCTCGTGAGCTCCGCCCTGGCGGAGGATCAACTCCTCTCCCCCGCACGCACGCGGGTTCTGCTCGTCTTCATGAACACCGCGATTCTGAGTGTGGGCCCCGCTCTCGGTGCCGTCGGGCAGGCCGGTGGTCTGATCACCGCCATTGCCATCCCCGCTTTGCTTCTTCTGGGTGCGGGCTCTGCCTCTCGGATTGCGCGCCCCCTTTCCCCCACTCGCGACCTGGCACCTGAGCCCGAAAGAGCGTGAGAGTATGGCCTCGTGACGGGAATCACTGCCTCCCCTGAAGCCCTGCGCATCCGTGTGATCTTCGTCTATTTCTTCGTTTTTGGACTCTGCGGCTCGTCGTGGTTGGTGAGACTTCCGGAGGTTCGCAGCCTGCTCGGCTTGTCCACGGCCACGCTCGGCCTTGTCCTCATGGCCGGCGCAGTGGGCGCTTTGGTTTCTCTTCTCAATTCCGGTTGGTTTATCTCTCGGTTTGGGGCGCGGGCTGCAATCGGCTGGGGATTCGCCATACTCACGGTCGCCATGGTGGTTACCGGTGCGAGTGCCGTCGTGGCATCGGTTCCCGGTGTAATCGTCGGCAGCATACTCACTGGCGTCGCATTTGGTATCGGTGACGTGGGCATAAACGTGGAGGGTGCCGACGTGGAAAAGCGCGCCGGACGCACGCTCCTCCCCCAGTTCCATGGGGCCTACTCGCTCGGAACTTTTGCGGGTGCCGGTGTCGGGACCCTCTGTGGAGCCATAGCGATAAACCTGTTTTGGCAGCAGACCGTCCTCGCTGTGGTTCTGCTCGTCACCACCGCACTCACATTTCGATTTCTTCCCGCCCACACGGGTATTCGTGGCGCGCCAACGCAGTCCCCGCAAATCCGGCGCCCGAGAACGCAACTCACCAGTCGCCTCGTCCTCCTCGGACTCGGGATCCTGGGATTCACTCTCGCCGAGGGTGCCGCGAACGACTGGATTACCATTGCAATCGTCGATGACTTCCGGCTTTCGGCCACCGTAGCCGGCATCACGTTCGCTTGTGCAATGTGCGGAATGGTCGTTGTGCGCTTTGCTGGCGGTCGCGCCGTTGACCGATGGGGCCGGGTTAACGCCCTTCGTGCTTCGGCGGTCGTGGGATTGATGGGCGTTCTCCTGCTTATTTTTGCGCCGTCTATCTTCGTAGCATGGGCGGGAGCAACTTTGTGGGGCGCCGGGGTTGCCCTCGGTTTTCCGCTGTTCATTTCTGCCGGCGCAGACGGTGAAAACTCGTCTGGCCGCGTTGCCGTTGTGTCGACGTTCGGCTACGTCGCTTTTCTCGTGGGCCCTCCCCTCCTCGGCTTTCTTGGAGAAAGCTGGGGGGTGCTCAACATGTTTTACGTCGTCGCCGGACTGCTGGTGGTTTCCGCGATTCTTTCCGGGGCCGCCAAGCCCCTAAAAACCTAGACCGGTTCTTGGTGATCGGCGTAGTTCGAGAAACCAAATTCAATGATTTCGGCACCCCCGGCGGAGTTCTCGATCCGACCATCGCCCGTGAGGCCGATGAACTTGCCCGTGCTGCGTCCGCGGGCGTAGTCAAACAGGAAGACGGTGCCCACCGGAATCTTTTCCTCACGCCACGTAAAGACGTACAGGCCCTTCTCAAGCTTCCATGTCGTGGCGAGTTCGGCAGCAGCGTGTCCGCGCTGTTCGCCCACAAGGTTGTGCCAGACAAAGCGTCGTGAGCTCAAGTAGATGTGCTCGTAGAGGTGGTTGACGCTATAACGGAAGAGCGTGCGCTTGCCAATGAGCTCGCGTGTCTCGTGGGGCAACTCGACATCCGTGTTGCCATCTACGCGGCCCGCGTGGAAGGTCTGCATGACGCGCGTCTCAGTGGTGAAGTTCTCGTCGTGAATGCGCGAGTGCACAATGAGCGCCCACCCGGTCACGGGCTGAAAAATGAGCGTGATCGACTCGACCTTGCGGGCAGAAATGCTGAAGTCAACCCAGAAGGCTCCGTCGCCCACCGCAACGCCGTCATAGGTCTCCTCGCCGTCGCCAGCCCACTCTTCACCGGTGACCGACCAGGCAACACGGTTTCCGGCGAGAAAGTTAAACTTCGCCACTCCCCCGTCCTCAAGCAGCACACTATGTTCAGAACCGGCCAGCGCATCGGTCTGCGGGAGGCGATTCGTATCGATTCCCTCAGAGAAATCCTCCATGTTACGCCACTCGGCGGATTCGACGAGGTTAGGCGTTTGCTCAGCTGACACGGTGCACTCCCTTGTGTAACGAACGTTGCTGTGGTGCTCTTATGCTGGCAGACGCCAACAAGCCATACTTAGCCCAGAGCGCACAACGGATGCGCACCCGTGCCAGCACGAGAGGCGGAAGAATTCCTATGTCGCAGTTTGTTCTTGCCATCGACAACGGCACGACAAGCACACGTGCCATCATCTTTGACCGCTCAGGAAAACGTTGCGGAATCGCCCAGAAGGAAACCACGCAGTACTTTCCACAGAGCGGCTGGGTAGAGCACGACCCCATGGAGATCTGGAACAACACTCTCGAGGTAATCTCCTCGGCCCTCGCTGACGCCAAACTCTCGGCCTCGGACATCGCCGCCGTGGGCATCACAAACCAGCGAGAAACCACCATCGTGTGGGATCGCGCCACCGGCATCCCGCTTTACAACGCCATTGTCTGGCAAGACACGCGCACGCAGAGCGTGGCTGACGAGCTCACGGAGAACGAGGGCATCAACCGCTTCTCGCAACTCACTGGCCTGCCCCTGACCGCGTACTTCTCGGCCACCAAGATTGCCTGGATTCTCGATAACGTGCCCGGTGCACGCGCTCGCGCCGAAGCCGGCGAGCTGGCGTTCGGCACTCCCGACACGTGGATCTTGTGGAACCTCACGGGCGGCGTTGACGGCGGAGTTCATGCCACCGATGTCACAAATGCCTCGCGCACACTCCTGATGAGTCTCGCCACGCTTGAGTGGCACGATGACCTCCTCGACGTTTTCAGCGTTCCGAGAGCCGTGTTGCCGCAGATCCGCTCGTCTTCCGAGGTTTACGGAACGGCAGTGGGTCCACTCAGCGGTGTTCCTGTTTCGGGAATTCTCGGTGATCAGCAGGCGGCCACGTTCGGCCAAGCCGCCTTTAACTCGGGCGAGACGAAGAACACCTACGGAACCGGTTGCTTCTTGATCATGAACACCGGTACCGACATCGTGCACTCCACCAACGGACTCATCACGACGGTTGCCTACAAACTTGGGTCAGAACCGGCGAACTACGCGCTAGAAGGGTCAATCGCCGTCGCGGGCTCTCTCGTGCAGTGGCTCCGCGACAACCTGGGTCTGATTAGCGACGCCAGTGAGATCGAAGCCCTCGCCACGAGCGTGCCGGACTCCGGTGGTGCGGTAATCGTGCCGGCGTTTAGCGGGCTGTTTGCGCCGTATTGGCGAACCGACGCACGCGGCGTCATTGTGGGCCTGACGCGCTACGTCAATCGGGCTCATCTCGCCCGGGCTGCCCTCGAAGCCACCGCCCTGCAAACACGCGATGTGGTGGATGCCATGTCGACCGACACGGGCGTGAGCATCCCCGACCTTCGGGTCGACGGCGGCATGGTCAAGAACGAGTTCCTCATGCAGTTTCAGGCAGACGTTCTCGGCATCCCCGTTCGACGACCATCGGTCAGTGAAACCACGGCACTGGGCGCTGCTTTTGCTGCCGGTCTGGCGGTTGGTTTCTGGAAGGACACCGATGAGCTGCGTGCACTCTGGGCCGAAGATGCTCGATGGAATCCGGCGATGTCAGAATCGGACCGCGATCGCCAGATGCGCGTGTGGCGCAAAGCAGTATCGAAGAGCCTCGACTGGATTGACGACGACTCCCCCGCTCTCTAGCCACGCGAGCATCGGCGCGCCACTGTTTTACGGGCTGTCGTGCAGAGCGAACGGCCTTAGCTGCCCCCGTGAGAACGGCTCTGCGTAGCCCCGGCCCACGCCGCCAGCTTGTCGGCCGCCGCGCCCGAATCAATCGCCTCAGCCGCACGCGCCATTCCCCGAGCTAAGCGCTCAGCAATGTGGGTATTGGACGACTCTGGGTGATCGATGAGATCGAAAGCGG
>DBCH01000010.1:1969-6779 GCA_002292955.1 Microbacteriaceae bacterium UBA963 | reverse complement strand
ATGTCGTCGAGGGTTGCGGCCTGAATGCCTAACTCTCGTGGATCGATGTCGTGTTCCTCCACGCGCCCGCGGTTAACCTCCCACATTCGGGAGTGGCCCACGATGCTGAGCTCGTCAAGCCCTTCGTCGCCACGAAAAACAAGAGCAGAAGCGTCGCGGCTCTGCAGCACTCCCACAATCAGGGGTACACGCTCGATGCTCGCCACACCGACGGCGTTAGCTTCCGGTCGCGCCGGGTTGCAGAGCGGACCCAAGATGTTGAAGATGCTCGGAATTCCAAGCTCTGTGCGAGCTTTGGCGGCGTGTCGGAACCCTGGGTGAAATGCCGCGGCAAACGCAAAGACAATACCTACCTCGGCAAAGACCTCGGCAAGCTCCTGCGGGGAAAGCGACAGGTCTATGCCCAACTCGGCGAGCACATCCGATGACCCCGAAGCGCTCGAAGCTGCCCGGTTTCCGTGCTTCACGATGGGTATTCCGGCGCCAGCGCAGACGATGGACGCCATGCTCGACACGTTCACTGTCTTGTGATTGTCGCCCCCTGTTCCCACAATATCGAGCGCCCGAGAGGACACCGGCAACGCCACCGCGTTCTGCAAGACGGCGTCGCGAAAACCCACCACTTCGTCGACCGTTTCGCCTTTCGCCCGCAATGCGACGAGGAATCCGGCCAGCTGGGCATCCGTCACCTCACCCGAAACGATGTCGTTCATCGCCCAGGTGGCGTGGCTCACGCTCAGGTCTTCACCGTCCAACAGTGCCGTGATTGTTTGCGGCCACGTGTACTGAGTCGACATGTCTTCAAGATTAGTTGCCACACGGCGGAAATCGGCCTAAATCACCCCGCCGGAGACCGTGTCTGAAGGCGCTAACCGCCATATCTACGCGCGCTATCCGCCATAATGGAAGGGTGAGTTCAGCTACCGCATCCCCCCGCCAAGGCGCCCCCGTCGTCAACCGACCGAGCCCCGTCGCCGTGGGAACAATCGTGTGGCTGGGCAGTGAAGTCATGTTCTTCGCTGGTCTCTTCGCAATCTACTTCACTCTTCGATCGGCCGCCCCCGAGCAGTGGGCCGCGGAGTCGAGCTTGCTCAACATTCCGTTCTCGCTCACCAACACGCTGATTCTTGTGGCCTCATCTTTCACGGCCCAGTTTGGTGTTTTCGCCGCCGAGCGCCTTCAGCCTCGCGCCACCGGCTGGAAGCCCACGCAGTGGGGAATGGTCGAGTGGTTCTTCCTTACGTACGCCATGGGCGCCATCTTCGTCGCCGGCCAGGTCTATGAGTATGCCATCCTCGTTTCCGAGGGTGTCACGTTGGATTCCAACGCCTACGGAGCAGCCTTCTACCTCACCACCGGCTTCCACGGATTGCACGTGACCGGCGGTTTGATTGCCTTCTTGCTCGTCATTGGTCGCGCCTACGCCGTCAAACGATTTGGGCACAAGGAAGCCTCGAGCGCCATCGCCGTGTCGTACTACTGGCACTTCGTTGACGTTGTCTGGATTGCTCTGTTCATGATTATTTACGTCCTCAAGTAGACCGGTAGAAATCACATGTCACAGAATCCCGATGCACTCCGCAAACGCGGACGCCGCTCCCCCTTGGCCATCATTCTGCTCGTGGGGATTGGGCTCATTACGACAGGCGCCGCGTATGCGATGGCGTCCACGGCAACAGCAAGTGCCCAAGTGGATCTCTCCAGCCCCGAGGTTATCGACGAGGGTGCGAAGCTCTTCGCAGCGAACTGCGCCACGTGTCACGGCCTTCAAGCTCAGGGCACCGCGAACGGACCCGGTCTCATTGGAGTGGGTGCCGCTTCCGTTGACTTCCAGGTGGGCACCGGCCGCATGCCCATGCAGGCCAATGCACCGCAAGCTCCGGCGAAGCCCGTCCAGTTCACCGACGCACAGGTTCAGGCACTCGCTGCCTATGTTGCTTCGCTCGGTCCCGGACCCTCAATTCCAAGTGAATCCATGCTTACGGGCGGTGACGTAGCTCACGGCGCCGAACTCTTCCGCATTAACTGCGCCATGTGCCATAACGTTGCCGGTGCTGGTGGCGCCCTGACTGAGGGCAAGTATGCGCCCTCGCTCGACAACTCCACTGCCGTGCACGTTTACGAGGCCATGCTCACCGGCCCGCAGAACATGCCGGTTTTCAACGACCTCAATCTCACACCCACAGAGAAAAAGGACATCATTGCGTACCTCGAGTACCAGAAGGCAAACCCTTCCCCCGGCGGACTCGAGCTCGGATCACTGGGTCCTGTTTCTGAAGGACTGTTCCTGTGGATCTTTGGTGTCGGTGCGATTATCGGCCTCACCATCTGGATCACGGCAAAGTCGAACTAAGCGCTGACACGCGCACTTATTAGGAGAACAATGGCCAAGATCGTCAAGAGCTCGGATGGTTCCGAACTCGTTGAATCGCCGGGCGAGCGACTCAGTGGCAAAGAGCTGGGTACCGCAGTCGTCACGACTGATGCCTTCCCGAACCCTGGCCTGCCTCCTCACCGCCAGCGCGTCACCGACACTGACCCTCGCCGTCTCGCGCGCGCAGCTCGGATTGTCGGTTGGTTGTTTTACCTCTCCATCGCCGGCAGTATCTTCACGATTTTTGCCTACATGTTCTTCCCCATCGAGGACGGCGACACCACGTCGCTTCGACTCAGCACCCTCTACATCGGACTGGGGAGCGCCTTCGCTCTCTTGGCAATTGGCGTTGCCGCTGTGCACTGGGGCAAAGCAGTCATGGCCGACAAGGAGGGCGTCGACGAACGCCATCCCGTTCGTGGCACTCAAGAAACGCGAGAGCGCGCCATTGAGATTTTCAAGGAAGCAGACGAGGAGTCCGGGTTTAGTCGCCGATCCCTCATCCGCAACGGCATGATTGGCGCGTTTATCGCCTTCCCGCTTCCGGCCATAGCGTTGTTCAGGGGGCTCGCTCCTATGGACGTCGACCCGAACAACGAGTTGAAGCACACCTTCTGGAAAGAGGGACTGCGCCTGACGCGCGACCCCACGGGCGTTCCCATCAAGGCGTCTGACATGACCATCGGCTCGAGCGTGCACGTGATTCCCGAGGGACTCGTGGACCTTCCTGAGCACGAGAAACTCGATGCCAAGGCGAAAGCGGCCGTTCTTCTTGTTCGCCTGAAGCCCGAGGACCTGAATTGGACGAGCGACAAGCGCAAGAGTTGGTCGTACGACGGAATCGTTGCCTACTCCAAGATTTGTACTCACGTGGGGTGCCCGGTGGCGCTTTATGAGCAGCAAACGCATCACCTGTTGTGCCCGTGCCACCAGTCACAGTTCGACATCTCAAACGAGTGCGCCGTGATTTTTGGCCCGGCAGCTCGTCCCCTTCCTCAGTTGCCCATCACGGTTGACGCTGAAGGTTATCTCGTTGCGCGAAGTGATTTTGATCAACCCGTAGGACCGAGTTTCTGGGAGCGTGAAAAATAATGACTGTTACAGCCACACCGCCATCAAGCGGAGTAACGGGCAAGATCTCTAACTACCTTGACGAGCGCACGAGTATCTCGGGCGCTGTCAAGGAGTTTGGTCGCAAGATTTTCCCTGACCACTGGTCGTTCTTGCTCGGCGAGGTTGCTCTCTACAGCTTTGTCATCATTCTGCTTTCGGGAAGTTTCTTGACGTTCTTCTACCAGGCGTCGATGGCCACAGTTGAGTATGAGGGGTCGTACGTTCCGCTCAAGGGTGTCGAGATGTCGGTAGCGATGGCGTCTACCCTCGACATCTCGTTTGACCTGCGCGGCGGACTTTTGCTGCGTCAGATTCACCACTGGGCTGCACTGCTTTTCATTGCGGCCATCGGTCTTCACATGCTCCGTATCTTCTTCACGGGCGCGTTCCGTAAACCCCGAGAACTCAACTGGTCGATTGGTTTCGTTCTCTTCGTATTGGCCATGGCCGAAGGATTCACCGGTTACTCGCTTCCGGATGACCTGCTTTCCGGAAACGGTCTGCGCATCATCGACGGAATGATCATGGGACTACCCGTCGTGGGAACATGGATTTCGTTCTTGCTCTTCGGTGGTGAATTCCCCGGAACTGATATTGTGGGGCGCTTGTACACGCTGCACATCCTGCTCCTGCCGCTCATCATCATTGCCTTGATTGTGCTGCACCTCATGTTCGTTATCATTCACAAGCACACTCAGTACCCCGGTCCGGGACGTACCGAGAACAACGTGGTGGGCTATCCCGTGCTCCCCGTGTATGCCGCTAAGGCAGGCGGATTCTTCTTCCTAGTGTTTGGCGTCGTGGTACTTATCGCGGCAACGGTCACCATCAACCCCATTTGGTCCTACGGACCCTATGACCCCTCCCCCGTTTCTGCGGGTACGCAACCCGACTGGTACATCGGCTTTGCCGACGGCGCCTTGCGACTGATGCCAGGCTTGGAAACCTACTGGTTTGGTTACACGTGGTCGTGGAACATCATCATTCCCGTTCTCGTGCTGCTGGTGTTCTTAGCTCTGGTCTTTGCCTACCCGTTCATCGAAGCGTGGGTTACTGGAGACAAGCGTGAGCACCACCTCCTCGACCGACCGCGCAACGCCCCCGTGCGAACGGCGATCGGTGCAGCCGGAGTGCTGTTCTACGCCGTCCTCTGGGCGGGTGCCGCATCGGACATCATCGCCACACACTTCAGGGTGACAATGGAGGGTGTCATCAATACGCTCCAGATCCTGCTCATTTTGGGTCCGATTTTCACCTTCATGATCACGAAGCGTGTGTGTCTCGGCCTGCAGAAGAAGGACCGTGAGATTGCGCTACACGGCT
>DBCH01000010.1:0-1947 GCA_002292955.1 Microbacteriaceae bacterium UBA963 | reverse complement strand
CGAGACGGGACGCATCGTGCGACTTCCGGGTGGTGAGTACACCGAGGTTCACCAGCAGCTCAACGACTACGACCGCTGGCAGCTGGTCTCGTTCAATGACAACGCCCCGATTATGGTCCGCCCCAACGAGCGTGGAAAGATCACGGGCAGCATGCGCCGCCGGGCAGCGGTGTCGCGGTTCTTCTTCGAAGACCGCATTGCCCCGGTAACTCAGACGGAATACAAGCAAGCCCTGGAGCACTCGAACCACTAGAGCGCGTAGCTCTCCCCTACTCTGGGGCTCGGCCGAATGGTCGGGCCCCAGTACTTTTGTGTTCCCCGAGCCCGCCACCGTCAGCGGCAGAGATTGCACGAGCACAGCCTCGCAGACTATGGCGTGCTAGTGGCCGAAGTTACCGCGGTAGTACTCGTAGGTCCAGCCGACGAGGGCAACGAGAGCCAGAGGCACTCCGATGATCGTCACCCAGACACCCACAGCGAGTCCCAAGAAGACGAGGAACAACGCAAGACCAATGACGAAGGGCCACCAGCTCCAGGGGCTGAAGTGCCCCATCTCGGGGTCAGCATCATCGATGTCGGAGTCGACATCTTCGGGAAAGACTTGGCCCGCCTGGGAACGCTTGACCATGTTGAGGAAAAAGGCAATAAATCCGGCGAGAATTGCCGACAGCGCGATCCCCATACTGCCGACAATTTCAAGCTGCCCGTAAACAAGGTAGTTCCACAGGGAGTAGACACCGGCTGCGAGCAAAAAGAAGCCAGCAAGCAGCCAAAAGAGGCCAATGTTCGCTCTCATGGTTAGGCTCCCTTTGCCGCAATCTCTTTGGTCCGGCGTGGGCCACCGATACTCCCCGGCGCGAGCTCAGGGTGGTTGAGATCGAAGGCGGGTGACTCGCTGCGAATGCGAGGAATCGAGGTGAAGTTATGGCGAGGGGCGGGACAGGCCGTAGCCCACTCAAGCGAGCGCCCACTTCCCCACGGGTCGTTGACCGTGACCTTGGGTGCGTAGCGCCACGTGATGTACACGTTGATAATCCATGGGACGAGCGACACCGCCATGACGAACGAACCGACCGTGGAGAGCTGGTTCATCCAGGTGAAGCCGTCCTCTGGAAGGTACGTAGCGTAGCGTCGCGGCATGCCGATGACGCCCAACCAGTGCTGAATCAGGAAGGTGGCATGGAAGCCAATGAAGAACAGCCAAAAATGGATCTGGCCGAGTCGTTCGTTCATCATTTTTCCGGTCCACTTTGGCCACCAGAAGTACAGAGCCCCGAAGAGTCCGAAAATCAGCCCACCCACCACGACGTAGTGGAAGTGCGCCACGATGAAGTAGTTGTCCGAAAGGTGGAAGTCCAGTGGAGGCGAGGCCATGATGACACCGGTGAGGCCGCCGAAAATGAAGTTGAAGACAAAACCTAGGGCGAAGAGCATGGGTGTTTCGAAGGTCACCGAACCCCGGAACATGGTGCCGACCCAGTTGAAGATTTTCACGCCGGTGGGCACCGCAATGAGCATCGTCAACAGGGCGAAGAACGGCAGCAGGACGGCGCCTGTGACGTACATATGGTGCGCCCACACGGTCATGGACAACGCACCAATCGCGATCGTTGCATAGACCAAGGTTCGGTAGCCAAAGATTGGCTTACGACTAAAGACGGGGATAATCTCCGACACCACACCAAAGAACGGTAGCGCGAGAATGTATACCTCGGGATGGCCAAAGAACCAGAAGAGGTGCTGCCACAGGATAGCTCCGCCGGTTGCCGCGTCAAACACGTGCGAACCGAAGACGCGGTCTGAACCGAGAGCAAAGAGTGCAGCGGCCAAGATGGGGAACACGAGGATGACCAGGATCGACGTGACCATGATGTTCCAAGTGAAAATAGACATGCGGAACATGGTCATGCCCGGTGCGCGCATGGTGATGATGGTGGTGATGAAGTT
>DBCH01000148.1 GCA_002292955.1 Microbacteriaceae bacterium UBA963 | reverse complement strand
CCAAACGATCCCGCGCATCACGCGACCGGACGGCTCACCCGTTCGCGTTCTCGTTGTTGACGATGAAGCGCCGCTGGCAGACCTTCTTCAGATGGCGTTCAAACTGGAGGGCTGGGAGGTGCGGACGGCACCCGACGGCCTCACTGCGGTCAAGGTGGCGCGTGAATTTCGCCCCGATGCCGCCGTGCTCGACATTATGCTCCCCGACTTTGACGGCCTCAAACTCATGCAGCGCATCCGCGCCGACGGCAACACCACTCCGGTACTTTTTCTCACCGCGAAGGATGCCCTCGAAGACCGCATCGCGGGGCTGACCGCCGGTGGCGACGATTACGTGACCAAGCCGTTCAGTTTGGAAGAGGTTGTTGCCCGGGTGCGCGGGCTCATTCGCCGATCCACGCTCGTTGTCGATGCCAACGAGTCGCCACTGATTATCGTGGGTGACCTCGAACTGAACGAAGAGAGCCATGAGGTCTCTCGGGCCGGACGCGACATCGAGCTCACGGCGACCGAGTTCGAATTGCTGCGCTACCTCATGCGCAACCCGCGTCGGGTGCTGAGCAAGGCCCAGATTCTCGATCGCGTGTGGAGTTACGACTTTGGTGGTCGTTCGAGCGTCGTGGAGATTTACATTTCTTACCTTCGCAAGAAGATTGACGCCGAGGGTGTTCCCATGATCCACACGGTTCGTGGTGCGGGCTACCTGCTCAAGCCCGGGAGGTGAGAGAGATGGCTGGCTCAGCAGCGCCATCTACTCGTGCGCCCCGCGAGGGCGCATCGCAGAGCCGCCGCCCGTGGACGCTTCGCCGCCGGCTCACCATGACGGTGGCCAGCCTGTTGGTGCTGGCCAGCATCGTGATCGGCCTCGTGAGTGTCTTTGCACTCCGGTCGTTTCTCACCGATCGACTCGACGCGCAGTTGGCTTACGCTCTCGACCGTTCGCAGGCCGCCGTAAAACCGCAGATGAATGATGAAAACCGACCCGGCCGCGACAACAACGGCAGCAACAACGGGAACAGCAATAACGGGAACAGCAACAACAGGGGTAACGACAACGACAATGCCCAGAGCGTGTTGCGCGCGCCGGGACAGTCGGCGGGCATGCTGGTTGCCCTGGTGAGTGATTCCGGAGATCTGACAGCCGGCATTCTCGACCGACGAGGGAATCCGCAGATTGTCGCCGCGGGCACGCTGAGTATCGACGATATTCGGCAGGCAGAGCGCGATTCTGTTCGCCCCTTCACCCTGGAGACTCAGGGTGAAGGCACCTTCCGTGCGGTTTCGGCGTCGTTCGGAGACCAACTGCTGATTATCGGGCTTCCCCTGGATGAGGTCGATGCGGCAACAACTCGACTTGTCTTCATTATTCTCATTGTCACCATTGTGGGCGTGGGCGCGGCCAGCGTTGTTGGCCGGCTCGTGGTTCGCTGGGAACTGCGCCCACTTGAGCGCGTTGCCGCAACGGCCACCCGCGTTTCTCAATTGCCTCTGGCTTCCGGCAGCGGAACCATCACCGAGCGCATCGCGATCCAAGACACCGATACACGTACCGAGGTTGGTCAAGTGGGGGCGGCCATGAACGCCATGCTGGGTCACGTTGACCGCTCACTCACCGCTCGCCGCGAGAGTGAAGACAAAGTGCGCCGCTTTGTGGCCGACGCGAGTCATGAGCTGAGAACCCCGCTGGCCTCGATTCGTGGCTACGCCGAGCTCACCCGTCGCGGGGGTCAGAAGATGCCCGAACGGGTGCGCCACTCACTCGATCGCATTGAGTCGGAGGCCGAGCGCATGACCGGCCTTGTTGAAGACCTCCTTCTGCTTGCCCGCCTCGACGAGGGGCGCGAGCTGCAGCGCGAACGAGTCGACCTCAGCCGGATCGTGAGTGACGCTGTGAGCGATGCCCACGCGGCCGGTCCCGATCACGACTGGCGCATGA
The DNA here is from genome assembly GCA_002292955.1 of Microbacteriaceae bacterium UBA963. GTDB lineage: Bacteria > Actinomycetota > Actinomycetes > Actinomycetales > Microbacteriaceae > UBA963. Next base: position 1,587 of record DBCH01000148.1, on the reverse strand, counting down.
GCATGCCCGACGAGCAGGTTTTCATTCTCGGTGATGCCCCGCGCATGCATCAGGTGGTGGTGAACCTGCTGGCCAATGCGCGCGTTCACACACCTGCCGGAACGGTGGTCACCGTGGGGATTGAGCCACGAGGTGAACACGTTGAACTTGTTGTTACCGACAACGGCCCGGGAATCCCCAAGAAGGATCTCGCCACGCTGTTCGAGAGGTTTACCCGCGGCGACGCTTCGAGGGCGCGAGCCACGGGAACCACGGGCCTGGGGCTGGCCATTGTGAACGCGGTCGTTACCGCCCACGGCGGAACGCTGGGCGTCGTCTCGCGCAAGGGCAAGACCGTCTTCACGGTCACCCTGCCGGCCGCCTAGTAGCGAACGTGGGCGCCCTCGGTGAGGCGGTAGTCGCGGTCAATCTCGCGAATCTCAGCCGGGGGTGCGCTGGCAAAAGACGAGATGAGCGTTGTGGGCAGTGACACGGCCAGGGCTCCCCACGAGCAGGCGGTAGACAATCCCGCGCGAAGGTCGAGCTGGGGCAACACACCGTCGGCGTGCTGCTCGGCCTCGCGCGAGATGACCTGACTGAGGAAACCCGCGAGGAAGGCATCGCCCGCACCCGTGGTGTTGATTATCGTGGGCGCCGTGGCCTGAGACCACACGACGTCGTCAGCGGTGACCCCGAGTGCACCGTCGCCCCCGAGACTGATCAGTGCGATTTCGATTCCACCCGCAATGAGTTCGTGGCCAGCGTCGATGGCATCGCCGAGCGTAAGCAGTTCGCGTCCGACGAGGGAAGCGAGTTCGTCGGCGTTGGGCTTGATCAGGTTGACGAATCCGCTGCGCGCCCAGTGTTTGAGCTCGGGGCCAGAGGTGTCGAGCCCCACGCGCGCACCCATTTCGCGCGCCCGCACGTAGAGTTCGCTCAGGTCGATGGGGTTGCCCGTCGCGGTCATCTTGGGGTGCATACCCGAGACCACGAGCCAGTCGGCGTTCATATCGCTCACCTGTTCGAGAGTGAGCTCGACAACATTCGCCCAGTCTTCATCCGACATGGGGATCGGGTTCTGGTTGATGTTTGTGGTGCGCCCACCACTCTCGACCACCGTGGTGTTCACGCGAACGCGACCCTGCACGGGCATGATGCGCAGAATCTGCGGAAATGGAGTGGAGAACAGGAGGTACTGATCTTGCATGCCAATCGGCAAGATGGCGGCAACAGGGTGCTTTGCCAGGTGAAGCGTTCGGGCCACGTTGAGGCCCTTGCCGCTCATGTACTCGTGCACCTCGAGGGCACGATTGACCTTGCCCGGCGACAGGTCTTCAGAAAGCAGGTAGGTGCGGTCAAGCACCGGCCCAGGGGTTAGCGTCACAACAGCATTCACGAAGGGTCTCACTCTTCTTATGTGGGCGCGTCACCCCAGGAGGCGACGCGAATGTCTCACGTTCCAGCCTACCGGTGGAGAATCGAGCCCTTGACTGAGGGGCGGGATTTGCCAGCGCTGCTCGGCTGGCGTACCCTAGTACTACCAAAGACCGCTGGTCTGAGTCGCTCAGTTTCGATTGTGCCGGTTCACGAAGTCTCGCAACAGCGAAG
>DBCH01000016.1:2374-5838 GCA_002292955.1 Microbacteriaceae bacterium UBA963 | reverse complement strand
ATCGTCGGCACGAAGGAGATCTGTTCAACCACCTTTGCGGGGCTTCCCCACGACGTGAAGGCGGGTGATCCCCTGCTCATTGATGACGGCAAAGTGACCCTCCGAGTGGTTGAGACCGATGGCGTTCGTGTCACCACGACGGTAGAAGTTGCCGGGCCGGTGTCAAACAACAAGGGCATCAACCTTCCGGGGGTCGCCGTGAACGTTCCCGCGCTCTCCGAAAAGGACGAGGCGGACCTTCGATGGGGCTTGCGACTCGGTGCCGACTACATCGCCCTGAGCTTTGTGCGTGATGCCAAAGACATCATTCGCGTGCACGAGATTATGGATGAAGAGGGGGTTCGGCTCCCCGTTATCGCGAAAATCGAGAAGCCGCAAGCAGTCGACCACCTTGAAGAGATTGTCGATGCTTTTGACGCCATCATGGTGGCCCGCGGCGACCTCGGAGTAGAGCTTCCGCTGGAGGCAGTTCCCATTGTGCAGAAACAGGCGGTTGAGATCGCGCGTCGTTGGGCGAAGCCCGTCATCGTTGCCACGCAGGTTCTCGAGTCGATGATCACGAGCCCTCGACCGACGCGTGCTGAGGCGTCCGACTGCGCCAACGCCGTTCTCGATGGTACCGATGCCGTCATGTTGTCCGGCGAGACGAGTGTGGGCCACTACCCCGTTCTTACCGTGGAGACCATGGCGCGCATTATCGAATCCACGGAAGACCACGGCCTGAATCGCATTCCTGCTCTCGGCACCAAGCCTCGAACTCAGGGTGGTGCTATCACCCTGGCAGCAGCCGAGGTCGCCGATTTCATCGAGGCGAAGTACCTCTGCGTCTTCACGGAATCGGGAGATTCAGCTCGTCGAATGTCGCGCCTGCGCTCAAGTATCCCCATGCTGGTCTTTACGCCACACGAGTCGATTCGTCGCCGCATGGCACTCATCTGGGGTGTCCAGTCGTTCCTGGTCGAGCCGGTCACGCACACCGACGCGATGTTCGTTCAGGTCGACGACTATCTCTTGGGCAACGGTCTGGCCAAGGTTGGCGACAAGGTGGTTGTCATTGCCGGAACGCCACCGGGGATCGCCGGATCAACGAACGATCTGCGTGTACACCTGATTGGTGATGCCCACGGAGGCGCGGCCGAGGCCTACGCCAACGGTCGCTAGAACGTGTGCCGGATGTGGGACTTGAACCCACACGTCCTTACGGACAAAGCATTTTGAGTGCTCCGCGTCTGCCATTCCGCCAATCCGGCTGGCACATTGTTTCTGCAGACATATTCTAGGCTGGAGTCGTGACCGAAGAAGACACGTCAGCAAGCACCGCCCGAAGGGTGGTCGTTGCCGAAGATGAAGCGCTGATCCGCATGGACATTGTTGAAACCCTGCGCGACAACGGCTTTATTGTTGTGGGCGAAGCCGGGGACGGCGAGCGTGCCGTAGAGCTGGCGATTGAACTTCGGCCCGACCTCGTAGTGATGGACGTCAAGATGCCCAAGCTCGATGGCATCTCTGCTGCCGAGCGTCTTTCCAAAGACAACATCGCACCGGTTGTTCTTCTCACCGCGTTTAGTCAGAAGGAGTTGGTCAACCGCGCCAGCGAAGCCGGGGCCATGGCGTATGTGGTCAAGCCGTTCTCACCCAACGATTTGTTGCCCGCAATTGAAATCGCTCTGTCCCGCTACGCGCAGATCCAAGCCCTCGAATCAGAGGTCGCCGATCTAGCCGAACGCTTTGAAACACGAAAGATTGTGGACATTGCGAAAGGGATTCTGAACGAAAAGATGGGCTTGACCGAGCCGGAAGCTTTCCGCTGGATTCAAAAGGCGTCCATGGATCGTCGCCTCACGATGAAAGACGTGGCCGTCACCATCATCGATCAACTCGGAGCACTGCCGCAGGCCTAACCCGCTGCCTTCTTGATCAGATTGGTGATGCGAACGGTCGACAATCGCTTGCCCTCTTCGTTGGTGCACACAATCTCGTGGGTGGTAAGCGTACGACCGAGGTGCAGAGATCGGCATGTGCCAATAACAAAGCCACTGATTCCGCTACCCGTGTGACTCGCGTTTACCTCGATACCGACAGCGGTGCCCAGGCCGTTCTGGTGCGCATACACATTGGCGGCAATGGAACCCATGCTCTCGCCGAGAACAACGAATGAGCCGCCGTGCAGGATGCCAAACGTCTGCGTGTTCCCTTCGACCGGCATCGTAGCCACAGAGTACTCCGGAGAGAGTTCGTGCCACTCTATTCCCATGCTGAGAGCCAAAAGCCCCTGATCCTTGCCCAGAACCGTCGTCAAATCCATAATCGGCGGCCTTACAAAACCCGACATCTCGTGCTCTTTCACTCGTAACAAACGCCACAGAATCGGGGGGCGATTCGGGCGATAGGCTTAGGCTCATGCCCGCCGAAACACAGCCTACTCTCCTCATTATTGATGGACATTCGCTGGCATTTCGGGCGTTTTACGCGCTTCCTGTGGACAGCTTCCAAACCGCAGACGGACAGCACACGAACGCGATTCATGGCTTCATCTCGATGATGCTCAATCTGTTGGCAAAGGAGAAGCCCACCCACATTGCCGTAGCGTTCGACATCTCGCGCTACAGCTTCCGCACCAAGGAGTACCCCGAGTACAAGGGCACCCGCGGTGAGACACCTGCCGAGTTCATTGGCCAAGTTCCGCTTCTCCAAGACGCCCTGCACGCCATGAACATCACAACACTCACTAAAGAGGACTTCGAGGCCGACGACATTTTGGCGACTCTTGCCACGCAGGGGCGCGCAGCCGGTCATCATGTGCTCGTTGTCTCAGGGGATCGCGACACCATTCAGCTCGTGAACGATGATGTCACGCTGCTCTATCCGTCTAAGCAGGGTGTGAGTGAACTTACCCGGTACAACGCAGAGAAGGTCATGGAACGCTACGGCGTTCGCCCCGATCAATACCCGGAGATTGCTGCGCTGGTCGGCGAAACGAGTGACAACTTGCCCGGCGTGCCCAAGGTGGGGGAGAAGACCGCAGTCAAGTGGATCACCCAGTACGGTTCGCTCGACGAGATCTTGGCGCACCGAGACGAAATCCCCGGCGTTGTCGGCAACAACCTCCGTGAGTTCGTCGACAACGTCACCCGCAATCGTCGCCTTAACCACTTGGTGACCGACGTCGACTTACCCGTCGGACCGCAGGACCTGGCAATCGTTCCCATGAACGTTGACGCCGTTCGCGAGGTTTTTGCAAAGCTGGAGTTCCGCTCGCTGCTGGATCGCGTGCTGAAGCTAGCGGGGGTGGACAAGGGAGCATCTGCGGGCACGAGCTCGACTGCCGCAGATACTCCAGCGTCAGCGTCTTCTCGAGCCGAGAAGCACACTGGTCCCGCTGTCGGCGCTCACGATGGCGCAGAGGCAGCATCGCATCGATTTGCACACGGTGACGAACGACCAGCGCCGCAATCGCCACTCGG
>DBCH01000016.1:1920-2156 GCA_002292955.1 Microbacteriaceae bacterium UBA963 | reverse complement strand
ACCCTCCACGGTGCCAAGACGGCCCTCAAGTCCCTCGCTGCCCTCAACATTGAGGTTGCCAACATCGCCCACGACACAGAGCTAGCCACGTGGATCATGTCTCCCGACGTAACGGCCCCATCATTGGCTTCTGCGCTCAAGCTCTGTCTGGGAGAAGTTCTCCCCGAACCGCGTCCGGATCAGCTGATCGACGAGAATGCTCTGGGCGTAGAACAGGCCGCCTGGCACGTTCATCG
>DBCH01000016.1:0-1845 GCA_002292955.1 Microbacteriaceae bacterium UBA963 | reverse complement strand
GGCGACATCGAGTTGCCCACTGCCCGAGCGTTGGCTGCAATGGAGACGCGTGGAGTTTCGGTGAGCCGAGACCGACTCACTGCGTTGGGCAATGACCTCGCCGGCCGAGCGCAGACTTTTCAAGACAGCGCCTTTGAGATCATCGGGCGTGAGGTCAATCTGTCGTCGCCCAAGCAGTTGCAAGACGTGCTCTTCACCCAGTTGGCTATGCCGCCCACCAAGAAAATGAAGACAGGATTCACCACTGATGCGGCAGCTCTCGCCGACCTGCAGAACACCAATCCTCACCCCTTTCTTGACGCACTGATGGGGTATCGCGAAACCACGAAGCTCAAACAGATGGTGGAGACGCTCACCCAATCGATAGCGCGAGACAATCGCATCCACACCTCCTACGTTCAAACCGGTACGAGCACCGGGCGTCTCAGTAGTGCAAATCCGAATCTGCAGAACATCCCCGTGCGTTCTGGTGACGGTCGGGAGATTCGCGAAGCATTCCAGGCAGGGGAGGGCTACGACGCCATTTTGACCGCCGACTATAGTCAGATTGAGATGCGCATCATGGCGCACTTCTCGCAGGATGCCGGCCTCATTGAAGCCTTTACCGCAGGCGAAGATCTGCACCGCTTTGTGGGTGCCCGCATTTTTGGTGTCGATCCGTCAGACGTCACGCCCGAGATGCGCACAAAGGTGAAAGCGATGAGTTACGGCCTGGCGTATGGGCTGTCGGCCTTTGGTCTGGCGCGGCAGTTGCGCATCGATAACAAAGAGGCAAAAACGCTCATGGGCGATTACTTCGAGCGTTTCGGCGGAGTTCGCGACTACCTGCGCTCTGTTGTCGACGAGGCACGAGAGCGCGGATACACCGAGACCCTTTTTGGGCGGCGTCGTCCGTTCCCCGATCTGACCAGCCCCAACCACATTCTTCGAGCAAACGCCGAACGACAGGCACTTAATGCGCCGATGCAGGGCACCGCTGCCGACATCATGAAACTTGCCATGAACCGTATTGAGCAACAGCTCATTGCCGAAGGCTTGACCTCACGACTTCTCATGCAGGTGCACGATGAATTGCTGCTCGAGGTCACCACATCCGAAGTTGACCGAGTCCAGGAGCTCGTCACGCATCACATGAGTTCTGCCGCGACACTATCTGTTCCGCTCGACGTGCAGGTGGGCCGCGGACGGACCTGGAACGAGGCAGCTCACTAGTCCTGACCACTTGCGACTGAAGCAGCGGTGCGGCGCAGCGGTGGGTTGTGAGGATGCCGGCGGCTCTTCGTTGAGAGGGGACGTTTTGGGCACTACGGCCACGGAAGGTAGGATATTCGTAGCACAACTGTGCGCTGTATCCGTTTGCCTCGTTCTGCCGAGCCCCCGGTTCGGAAAGTACGAGGCCTGATTTTGTCCCACTAGGAGCACCACCTACATGACATCCGCAACGACTCAGGCGAGCAAGCAGGTCGCCATTAACGACATTGGATCTGCTGAGGACTTTCTCGCCGCAGTCGAAAAGACGCTCAAGTTTTTCAACGACGGAGACCTCATCGAAGGAACCGTTGTCAAAATCGATCGTGACGAGGTTCTTCTCGACGTCGGTTACAAGACTGAGGGTGTTATTCCCTCCCGCGAACTCAGTATTAAGCACGATGTCGACCCCAATGACGTGGTCAAGGTCGGCGATGTGGTTGAGGCCCTCGTCCTTCAGAAGGAAGACAAAGAAGGACGCCTTATTCTTTCCAAGAAGCGCGCTCAGTATGAGCGTGCCTGGGGTGACGTCGAGAAGGTTCGCGACACCGACGGCGTCGTCACCGGTACGGTCATCGAGGTCGTCAAGGGTGGTCT
>DBCH01000075.1:1702-3281 GCA_002292955.1 Microbacteriaceae bacterium UBA963 | reverse complement strand
ATCAGCGCAATGACATCTCGCGTTCTCAAAAAAATGGAAGAGCGCATGCCTTGGCGGCCAGGAGCTCCCGAACTCATCCGAGGGCTGTTCGACGCCGGAATACCGTTGGCCATCGCCACGATGGCATACGCGGAGATGGCCCACCGGGTCGCCAATGCCATAACTGGCGTCACCTTTTCGGCAATTGTGGCCGGCGATCAGGTGGCGAACTCCAAGCCTCATCCCGAGATTTACCTTCTGGCGGCCGAACGACTCGGTGTAAACCCTCGCGACTGCGTCGCAATCGAAGACTCTCCGGTCGGAGTCACCGCAGCATCGAGTGCGGGACTGTTTTCCATCGGCGTGCCTCTACTTCTGAGCCTCGATGAGACGCCAGCGAGTCTTCTGTGGCCAACTCTGGCGGGTCGAACGCCCCAAGACATTTTTGATGCGTTCAGCAACGGCCGGAACAGCGCGTGACTGTGGCCCGTTTCGCGCCCGGGCCGTTGCGCGCGGGGGACCGCGTTCAGATCACCGACCCCAAGGGTCGTCTCCACACGGTAACGCTCGTGCCAGGCTCTGTCTTCCACTCGCACCGCGGGGGAATCGAACACAACGACATTATTGGCCTCGCCGACGGGTCGGTGGTGCTCAACGCTGTCGGCCTCGAACACTTGGTCCTTCGGCCGCTGCTTCACGACTTCGTTATGTCGATGCCTCGGGGCGCAGCAATCATTTACCCCAAAGACGCTCAGGCGATCTTGGGGCTCGCGGACGTGTTTCCGGGTGCCCGCGTTGTGGAGGCAGGAGTGGGCTCCGGGGCGCTCAGCCTGTGGCTCCTGAGGGCGCTGTACGGCGAGGGGCACTTGTACTCGTTCGAACGTCGCGACGAATTCGCCGAAGTCGCTCGCGCCAATGTCGAAACGTTCTTTGGATACAGCCCCGACAACTGGACTCTCACGGTAGGTGATCTCAACGCCAGCCTCTCCAGCGTTGTGGGCCCTCAGGGTGCCGATCGGATCATCCTCGACATGCTCGCGCCGTGGGAGTGTGTCGACCACGTAGCCGATGCCCTCGTGCCCGGTGGCGTGGTCGTCATCTACGTTGCCACGGTCACTCAGCTGTCTCGCGTGATTGAAGCCCTCCGGGCAACGGGACGATTCACGCACCCGGCGGCAAGCGAGACCATGGTGCGCACCTGGCACGTTGAGGGTCTTGCCGTGAGACCCGACCATCGAATGGTCGCGCACACCGGCTTCCTGGCGAGTGCTCGTTTGCTCTCACCCGGCACGATTCTTCCTGAAAAGAAGAGACGTGCGTCGAAATCTGAGTTCACCGATGACGATGTCGAGGCGTGGACTCCCGGCTCCCTGGGGGAGCGAACCGCGAGCGAAAAATCAACCCGCAAGCGCGTGCGACTTGCGACAGAGAATGCGCGCCTGGCTACCGACGGCCTGTCAGCATCCACACAACCGGACGCACCGTAGACTTGTTCTCAGTTTGTTTTTACCCCGACCGAGAAGTGAGTATCGTGCGACGTTCCCTGTCTTTGTTAGTTCTGACCGCCATCGCGGCAACCGCTCTTGCGGGTTGTGCCACA
>DBCH01000075.1:0-1643 GCA_002292955.1 Microbacteriaceae bacterium UBA963 | reverse complement strand
CGGCGGTCACCGTTACGGGCAACTTCGGATCGAAGCCGGATGTCACCTTCGCTACTCCGCTAAAGGCATCCACGAATCAGAACGTGATTGTGTCGAAAGGTGATGGCCTGGTGTCGAATGCCGGAGACAGCGTTGCGATCGACGTCTCCCTCTACGACGGCACGAACGCCGAGCTGTTGTCCTCGAGTAGGTACGACGGCACGAGCTTTGGTGTGTTGCCCCTCGACGAGACGGCGCAGCCGGCCCTCGCCAGTGCACTGAAGTGCGTGCCCGCGGGTAGCCGCGTCTTGACCGTGTTGGGAGACGACCCGAAACTCACCACCACGCTGGGCCTTCCCGAAGGAACAACTCTCGTTGCCGTCTTCGACATTCACGATGTCTATCTCGGCAAGGCCAACGGAACCCCGCAGAATGTGCCCGATGGATTCCCCATGATTGTCCTCGCAGAAGACGGCACGCCGGGAATTACCTTCTTGTCCGGAGCCACGCCCCCCACGGAGACCAGAATTGCCGTGCTCAAAGCTGGCACGGGTGCCATCGTGGGAGCCGATTCAGAGGTGACGGTCGCTTACTCCGGTTGGCTCTGGCCCACGGACGGGGAATCTCCCGTCCAGTTCGACTCCACGTGGGCGAAAGGAAAGGTTCCCGCCACCTTCTCCCTCACCGGTGTCGTTCCTGGTTTTGCCAAGGCACTCACGGGTCAACGGGTGGGATCGCAGATTGAGGTCATCATCATTCCCGAGGACGGCTATGGCGACGCCGGCACGGGATCAATCCCGCCCAACTCAACGCTCGTCTTTGTCATCGACATTCTTGGTGTGCGCTAGGAGCAATGGTGGCCGAGGAGCCCAGCAAGGTCATCCGGCAATTTAGCCTGATTCACGCCATGCTGGCGTCTCGCTTTGGTTTGACCATCGACGAGATTCTCAACACCGTCGACGGTTACCGGGACACCTTTGACCCCTACTCAGAAAAGTCGCTGGCGGCCGTCACCAAAAGTTTTGAACGTGACAAAAAAGAGATTCGCGACCTCGGCATCATTATTCAGACGCGCTCCCCGGCCGATGCGTCCGACGACAATCACGGCGTGCGCTACCTGATTGATCCCGCGACCTACGTGCTCCCACCCGACGTTGAGTTTTCGCGAGGCGAGATTGCGCTTTTGCAGTTGGCAGCCCGCGCGTGGCAGCACGGCTCGATGAACAAAGAGGCTCTTCGAGCCCTCAACAAGTTGCGCTCGCTGGGAATCGAACCGGACAGCTCTCTCACCGGGGTTCGTCCACGGATCTCTGGATGGAACAGTGCGGTCAACGAGTTTGGCGAAATTCTTTCGCAAGAGGGTGTAGCCCAATTCGATTACCTCAAGCCCGGTGACGTTGCCGCGACCACCAGGCAGGGCGCTCCTCTCGCCCTCATCGACTGGAACGGTCTTTGGTACCTGTTGGCGTGGGATCTTGACCGCAACGCTGAGAGGACATTTCTGGTTTCCCGCGTGACCACGATTCCGCGCATGGTCCCCGGCAAACGCCATGAACGCCCCAACGAGGACTTCGCTGCGCGCCTCACGGTCGAACTCGAAGAGTTGGCGTCACGCAACATTGCGCGCGTGCGGGTCGTTACCGATTCCGACGCTGATTTTCGGC
>DBCH01000150.1:4712-4911 GCA_002292955.1 Microbacteriaceae bacterium UBA963 | reverse complement strand
CAAGGATTCCTGGACCGAGCCACGTGCTTTCTCGGGACTGCTCAAGACGTTCCTCGGCCCGGTCGATGATGAGGCAGGCTTGCACTACCTGCGCCCCGAAACGGCCCAGGGAATTTTTGTAAACTTCGCCAACGTGCTCCAGTCGGCACGAATGAAGCCGCCGTTTGGCATTGGCCAGATCGGCAAGAGCTTCCGCAAC
>DBCH01000150.1:2685-4578 GCA_002292955.1 Microbacteriaceae bacterium UBA963 | reverse complement strand
TGGCGTGGTACGTGGAGCTGGGCATCAATCCCGAAAACCTGCGCCTCTTCGAGCACGCCAAAGAAAAGCTCTCGCACTACTCCAAGCGCACGGTCGACATCGAGTACCGCTTTGGGTTTACCGGCTCGGAGTTTGGCGAGCTCGAGGGCATTGCCAACCGCACCGACTTCGACCTCAAGACCCACTCAGAGCACTCGGGCAAAGACTTGTCCTACTTTGACCAGACCAAGAACGAGCGCTGGGTGCCCTTCGTGATTGAGCCGGCAGCCGGCCTGACCCGGTCGCTGATGGCGTTCTTGGTTGACGCCTACACCGAAGAAGAGGTTCCAAACGCGAAGGGTGAGACCGACAAGCGAACGGTGCTCAAGCTGGATCCCCGGTTGGCCCCCGTCAAAGCAGCCGTTCTCCCCCTGTCGCGTAACGAGGAGCTGTCGCCGATTGCCCGCGAGCTGGCCGCTCAGTTACGGCAGTCGTGGAACATCGACTTCGATGATGCCGGGGCCATTGGACGCCGCTACCGCCGGCAGGATGAAATCGGCACCCCGTTCTGTATCACGGTTGACTTTGACAGCCTCGAAGACAACGCCGTCACGGTGCGACACCGCGACACGATGTCTCAGGAGCGAATCCCGATGGCCGACCTGCCGGCATTCATGGCCACGGCGCTGATGGGCTCTTAGGGCGGCTCCTCGCTAGGCGCGAAAGTTTTGTGACGCAGGATTAGTGCATGCCAAAGAACGCGCGAGAACGATTTGATGTTGCCGTGGTCTCGCGTGACCCGGCGGCCCTGGTGGCGGCGTGGGACTGCGCGCGCATCGGACTTCGCGTGATTGTGCTGGAACTTCCCGACGCCGAGCTCGGTGATGCGCCGAGCAACGCGGGCGGCACGGTTGCCCAACTGTGCTCCGACCTCGGGCTCGTGATGACAATCCAGGACCCGCCGCGTGGAGAAGAAAACATCTACGGCATTCCGGCCAACCCGTTCTCCACGAGTGTGCGCGGAGCGCTGGGCTGGCGCGGGGCATGGCGCATCTATCTCGACCGACTCATGCCGATTATGAGCATCGGTAACGAGCGCAGTCTGCACCGACTCGTGCGCCGCCGGTTGGGCGCCCGCGCGCTGCGTCTGCTCGTGCAACCTCGGCTGGCGAGCGACCTCGGCATCAGCTCCGATGTCGACGTGGTCGACCTTGTTCCGGGGCTCGGCGAGGCAACGACCCGGGTGGGGTCGCTCACACTCGGTGTGATCGAGATGATGGCAGCCGACCAGGCGGTGGTGCAGCGGGTCGAGGTGGCCGGGGGAATGTCCGCGCTGCGGGCAGCTCTTCACGAGCGGCTGGACTACTTTGCGGTGACGCGTCACCGGGTGAGCGCAGTGGAGGTGGTGGCGGGTGCCGCGCCGGACGACGATGCCACCCTCACGTTTGTGCTGCCGGATGCCCGGCCGCATCCTGTTGCGGTATCGGCCCTGTTGGCCAGCCGTGAATATCTCGAGAGCGTCTCCTCCACCAGCCTGCCGGCCGGGGTTGTGGGCGTGAGCGACCGCGCACCCAGCTTGTCCACGGCCCTACCGGCATCGCGTGAGGCCGCAGGCCTCGTTCGGCAGGCCCTGCTGTCTCGCGCTGAAAAACCGCCGGTAGGCCCGGTCGACCTAGGGGGCTAGGCTTGTTACAGGCGCATATGCGCGTCTGGGAATATTCGATGGGAGTCACCAATGAGGGGCAAACTTCTTTTTGTCGCGGGGTTGGCCGTGGGCTACATTCTCGGCACGCGTGCCGGGCGTCAGCGCTACGAGCAGATCAAACTGGCCGCAAAGAATGTCTGGGAGTCGGAGCCCGTTCAGTGGGCCGCCGGACAGGCTCAAGACGCTGTCGCCGATGTTGCCGATAAGGC
>DBCH01000150.1:0-2601 GCA_002292955.1 Microbacteriaceae bacterium UBA963 | reverse complement strand
CGGCAACACGCAAGCCCACCGCAGAGCCGGCTCTTCGCGGCACCTCACCCATGACGGGACCCATCACGACAATCAAGCCCGATGCTGCGGCGGCCGCCCGCGCCACTGCCAAGCCACGGACTCCGAAAGCCACTCCGGGAGCCTAGGTGTCCGCAAATACGCCCCCGCGTTCTTCTGAACGCGAAGAGTCACGCTCACTCTTTGCGCTGCTCCGGGAACTGCCCGCGACTCTCCTCGAGCTCGTGCGTATTGAGTTCGAAGAGTTCAAGCGCGAGATGGGCCGCAAGCTCAAGAAGCTCGGGCTGGGCGCCCTACTCATCTCCATGGCCGCGACGCTCGGCCTCTTTCTTCTCGGGACGCTCATCGCGGCGGCCATCCTGGGCCTCGCGCTCATTATGCCCGCGTGGCTGGCTGCCCTGGTTGTCTCGGGCGCCCTCCTCATTCTCATGATCATCCTGCTTGCCGCCGGGGTGAGCACGTTCAAGAAGGGCAGCCCACCGTTGCCCACCGAAACCTTTGACGCCCTCATCGAGGACGCTCACGCACTGAAGGGGGAGGGTCGCTTTGACCAGAACGCCCGCTAACGCATCGGCACGAACATCCGGCGCCAACCGCACGCGAACCGACGTGTCGTCGATGAAGCTGGAACAGTTGCGCGCTCACCGGGCCCAGACTCGGGCGCAACTGGCGTCGACGCTCGACGCCCTCGAGGACAAGGTCAACATTCCCAAGCAACTGGGCAAGGCGTCGCGACGTTTTGGTCGCCGGGTGCAGACACTTCGCCGCGAGAACCCCGTGCTTTTGGCGGGAATTGCGGCTGGAGTGGTTGCCGCGATTGGCGTTACGGCCTATGTCGTGGTTAAAATCACGTCGAAGCGTTAATCACGCCGACTCGTCAACGATGACACCCCGCGTGGGCCGGCACAGTGCCTTGCCCTCACGGAGCATTCCCCTTGCGCGCCGGGTCACTCATCTGTGTCCCGCCTTTGAGACGAGAGACACCTATGCCCCACACCGCACCCATCGAGACACGCCCCCTGGGCGGCCAACGCATTCTCATTCCGCGCGGCGGACCCTGGGGCGACCAGGTCGCCTCGGCGCTTCGGGCGCAGGGGGCGGCCACCGTCATCGCCCCCATGACCAACTACGTTGTCACTGAAAACGCGGACGAACTGCAGGAGGCGCTCAACAGCCTTGCCGCGGGCACCTTCGACGTGGTCACCTTCTCGAGCGCCACAACCGTCGACGTTGTGGCGGCCTATCGGGCCATCATTCCTGCGGCAACCAAAGTGGCCGCCGTGGGTGAGACTACGGCCGCGGCGCTTGCCGCCGCCGGCTACCGCGCCGACCTCGTGCCCACAGAGGAGAACACGGTTCAGGCCATGCTCGAGCAGTGGGCTGAGGTAACCGGCGGAATCATTCCCCTCAAGGTGCTCACGATTCGCTCCGAGCAGTCGATCCCGATTCTCACCGATGGTCTGCGCCGCATCGGCCACGACGTTCAGTCGGTCGTGGCTTATCGCACGGTGGGCATCGAAGTTGATGCCGAAATCGTTGAGGATGTGAAAGACGGCGAGTTCGACATCCTGCTAGTGACCTCGGGAACCGTTGCCGAGCAAATCGCGTACCAGTTTGGCGACATCCCGGAGATTACCCTCACCGCGGCCATGGGCCCCCGTACGGCACGCGATGCGCGGACGCACGGCGTGCGCATTGACGTGATCGCCGAGGAGCAAGACATCGACGCTCTCGTGGACCTGCTCATCGAGTACGCGCTCGCCTCGGCCTAACCGTCGGGCCTCAGGCGGCAACCGCATGCGTTGAGCAGCCCGCACCCGTTGCGCGCTCACACGCCAGGCAGCACACTAGCTGCTCGCGGCACGACGACTCGTGGCAGTTGACCATACGGTTGGTCGCGGTTCCGCACACCGTGCACGTGCCGACCAGGGCCGCACCGGGGGCGAAATCCATCGACATGCGCCCGTCGAATACGTAGAGCGACCCCTCCCACAGCCCGTCGTTTCCGGCGTGCTCGCCGTAGCGCACGACGCCTCCGTCCAGCTGGTATACCTCGGTAAACCCGCGGGCCTTCATAAGGGGTGTGAGCACCTCGCAACGGATTCCTCCCGTGCAGTACGTGACCACGGGCTTGTCCTTAAGGTGGTCGTACTTTCCACTGTCGAGCTCGGCCACGAAGTCGCGCGTGGTGCGCACGTCCGGCACGACGGCATCGCGGAATCGGCCGATTTGGGCCTCGAAGGCGTTGCGCCCGTCGAAAAAGACGACATCGCGCTCAGAGACTAGAGCCTCGAGCTCGGCGGGGCTTAGCTTGGTGCCGCCGCCCTGAATTCCGTCGGTGCCCACCACAATCTCCTCGGGCACACCAAAACTCACGATCTCGTCGCGCACCTTCACGCTCAGCTTGGGGAAGTCGGTGCTCAGTCCCTTGTCGTCGAGGGGCGAGCCCTCGCTCCACTTCGCGTCCATGTTCGCGAAGCCGGCAAACTCCCGAGTGGTGCGCAGGTAGCGCTTGACGTTGCGCAGCTCGCCTCCGACCGTGCCGTTGATGCCGTGTCGAGAAATGAGGATGCGCCCGCGGAG
>DBCH01000039.1:2374-4673 GCA_002292955.1 Microbacteriaceae bacterium UBA963 | reverse complement strand
CTAGGCCGCTAAACGATGGGGCCGGATGTTTCGTCTCTAACGATTACCGAGTATTCAGCATAGGGGAGACACGCGTATTGGCGCGAATCGGCGGGGGGACTGGACAGCACGCGTCAATCCCACCAAACTCTAGGGAGGCGTTGAAGGTCTCGCGTCTCAATCGGGGAGGTCCCACCATGGCTCGCAAAAAACGTTCTGCAGACGAGCAGATCAAGCGCTTACGCACATACAACATTGTCGCGGGTGCTGTTCACCTTGTGCAGGGCCTCGCGTTCCTTTTTGTTCTGACGCAGATCAGTACCCAGGTGATGTTCCCCGTCACGGTTGACTACATGACCGGCCCTCCCGGGGTCGACCTGCCCACCGAGCGCGTGACCCTGTTTGAGGTCAACCTCGGTTTGGGTGTCGTGGGCTTCCTGTTCCTCTCGGCCTTCTTCCACTTCCTCATTTCTCTGCCGGGCGTGTTTAACCGCTACGCCGCCGGACTTAAGAAGAACCACAACTACTTCCGCTGGACCGAGTACGCCCTGAGCTCGTCCGTCATGATTTGGCTCATCGCTCAGCTGACCGGCGCCACCGACGTAGGAGCGCTCTTCGCCATCTTCGCGGTAAACGCCAGCATGATTCTGTTCGGCGCCCTGCAGGAGAAGTACGAGAAGCCGGGCAACAAGAAGTTCCTGCCCTTTATCTTTGGCTCGATGACGGGCATCGTGCCGTGGATCATCATCCTCATTTACACGTTGCAGCCCGGTTCGACCAGCGCGGCCGAGGTTCCCGGTTTCGTTATTGGCATCATCGTCTCGCTGTTCGTGTTCTTCAACACCTTCGCGATCAACCAAGTGCTGCAGTATCGCCAGGTTGGCGGATGGCGCGATTACCTCCGAGGTGAGCGCATGTACATCACGCTGAGCCTGATCGCCAAGAGCGTTCTGGCCTGGCAGGTGTTCTCGGGCGCACTGGTGCCCCTCTTCACGAGCTAGGAGACTCTCAACTCTCACCTGAGAGTTTTCCGCCAGTCCGGGAGCCTTTGGTCGTTCTCCCAACTGCGCCTGTTAGCGTGACGGCATGCGTTCTGCCCTGCGTCTCATTACCGCTGCCGTCGTCCTGGTAGCGTGCGTGGCGACCGCCGGCATCAACGTGAGTGCCGCTAATGCCTACCCGTCGTGGAATGACGTGCAGAACGCCAAGAACAACGAGGCCGCCAAAAAAGCGCAGATGGCCGAGCTGCAAGCATTCATCTCCCAGATTCAGACGGAACTCGACGCGGCCACTCAGAAGGCGCAGGAGGCTGGCGAGGTCTACAGCGCGGCAGTCGCGAAATTTGATGAAGCGGACGTGCGCTACAACCAGCTCACGGCTGCCGCCACCGAGGCACAAGCCGAGGCGGATCAGGCGACGACCGAGGCGGGGCGCCTCGCGGCCCAGCTCTACCGCTCAGGCGGAAACGACATGAGCATCGGACTCCTTCTCGACGGTGGCACGAACGCCGACGATTTGCTCTCGAAGCTCGGAAATATGAGCAAAATGGTGGAGCGATCCGCCCAGGTCTATGACACGGCGAAGGCCGCGCAAAACGAAGCTCAGTCGCTGGCCGATCAGGCCAAGGTGGCCAAGGTCGAGCGCGAGAAACTCAAGGCAGAGGCGGATGCGGCCATGCAGGCAGCCGTTGCCGCCCAGCAGGTGGTGGCCGACAAGCTCGCGGCCAACCAGAGCGACCTCGACACCCTGCGCGCCCAGCTCGCTGCCCTGCAAGACGAAACGACGAGGACCGTTGCGGGATACCAGCAGGGTGTGGCAGAGGCGCTCAAACGCGCACAGGAGGAAGCCGCTCAGCGAGGAATCGCGGTCAGTGACTCCGGGTGGACCATTCCGTCACAGGGCCGGCTCACCTCCTACTACGGCCCGCGCAACCCCGTGTGGACCCCAGGCGGCTGGTCATCGTCGTGGCACCACGGCATTGACATTGGTTCTGGTTGCGGTTGGAACATTTACGCTGTCTCGGGCGGGACGGTGACTTACGCCGGCTGGTACGGCGGCTACGGCAACTTTGTGAGGGTTGACCACGGGGGCGGCATTACCTCCGCCTACGCACACATTGTGAGCGGTGGAATCCTCGTGGGTTACGGCGAATACGTGGCCCCCGGTCAGGTGATTGCCCGAATCGGCAGCACGGGACAGTCAACCGGTTGCCACTTGCACTTCGAGATTCGCCAGGGTGGATCGTCGACTGACCCGCTGCCCTTCTTGCGTAACCGAGGCGTCGGCATCTAACCAACGGGTTTCGACGTGCTCAACCGGC
>DBCH01000039.1:0-2284 GCA_002292955.1 Microbacteriaceae bacterium UBA963 | reverse complement strand
GCGTCGTCGGTTGAGTAGGCCGCAGGCCGTATCGAAACCGCGTCTAGTGACCTTCGGCTTTCAGCTTCTCAAAGCCGGCCTGCACAATCGCCTCGGCCTCGGCCGCGTTACCCCAGCCCTCGATGTTCACGAACTTGCCGGGCTCAAGGTCCTTGTAGCGCGTAAAGAAGTGCTCAATCTCTTTGCGGGTCTGCTCGGGAACATCCGCGAGGTCTTGGATGTGCGTCCAGCGCGGGTCCTTGTAGGGCACGCAGATCACCTTGGCGTCTGAGCCGGCCTCGTCGCTCATGTTGAGCACGCCCACGGGACGCACCTTGACACCCACACCCGGGAAGACGGGGTACTCGAGCAGCACGAGCGCATCAACGGGATCGCCGTCGAGGCCCAGGGTGTTCTCGAAGAAGCCGTAGTCGGTGGGGTACGCGAAAGACGTGAACAGCACGCGGTCGAGGTACACGCGACCCGTCTCGTGATCTACTTCGTACTTGTTCCGGCTTCCGCGCGGAATCTCAATGATGACGTCGTAGTCGCCCACGGGTGCTCCTTATGTAGGGATGGTCACTGCCGGCATTAAGGTTACTGGAAGATGACTACTCGCCCGCGCCTCACTCCTGCCATGGCCGACGTTCGTCGGGCCGTGCGCGATGCGCTGGATGCAGCACTGCCGGGTGCCAAGCAGTCCGCGCGTCGCAGTCCGTCGTGTGGTGCGCCCGGCGGCTGGGTGATTTCGGATGATGCCCCGCTCGTGCTCGTGGCGCTGAGCGGCGGACCCGATTCGCTCGCGCTCGCCGTGGCCCTCGGTTTTGAGCAGGGCAAGTGCGGTGTGCGCGCGGGTGCGGTCATTGTGGACCACGGGCTGCAGGAGGGTTCGGCTAAAGTCGCGGAGCGGGCGGCTGAGCAGGCCCGAGCGGCCGGGCTGAATCCGGTTGTCGTGCGACGCGTGGCCGTAGCCCCAACGGGCGCCGGACCCGAATCGGATGCCCGCACGGCACGGTATGCCGCGTTCACAGAGGTTGCACGTGAAACACAGGCCGCAGCGGTGCTGGTGGGCCACACGCTCGACGACCAAGCCGAGACGGTGTTGCTCGGATTGGGTCGCGGCTCGGGCGCGCGCAGCCTCGCCGGAATGCGCGCGGTGACAGAGCGGGGCGCTCTTCTCATCGTTCGCCCCCTGCTCGCGGTTAGACGCGACATCGTGCATCAATCACTGACGGATCAGGGAATTGAGCCGTGGGCTGATCCGCACAACGCCGACGTTGCCTATGCACGCGTTCGGGCGCGAACACTCGTCTTACCGGTTCTCGAGAAGGAGCTGGGCCCGGGCGTTGCCGAGGCGCTTGCTCGCACGGCAACGCAACTCACCGATGATGCCGACTACTTGGATGCGCTCGCCGCTGACAGCCTGCAATCGGCGGTAGCCAGCGCAGGAACGCTCTCCACGGAAATCCTGGCCCCCCTGCACCCTGCGGTCAGAGTCCGTTGCCTCCGACTCTGGCTATCCGGTCAGCTCAATCTGGCCCAACTCTCGGCGGCGCACCTCGCCTCGGTAGATGAGCTCGTCACGGCATGGCACGGGCAGTCGGCCGTCGATATTCCCGGAGGAGTTGTTGAGCGCCTCGATGGTGCACTCGAGATACGGCGGCGCCCGTAGCCCCGAAAAAACAAATCGGCGGGGCTTTGCCGTGTAGTTTCTAAGCACCAATAACGAGAGGCGCCGCGGTGGATATTGAGGATGTTCGGAGCGACCTGAGCCAGGTCCTGTTTACCGAAAAGCAGATCACCGATCGCATTGCCGAGATGGCGCGCGACATCGAGCGCGATTACCCCTCGGGCGCCGTCATTCTCGTGGGTGTGCTGAAAGGTGCCGTTATCCTCATGGCCGACCTGGCGCGCGAACTCAAGTTTCATGCCCACCTCGATTTCATGGCGGTCAGCTCATATGGCGCGAGCACGCAATCGTCGGGTGTGGTCAAGATCAACAAAGACCTCGATACCGAGGTTGCCGGCATGAACGTCTTGCTCATTGAGGACATCATGGACTCCGGCCTCACGCTGTCGTGGCTCGTGAACAACATGATGTCTCGGGGTGCTGCCAGCGTTGAGGTGTGTGCGATGTTCCGCAAGCCCGAGGCGGTCAAGATTCCGGTCGAAGTGAAATACGTGGGCTTCGACATTCCGCCAGCCTTCGTGGTGGGCTATGGCCTCGACTATGCGGAAAAGTACCGCAACGTGCGCGGTCTCGGCGTGCTCTCCCCACACGTCTACGAGGGCAAAGACCCGCACG
>DBCH01000034.1 GCA_002292955.1 Microbacteriaceae bacterium UBA963 | reverse complement strand
GGCAGCTCGGTTGTCTCAATGGAGTCGTCGTCGGGGGGCGAAATGCCGGCGTTGTTGAACGCGATGTCGACCGAGCCATAGGTCTTTGCCGTGAGGTCAAACAGGTTGTCCACCTCGGCCTCGTCGGTCACGTTGACCTTGATGAAGAGACCCTCCACCTCGGCGGCCGCCTGTTGGCCGGCAGCTTCGTCCATGTCGCCAATCACGACGGTGGCGCCCTCGGCCCGCAGGCGCTGTGCCGTGGCGAAGCCAATGCCCGAGGCACCTCCGGTAATCACGGCGACTTTGCCCGCAAGGCGCTGGGTGAGGTCGATTTTTGCAATGGCCATGCTCTAGTCCTGTTCTGTCGTGGGGATATAGACGTTTTTGGTTTCGGTAAAGGCGAGGTGCGCATCCGGGCCCAGTTCACGGCCCAAGCCCGACTGCTTGAATCCGCCGAACGGTGTGTTGTATCGAACGGATGAGTGCGAGTTCACGCTGAGGTTGCCCGACTCCACACCGCGAGCAACGCGGATGGCGCGAGCGACATCGCGTGTCCAGATCGAACCCGACAGGCCAAACTCGGTGGCGTTGGCGAGCGCGATGCCGTCCGCCTCGTCATCGAACGGAACCACGGCAACCACGGGGCCAAAGATTTCCTCGGTCATGCAGCGGTCGGTGCGCGAGTCCGGCGTGACCACCGTGGGAGCAAACCAGAAGCCGGGCCCGTCGGGCGCCGTGCCTCGAAAGGCGACGGGAGGATCGGAGTCCAGGTAGGCCGAGACGGCGTCGTGGTGCGCGCGAGAGACGAGCGGTCCCATGTCGGTGGTGGTCTGGGTGGGGTCGCCGACACTCAAGGAGTTCACGGCCTTCTCAAAGTGCTGCATGAACTCGTCGAACACCGAGCGCTGAACCAGGATGCGGCTGCGGGCGCAGCAGTCTTGTCCTGAGTTGTCGAACACGGCCGAGGGAGCGGTGGCGGCGGCCTTGACCACGTCGGCGTCGGCGAAAACGATGTTGGCGCTCTTGCCGCCGAGTTCGAGGGTCACGCGCTTCACCTGATCGGCACAGCCGGCCATGATCTGCTTGCCCACTTCAGTGGAGCCGGTGAAGACCACCTTGCGCACCGTGGGGTGGGTGACGAAGCGGTTGCCCACCACGGATCCCTTGCCCGTGAGCACCTGGAACAAACCCTCGGGCAAACCCGCCTCGACACCAAGCTCGGCCAGTCGGAGGCTCGTCAGTGGCGTCCACTCGGCCGGCTTGAGCACGACCGCGTTGCCGGCAGCGAGAGCCGGCGCGAAGCCCCACGACGCGATTGTCATGGGGAAGTTCCACGGCGTGATGACGCCTACCACGCCCAACGGTTCCTGGAAGGTCACGTCGAGTCCGCCGGCCACGGGAATCTGCTTGCCAAACATGCGCTCCGGTGTTGCCGAGTAGTACTCGAGAACGTTCCGAACGTGCTCGGCCTCCCAGCGGGCATTGCCGATCGGGTGACCCGAGTTGCGCACCTCGAGCTGGGCAAGGTGCTCTCGGTCACCATCAACCGCGTCGGCGAAGCGACGAAGAATCATGGCCCGGTCGGAAGGGTTCAGTCGGGCCCAGGCAATCTGTGCCACACGGGCGCGCTCCACGGCGTCGTCCACCGAGCTCACGTCGTGTGCGGGAATGGTCTCCATCGCCTCTTCGGTGGCGGGATTGATCAGCGTGTAGCTCACGAGCGGCTCCTGTAGTGGTGGGCGGCTTCGATGAGGGCATCGAAGAGTCGGGGGTCGGAATCTATCGTTTCCTCGGGGTGCCACTGCACGGCAATACCAAAGTCGACGGTGGTCAGTTCAATGCCTTCGATGACCCCGTCCGCCGTTCGTGCAGAAACGACGACGTCGCGTCCCACAGTGTCGATCGCCTGGTGGTGGTACATCTGAGCGCCCGCAACCCGGTCGCCCACAATGCGGGACAAGTGCGTTCCCTCGTCGACGACCACATCCATGGTCGTAAATGTTCCGCCGCCTTTTTGGTAGTGATCGTGTCCGATCACCTCAGGAAGGTGCTGGACGAGGTTGCCGCCCTGATGCACGTTGAGAATCTGCGCTCCGCGGCAAATGCCGAGGAGAGGCAGGTTTGCTTCGATGGCGGCCGTGAGTAGATAGTCCTCAAGGCTGTCACGGTCGCGGCGAGGTTCGTCGGTGGTCTCGTGCGGCGTCTGACCATAGCGCGCCGGGTCGACGTCTTTACCTCCCGGCAAGAGAAGCCCATCGAGTCGCGACACGAGGTCGCGTGCCGCTTCGAGGTCGGCAGGCTGAGGTGGCATGAGCACTGCGGTACCGCCCGCGCGGTTCACCGCAGTGAGATAGACCTCGGGCAAAAACGACGCGCGCACATCCCAGACACCGCACTGAGATTGCTCGAGATAGGTGGTGAGCCCAATAACGGGCCTAGAGCCGTTCGAAGCCACGAACCCGTTCCCAGTCGGTTACGGCCGCGTCATAAGCGGCAATCTCAATGCGGGCGTTGTTGGTGTAGTGCTCGACAACTTCGGCGCCAAACGCATCGCGGGCAATCGTGGAGGTGGCGAAAAGCGACGCGGCATCACGCAGGTTGGTGGGCACCCGAACCTTCTCTGCCGTGTAGGCGTTGCCCTCGGTGATCTCTTCGAGCTCGAGCTTGTTGTCGATGCCGTGGATTCCGGCCGCAATCATGGCAGCCACCGCAAGGTACTGGTTCACATCGCCGCCGGGAACCCGGTTCTCCACCCGCAGTGCGTGTCCGTGGCCAACCACGCGCAGGGCGCAGGTGCGATTGTCGATACCCCACGCGATGGCCGTGGGAGCAAAACTGCCGTCGACGTAACGCTTGTACGAGTTCACATTGGGC
>DBCH01000074.1:29437-49810 GCA_002292955.1 Microbacteriaceae bacterium UBA963 | reverse complement strand
GGTCCCTCTCTCGTGGTTCGCACGCTCCAGCAGCTCGCACACGAGGGCGAGATTGATCGCTCCACTGTTCGTGCTGCAATCGACAAGTACCGGATTCACGATGTGAATGCCGGGACAACGGGGTCTGCGGGCGGGGAAAGCTAGCGCGACGGCGAACGCTCTGCTCACCTAGACTCAACTCCGTGATTGTAATCGTTTGCCCCGGTCAGGGGTCACAAAAGCCCGGCTTCCTTGAGCCGTGGCTGGAACGTCGCGGCGCCCGGGAACTGTTGGGTTCACTCGGCGACGCCTGCCACGTTGATCTGATCGCCCACGGCACCACGAGTGATGCCGACACGATTCGGGATACGGCGATCGCGCAGCCACTGATTGTGGCCGCCGGAATCCTCACGCTCGCCGCACTTGGCGCGGAAGAAGGTTTGGGTGGTGACGTCGGCATTGCCGGTCACTCCGTGGGAGAGTTCACCGCCGCCGCTGGCGCCGGAGTTCTCGACGCCACCGATGCCGTTGCTCTCGTGGGTATCCGAGGACGAGCCATGGCCGAGGCGGCCGCTCACGTGGCCACCGGAATGAGTGCTGTCGTGGGTGGAGATGAGGCCGAGGTTTTGGCAGCGGTCAGCGCGCACGGCCTTGTTGCCGCCAACTACAACGGTGGCGGGCAGATTGTTGTTGCCGGCGAGCTCTCGTCGTTGGCCGCATTTGCCGAGAATTCTCCTTCCGGTTCGCGGGTTATACCTCTGCAGGTGGCCGGCGCGTTCCACACCTCATTCATGGAATCCGCGGTCGACCAGTTACGCGATGCTGCGGCATCCGTCACCACCAACGATCCCGTGCGGACACTCTGGACGAACCGGGATGGTTCCGTGGTGACCCAAGGCACGGCGTTCCGCGACCTCCTAGTGGGGCAGGTATCTTCTCCCGTTCGCTGGGATAAGTGCATGTCGGCATTCGAGCAGGCGGGAGTCACGGGCATCATCGAGCTGTGCCCCGCCGGAGCACTCGTCGGACTGGCCAAGCGTGGACTCAAGGGTGTGCCCACCTTGGGAATTACGACGCCCGATGACCTCGGGGCGGCCCGCGAGTTGCTCTCGACAGCGAAGTAAGGAACACCATGACGCGCCCCACTCTCAACGAGTCCACCGGAGCAAAGCACTCTCGCATCTACGCCCTCGGGGCTTCGCGGGGCGACCTCACCGTCACAAACGACGATATAGCCGGACCCATCGAATCGAGTGACGAGTGGATTCGTCAGCGAACTGGGGTGATCACACGCAAACGTGCTTCGGCTGGGCTCACCGTTGTCGACATGGCCGTCGAAGCGGCAAATGAGGCGATCGGCAAGGCGGGCATCACTCCGGACCAAATTGATGCCGTCTTGGTGTCGACCATCAGCAACACGGTCGCTACTCCCTCACTGGCCGCGCTCGTTGCTGAGCGTGTGGGCGCAAACCCCGCCCCCGCCTACGACATCTCGGCGGCGTGCGCTGGATACACCTACGGAATCGCGCAGGCCGACTCGTTCATTCGCTCGGGATTGGCGCACTACGTGCTTGTCATCGGTGCTGAGAAGCTCAGCGACTTTGCCAAGCCCAACGATCGAACAATCTCATTTCTCCTCGGCGATGGCGCCGGCGCAGCCGTTGTCGGCCCCTCGGACTTTCCCGGAATCTCAAAGACCGTGTGGGGATCCGACGGCTCGAAGTGGGACGCCGTGGGCATGGATCACAGCTGGGCGGAGTATCGCGATGGTGGCGGCGACGTTGACTGGCCCACGCTTCGGCAAGAAGGACAAACCGTCTTTCGCTGGGCCGTCTGGGAAATGGCAAAGGTAGCGAAGCGTGCTCTCGATGAAGCGGGCATTACGAGTGACCAACTCGCGGCCTTCATCCCACACCAGGCCAACATGCGCATCATCGACGAGTTTGCCAAACAGCTCGCACTTCCCGACAGTGTGGCAATTGCCCGGGATATCGAGACCACGGGTAACACCTCGGCGGCATCAATCCCACTCGCCACGCACCGGCTGCTCGCGGAACATCCCGAGCTCAGTGGCGGACTCGCCCTCGAGATCGGTTTCGGCGCCGGGCTCGTTTTTGGGGCACAAGTGGTGGTACTGCCCTAGCAACCGAAATGTTCCCCACGAGTGCGCACGCAAAGTAAACTTGTGGAGCATTCCCCAGGAAGAGAAATCAAGGAGAAAAACTCATGGCACTGTCCACCGAAGAAGTTTTGAGCGGTCTTGCTGAACTCGTCAACGACGAGACCGGCATCGCCACCGACACCATCGTCCTCGACAAGTCCTTTACCGACGACCTCGACATCGACAGCATCTCGATGATGACGATCGTGGTCAACGCCGAAGAGAAGTTCGACGTCAAGATTCCCGACGAGGATGTCGCGAACCTCAAGACCGTGGGAGACGCGGTCAACTACATCGTCAAGGCTGCGGCCTAACTTCTAAAGAGACGGGGGTCGTCGCCGCGACAACAGTCGACGCGCCGGCCCTCGTCTTTTTTCTTATCGCCCCTCAGCGTCGTCGCCGAGGCCGTCACGAAGGAAACCTTTCTCACATGACTGTTCAGAAGATTGTGGTTACGGGAATTGGCGCGTTCACCCCGCTGGGCACTAACGCCACCGACACGTGGAACAACCTCCTGGCGGGAAAGTCGGGGGCTCGCCCGATTGACGCGGACTACATTTCCGAGCTCGAGCTTCCCGTGACGTTCGCGGCTCAGGTCGTGCAGAGCCCCGAAGAAATTCTGGAGCGGGTTGAGGTTAAGCGGCTGGATCCGTCCAGCCAGTACGCGCTCATCGCCGGACGCGAGGCCTTCGCCGACGCGGGAAGTCCCACCGTTGACCCGGATCGCCTGGCGGTTGACTGGGCGACGGGCATCGGGGGAATCTGGACTCTCGTGAGCGCCTGGGAGGATCTTCGCCAGAAGGGCCCGCGTCGCGTCATGCCCATGACGGTCCCCATGCTGATGCCCAATGGTCCCGGAGCAGCGGTCGGCATGGACCTACACGCACGCGCCGGAATTCGCACGGTTGTGTCTGCCTGCGCGTCCAGCACAGAATCGATCGTGAACGCTGTCGAGCACCTTCGAGCGGGTCTCGCGGACGTTGTCATTGCAGGTGGCTCTGAAGCTGCCGTTCATCCCCTCCCGTTGGCGTCATTCGCGGCTATGCAGGCCTTGAGCAAGCGCAACGACGATCCCGCCCGTGCTTCGCGACCCTACGACAAGGACCGTGACGGGTTTGTGTTGGGAGAGGGAGCTGCCGCGCTCGTCTTGGAGACCGAAGAACACGCCCTCGCCCGAGGTGCTCGCATCTACGCAGAGGTCATTGGCGGAGCGATCACGAGTGACGCGTATCACATCACCGCGCCCGACCCCGAGGGCTCTGCAGCGGCTCGTGCCATGACAACAGCTCTTGAGAAGGGTGGAGCAGCCCTCACGGATGTTGTTCATGTCAACGCCCACGCCACGAGCACACCGGTCGGCGACATCGCCGAATACAACGCACTCAAGCGCGTCTTTGGTGATCACCTCAAGAACATTGCTGTCACGGCAACGAAGGGCGCAACGGGACACCTTCTCGGCGGAGCCGGAGCCATCGAGGCCCTGTTCACCGTGATGGCGCTTTACACCCGAACCGTGCCGCCCACCATCAACCTTGACAATCAAGACCCCGAGATTATCCTCGACGTGGTCACGTCCCCCCGCACCCTTCCCGAGGGTCCTCTCGTGGCAATCAGTAATTCGTTTGGCTTTGGCGGACACAACGCCGTGGCAGCGTTCCGGTCTTACCCCTAACCAACTCGATTGAGCCAGGTCACACTGTGGTCGGCGACACGAGCACGAAAGACGTCGAGCTCTGCGTCCCATTCGCTCCCGAGTTCTCTCGCCACGGCGTCTCGAAGTTCAGCGATGCTGTCGGCAGACTCGTCGAACAGGTGCATGAGACGCGCCTGCGTAATGTATGCCGAACCGGTTGCGTCGACGTGCACACGATGAATTCCCCGCGAGGGTGTGTGCATGAAGTGGGCACCGTCATTGTCGGCCGACGCATACTCCGACACCTCGAATCTCAGGTCGCGCCAGCCAAAGAGCGCGGAGGCAATCTTGGCTGCCGAACCGACCGGTCCGTCCCATCCTTGCTCGGCGCACGAGGTTTCCGACGCAATCGGCTGACGATCCCAGCGAAAGTGGAACGGCGCACCGAGCACACCAGATATTGCCCACTCCACGTGGGAAGTGAGGGCTTTGGGCGCGGAGTGAATCTGGATCAGCCCGCTACTTGCGTTGTTCATGCTCATTTCCGTTTCTCGTTTGGTTCGTCTTCCCCAACGACCACACGAAACGAAATAAGGCATTATCAGTGTCACACGCCCGCTGAAAAACTGCAACGCGCATTGTGGCTACTCCCAGCCGCCTCTCAGTGGTGATGATCTCCCGGCTGACATCGAATTTAAAACCTACTGAGTAGGCTTTTATAAAATGCCTACTGGGTATCTATAAAGAAAAGACTACTTAGTATCTATATTTATATACTCTCGGAGTATAATATTAGCGTTTACTCTACTGAGTATAAGTTTCTTTAGCCGTATTGCCTAAAGTCTCACCGAGTAGAGTATTGTGGGGAGCCACATTCAATTGCTGGGCAAGGAGGCGCGCAGTGTCGGTTCGCGACTGCCTGTTGTCCATCATGTCTCTAGGACCCCAGTACGGCCTTCAGTTGCACGCCGAGCTGACATCACGTGCTCCCCATCGAGCCGCCACGAACGTTGGCCAGATTTACAGCACACTTGATCGTCTCGTGCGCGACGCGAAGGTGGAGACCGGCGGCCAGACCCCCGATGGACTCCCCCTCTACCAACTCACCGCTTCTGGCTCACAGGAGATTATGGCCTGGTTGGAACCAGAAGGAGTGAATCGCGATACTGCGTGGGCAGATCTTCTTGACCTCGTCTTCATGGTGAGGTCATTGCCACACGTGAATCCGGTTCCCGCCTTTGATGCACTCACATTTTCCTTTGGCGAACTGCCCGAACCAACCGCTGGCGAAGATGCCAGGGCTCGCACCACGTGGCTCCTCGCCCTTGCGGAGGAGGATCTGGCCCGCACTGTCCGCGCCATCGTCGAACGATCGCGAAGCGAGGTGGGAAGCGCCGAACACGGATGGGGCCTCTCTGCGGTTCGCCCCAAGCGCGGGCGTCGCCCCCTCAAACCAACGAGTTAGCATCGGCTCGTGGGTGTTTAGTGCAAGAGCCCGCCCTCTTTATTGAGCACGTTCTTCTCTCCCGCCTCAATGGCAAAGCTGAACCGATTGGCCTCCGGGGGCATGGGGCAATTGAAGTTGTAGCTGAACGCGCACGGGGGTAGATAGGCCAGATTGAAATCCAAGGTGATGGTTCCGTCCGCGTTTGGCGCGCACATGAGAAAACGTCCCACGCTGTATGTCGACTCGCCGCTCGTGGCATCTGAGAAGACCAGCAGCAGAGCCCGCCCCTCCTGAAAAGCCACAATGGAGTAATCGACCCCGTCGTGCGTAAAGGAAATGTCGGCGGGTATTATCTTCTCCCGCGTCTTCCCCTCGTCTTTCAGGTGATCGACGCCCACGGCTCGCCCGCCCTCGATCGGAGTGAAGGTGGCCTGAATCACCCACTCGGGATTGTAGGGAAAGGCATCGATGCCCCCGAAGTTTGTGATGTCGTCCGACTGTGCGTTCCAAACGCGCAGCGCGTAGCGCCCCTCTTCGTTGGCGATGACGAAACCGGTCACTCCCTCGCCAAAGACAATCGATGAAGGATTCTCATCGTTTTTGGCGCGAACAACGATGGTTCCGTCGACCACGCGGTCGTCAACAACGATTCCCTCGGATGCCTCCGCCCGAAGTGTGATGCCGCTCTCGTCCGCGTCACGGGTGGACCACCAGCCGGGGACGCCCCACACCTGTTCCTCGACGCCGGGAGCCCCATAAAACCATGCCGTGGTGGTGAGGGCGAGGTTGCCCTGTGGCATCGTGACAGCTTGATTGCGACGCTCGCGAAAGACTGCATACGACTGCTCGGGAGTGGGTGGGTTCTCGGTCACGGACTAAAACCTAGCGAAGCCCAGCCCTACTCCCCCGGTGACACACGCGCCCGATAGACTTTTACATATGAGAGCTCGCCCTAAGATTCAGCCAATTGCTGAATATTCCTTGGACGTTTCTTGGCAATGTGAGGTTTCCATCTGTGCTTGGCTGACCGCATGAAGAAACTATGGACTCTCCGAACGACCGTGGTTACCGTCGCGGTCGCCTCTCTTGCCCTGATGGGTTCTGCCGTTCCGGTGTTTGCCGCCGTCGACAGCAACCTGACCGCGACCCTGCCCGACGGTCAGTCCATACCCCTCCCCGCCGACCAAAGCGTTGTCGGCGATACCCTCGACGGAACTAATCCTTCGGCCGGCGGCAGTGTCGTCGTCTCGCCCACCACAGCACCCAGCGCCTCCGCATCGGCGACCCCGTCACCGATAGCAACACCGACGTCAACGGCGGTTCCCGCGACGCCCGCCGCTGAGAAAAACTACATCATCAGCGTCCCCGACGGTCAGGTTGCGCCCTTGGTATCGGATCTGACTGCCATCGGGGAATCTCCCGACCGCGTTTTTACTCGGGCAATTGACGGTGTGGCTGTCTCGCTCACTGCGGCCGAGGTCGCGACGATACGTGAAGAAAATCCGCAGGCACGCATTGAGCCCGACGGAATCATGAAGATATCGACGACTCGCAACAACGCAACATGGGGAATCTCAGCTCTCGACCAGGCAACGGCGCCGGCCGATACCTCATACACGTACCCAGACAATGCAGGTGCTGGCGTCGAAGTCTTCGTGATTGACACCGGTGTAGCGAATCGTCCGGCCGACTTCAGCGGAACATTCGACACCACGCGTGCCCGGGACTTCACGGGAGCGCCGGACGCCACCGGATCGACCGGATCTGCGGCGTGGCAGGACTGCAACGGTCACGGTACGCACGTCGCCGGTACCGTCGGGTCCAGCACTTACGGCGTTGCCAGCAAGGTCACCATCATTCCCGTGCGTGTGCTTGATTGCAGCGGCTCGGGTTCGTATTCCGGAGTCATCGCTGGCATCAACTATGCCCTGTCGGCTAAAACGCCCGGCAAGACCGCCGTGATAAACCTCAGTTTAGGCGGTGGCTTCTCGAGCGCCGTAAACGCAGCCGTGACAGCCGCTGTGAACGGCGGAATCGTCGCTGTGGTCGCTGCCGGTAACTCTGCCGTTGATGCCTGCACATCCTCACCCGCCTCGACCCCGGTGGCCCTAACCATCGGTGCATATGGCAACGGCTTGACGCCTGCTTCGTTCAGCAACTACGGATCGTGTGTTGACACTTATGGCCCCGGTGTGAGCATCACGTCACTCTGGCTTTCCGGAACGAAGACGATTTCTGGAACTTCGATGGCATCTCCGCACGCCGCTGGAGTGGCGGCACTTTACATTGCGGCCTACCCCACCGAAACGTCAGCTCAAATCACCGCGCGAATCATCGCAGATAGCAAGGCTAACTGTGCGGCGTGCAGCCCGAACAAGACGATAAACATTCAGACACTGGCCCTTACATCCCCGACACCAACACCGACACCAACACCACCCGTTACCGTCGTGCCCAGCGCACCGGCAGCACCCACCGCATCAAACATCACCGCAACAAGTGCCACGGTATCTTGGACAGCCCCGAGCTCTAACGGAGGCGCTGCCATCGAACGCTATCTCGTGGAGTATCGCCCGTCGACTGCCACCGCATGGCAAACAGTCACGGTAACGGCACCGACAACAACCACGACGCTCGCCAGCCTGACGAACAACACTACTTACGAGTTCCGGGTTACCGCCCGAAACAGTGTTGGCGACTCGACAGCATCGGCCACATCAACGCTGACCACCTTGGTCATCCCAACGACAGCCCCGAGCCGACCGGCAGCACCCACCGCGTCAAACATCACCGCAACGAGTGCCACGGTATCTTGGACAGCCCCGAGCTCTAACGGAGGCGCTGCCATCGAACGCTATCTCCTGGAATACCGCCCCTCGACAGTCACCGCGTGGCAAACAGTCACCGTAACGGCGCCGACAACAACCACGACGCTCACCGGCCTGGCGAACAACACCAGGTATGTCTACCGGGTTACCGCCAGCAACAGTGCCGGTAACTCGCCAGCATCAGTCAAGTCAACACTGACCACGCTCACCACGCCCCCGAACGCACCAGCGGCACCCACGGCCTCAAACATCACCGCAACGAGTGCCACGGTTTCTTGGACAGCCCCGAGCTCTAACGGAGGCGCTGCCATCGATCGCTATCTCGTGGAGTATCGCTCCTCGACTGCGACCGCGTGGCAAACAGTCACGCTCAGGGCATCGGCACGAAGCACGAAGCTTACCGGCCTGACGAACAACACCACTTACGAGTTCCGAGTCACCGCCCGAAACAGTGCCGGTAACTCACCAGCGTCAGCCACGTCAACACTGACCACGCTCACCGCGCCCCCGAGCCGACCGGCAGCACCCACCGCGTCAAACATCACCGCAACGAGTGCCACGGTATCTTGGACAGCCCCGAGCACTAACGGAGGCGCAGCCATCGAACGCTATCTCCTGGAATACCGCCCCTCGACAACCACCGCGTGGCAAACAGTCACCGTAACGGCACCGACAACAACCACGACGCTCACAACCCTGAAGAACAACACGACCTACGTGTTCCGGGTTACCGCCCAGAACAGTGCCGGCAACTCACCCGCATCGGCCACATCCACGTCAAAAATGCTGACAGGAATCCCCTCAGCTGCACGCAGCGTTCTCGTGTCGTCAACGGGCACAACCGCGTCGGTTTCGTGGACCGCGCCATTGGCAACGAATGGAACTGCCGTCACGGGTTATCTCGTCGAATACAAAGCCAACACGGCCTCGATCTGGCAGCGTCAGCAAGTCACGCAGATTGTGGGCGGTGCCCCGGCAACGTCAACCATCATTAGTGGTCTCTCACCGAGAGTGGGATATCAGGTACGCGTGATCGCCCAGTCGCAGTTTGGATCCAGCGCGGCAACGAGTACACGCTTAGCCGTCACCTCTTTCACGTGGCGGTAGCGCCCCACACCGACGCACAGGTCATCAGCCCCCGGGCAGTGATCGCATGAGTTGGCAGAGTGTTATTTGCGGCGCTTACGCGCGACAAGTGTGGCTCCGACCCCGAGAACGAGCAACACTGCGGCCGTCACGCTAATGCCAATGAGGGTTGCTTCGCTGGCTCCTGTGTTGGGCAGTTCGTTGGCAAAAACACGCACAAGGCTCATGTCACTCACTTCTCGCGCGACCGCGCAATTTCGATCATTAGTCAGAGTCTAAGGCCATGCACATTGGGTCTCCGGGACGCGAACTCGGCTGACATCCTGCGAATTGTGGAGTGAGATTACGACCCGAGGGTAAATAACCTACTTCTCGTATACTACGAACGTGATCAGTTTTCGACGAACGCGGCTGGCTTTTGGCGCTCTTCTTGCCGCCACTTTTGCAGTGGCGACTGTCACCGGTTGTAGCTTCACTCAGAGCGGCAGCTCACCCGGGAAGCCGGAACACATTCATAGCGTGGCAACCGATGGTCAGGGCTTTTTTCTCGCGAGCGAAGAAGGCTTGTATTCATGGTCGGGCACATCGTGGGAATTGCGGGGTGAAGTCTTTGATGTCATGGGGCTGGCGATAGAAGACGGAGTTTTCTACGCGAGCGGTCATCCGGGGCTATTACAAGATCTCCCCGATCCCCTGGGGCTGTTGCTCTCAGACAACGAAGGCGAAACGTGGAAGTCACACGCACTGAGCGGTCACGTGGATTTCCACCTCTTAAGAGTTTCCGGGGACACCCTGGTGGGAATTGCGGCCAACTTCAAATCCGTATTGGTGTCCACGGATGGCGGAACGAACTGGCTGACTCTCGTGACCCCCGTCTTTACGGATCTCGACATGAACCCTGCTGTGGCCAGCGAAATGCTCCTCGTCTCAGATGGGGTGCTCTCCATTTCAACCGATGCGGCAAATTCTTTTTCGCCGATACCCGCCCCATCTGAGGTCCTCTTTGTCGACTGGAGCGACAACGGCGTTTTTCTTGCCTCCGACTCGGCTCTGTACCGATCTGAGGAGTTCAACGGACAGTATGTTGCTGTTTCCCAGAAGTTTAGAAACATCGCGGCCATCGGGGCGTCGTCTAATGCCGTCATTGTCCTGGATGACCAGGGCGTTCACCTATCAACCGACGGCGGCGAAACTTTTAGCACAGCAGCCTCGTAAACTCGCAAGCATTTCCACGAACCTGGTGGCGTGTAGCAGGCCTCAGCTCTGCACACCGAGGCTCACGACGCACCAACCTACGATTCTGTCGATGGTGTCTTCTTGTCCTTCTTTTTCGCTGTCACGCGCCCCGCATGGGCCTTGGCCGTTGGGTCTTTCTTGGACACAATCAAACTGGCCACAATAGCCACAACGAGAATGCCTGCGATGACGATGAGGCTCACCCCGGTCTCAATCTTGGGAACAACGCTGCCGAAGGTCTCATAACCGAACAGCAGCATGAGTTTGATTCCGATGAAAATCAGGATGAAGGCCAACCCGAGCGACAAGTAGATGAGCCGGTCTAGCAGCCCCTTCATCAGGAAGTACAGAGCACGCAGGCCAAGAAGAGCAAAGGCGTTCACACTAAAGACCAAGAATGGTTCCTGAGTCACCCCGAAGGTTGCGGGGATTGAGTCCAACGCAAAGAGCAGGTCGGTCGAGGCAATCGCGATCATCACGATGAACATCGGCGTGATGAGCCGAACTCCGTTCTCCTTTACGAAGAGCTTTGTTCCGTGGTAGGTGTCGGTATAGGGCAACCGGCGCTTCACAATCTTCACCAAGAAGTTGTCCGACGGGTCGGGGTCTTCCTTCCAATGGCGCATGAGGCCAATACCGGTCCAGATGAGGATGGCGCCGAAGATCACGAAGGTGAAGGCAAAATAAGCCAAAGCCGCCGCCCCAATGGCAATGAACACAGCCCGGAAGACCAAGGCCAGGACAACACCAATGAGCAGAACCCTCTGCTGATAAATGCTCGGAACGGCAAACTGCGTCAGGATGATGGCGAAAACGAAGACGTTGTCGACCGACAACGACTTCTCCACCAGGTACGCGGCAAAATACTCTGTCCCGTAGACGCTGCCGGCGCTCCACCACACCCACAATCCAAATGCCACGGCCACCGCGATGTAGAACACCGACCACCCGGCCGCTTCGCGGAAACCCACTTCGTGGGGCTTACGACTAAAGGTGAGAAGGTCGAGGGCCAGTAGGGCAAGAATAATCCCGATGATGAGTGCCCACGTTAAAATTGAGACGTCCACGCTTCTCCTTGATGATTTAGCAGGTGGCAGGCACACACCATCCCACAAATTACCCACCCAATCTGAGAGAATCTCCCGAAGTCAGCGTGGAATGATCCGCCCTCTCCCTTGAGAACCTCGAGATTTATTGTCTCGCCACATTCTGCCCCTAGGGCGCGGAAAGCGGGAAGTCTGTGGAGAGTGCGACCCCAACTCACGAGAAGTTGAGAAAGACTGGCTCCGGCACCCCTCGAAAGTAGCGCATCTTCCGAGGCAGCCACTAAGCTATGTTTGTATAGCAAAAGGAGTCACCGATGGCCAAAATACAAATCAATGTGCGGCTCGACGACGATGTGGCGAAACGCCTCGAGGCTCTAGCGCAAAAGACTGGTCGCACCAAGACCTTCTACGCCACCGAAGCAATCCACGAGTTCCTCGACGATCGCGAAGACTATTTCCTCGCAAAGGACTCTCTGCAGGCCTTCATTGACTCTGGCGAAGAATCCCTCGAGATCCAGCACCTCGACTGGGGAACACCAGATCAATGACCTTCCGGCTGAGATTCACGCCGGCCGTCAACAAACAAATCAGCAAACTCGACAAACCCGTCGCCGCGCGGATCAAGCGGTACTTGGTTAATCTCGACCTCACTAACCCGCGTTCAACGGGAAAACCGTTGGCTGGAGACACGGCCTTATGGCGTTACCGGGTGGGTGACTATCGCATACTTGCGAGTATCTCTGACGAGGAAGTCCTCGTTCTCGTTGTGGACATTGACCACAGAAGCCGGGTGTATCGCCAGAAATAGCGCGGACAAGCCACGACGTCATATACGTGGCCGGTGAACTCATATCGAACTCATAATCAATGTGAAAAATTTCGACCCTGTAGGGAGGACGGGACTTGAACCCGTGACCGACGGATCTTGAGTTCGGTGCCTAGGTATTAGCTGGTGTTAGCTGCCGTTGCAGATGCCAGTAAACAGGTGAGGTTTAGCGTGGTTGGTGTTGGGGGGTGTGATGTGGCGCTGTGCACTTACGGTGCACTGTAAACAACGAGCGCAACCACACCTCGACAGGGGAGCTGCGGGGTATGTCGCTCGAATATCACTCGGCTAAGAAATCAAAACATCTGGGACTTGACCCGACACATCAGGTTCAAGTCCCTCAACTTGTTGGTACGACATCCTCAAGCGGCAGGGAAACCTTCAGGTGAGCGCCTTGGTCGCCCAAAATCAGAGAGTACCTTATAGCGACCAAGTCGAGCAGGGCGAGGCCCCCACCGGAACGCATTGCGCCTCGAACCGTTCCATTGTCGCTCGCTTCGAAGACCAACCGGTCCGGCCTTTCGACTCTCACTTCAATCACTACTTCAGTTGCTTTGCCATGTTTCACCGCATTGATCACGACATCGTTGAGAAGATGAAGTAAACATCCGGAAAGACGCGCATCTCCAGCCAGTGCATTTGAAACCTCTGATTCTGCATAAATCCGCAGGTCGACGAGACCCGACCAACTATCCCTTAAGTTGCTCACGGCATGCTCAAAGTCGACGCTGCGCGGAGACGCAAGATCCAAAGCAACTGTGTCAAGAATTTCCGCTAACAGGTCCCTCGCGATACCTTGATTGTCGCGCCCCGATTCCGCCATGTGATTCAGCCGAAGCGCCGCTGCGATCAGTCGGCCTTGCACTTTCGAATGCAGCTGGTTACCAAGTTCCCTTTGATAGACACTATTGATAACTCCCCGCCGTGCTGAAAACCATCTGATTTGTTCATGAGAAAGATTCAATGCGTCGATGACGCTTTGTCTTTCGTTTCGAACAGCAGCAACAAAGGCAAAAAGGATTTGTGTTAGAAGTAACAAAACAGGGTTGACCGCGACGAGAACGGTTGCGAGATTTGGATATGTCGGGCTTTCAAAGTCGTGCAGGGGTAAATAGCCCGCAGCAGAGCTAGCAATCGCTATAAACGCATAGCTCAACATGATGACGCCTACCTGTGCGGGGAGGCCCAACCGATCCAATGAAGGGGTGACTGCGAGGCGACCCACCTGAGAAAGAATGAAAAGAGTCCCGACAAACAGCCCCAGAGCCGAAAAACCCAGGATGCCGGCACCCAGTGCCATAACGTTGAAAAGCCCTATGGCGCCCCACACGACTGCGAAGTTAGAGGGCTGAAACGGGGCCACTCTGGCTGCGCTGGCCACGAGTGTCGAAGAATAAATGCTGGTCCGTGCAGTGCGCTCGGCTGCCAGCACCTCCTCTCGTAACCGCTTACTCAAAGGACGAATCAATCGTTCAGACACGGTCACGAGAGCCGCGGAAACCTCGCGAAGGTCGGCAGGAGAATCGAGCGGGCGCCTATCAATCCCGCGCAGCGCCTCCCGGATCTTCTCGCGAATGTCTGAAACTAGGTGTTCTGAGTAGCGTGGGGTGCTGCCAATCGCCTGAGCATCAAGCGCTAACAACTCGCGTCGATCTTGATCGAGGCTGGCGAGTTTGTTCCGATAGTCCAACCGGTCACTGAAGAGGAGTGTTCCTGACACCAATACCAATGTGCCGACTGCGCCGCCGCCGCCCAGCCTGAATTCGAAGTCAAATGAATCGGATAACCCCCAGTAAACAGAACCAAATCCAATCGATAGACCTCGCGCTGACCCGACTGCAAAAAAAACAAGGACTATGAGAGCGAATCGCGCCCAACGAACAGTGACTCTTTTCACCAAAAGGCCCGCAGAAAAAAAAAGTGTAACCGCGATGATGCCAGCAGCCATGGCCAAAATGATCCAGGCGAGCCATTCTCGACCTTCCCGGGCAGGATCAAAAAAAGCCGTAAGCGCGGTCAGAAAACCGAGAGCCACCGCAGCAATCTGCCACGAGAAGGCATTCCGGTTGATTGCTTCAATCGCCCACCTGAGACTCTTCAGACTCACAGAACGCCCTGGTCCCTCGTCACTGGGGTCGGTCAAGACCACTGATCGAACTAAGGTAATGAAGAACAGCAACAACCCTGGGGTTCTTATCCGGGGCTATGCCAAGGGCGGAGTAAATCGACGAAAGATGGTTGATGACCGAGGACTCATTAATTCCGAGTTGGTTTCCTATCTCCTTATTCGCCAGGCCCTCAGCCACAAGCTGCAGCACCTGAATCTGCCTTTCGGTCAATTTACGATTCAACTCTCTGAGCTCGGGATCTAGGCCGAAAAAAGCTGAATCGCTAATCGCGTGCCCCCGTGCCGAAAGTCGGACTATATCTCTAAGAACAGAAATCGACATGGTTGTTTTTTTTGACACATAGGACCACTTCTTTCTTAGCGGGTCCCGGTTCTCCACCAGCCAATCGCTAGGACCTCCGGAAGAAATCATCACAATTGACATATTTGGGTTCTCTCGCGCAAGACTGACACCCAGCCCGATGCCGTTGCCGTCTGGGAAGAACACGTCTAAGAGTGCCACGTCTACGGACGATTTTCTGAACTTGTCCCGAGCCTCTTTCACAGATTGTGCGAGTACCACAACCTCAAGGTCAG
Organism: Microbacteriaceae bacterium UBA963; assembly: GCA_002292955.1. GTDB lineage: Bacteria > Actinomycetota > Actinomycetes > Actinomycetales > Microbacteriaceae > UBA963. Next base: position 34,864 of record DBCH01000074.1, on the reverse strand, counting down.
GCTCGGAGTTCAGGCACTCGGCCAACATTTCGAGATACAGCTGTTCATCTTCTGCAATCCCAACTTTGATTGGTGCGTTCTCCATTCCCCAATTATCGGGCCCGTTAGGCCTGGACACCAGAGCGTTGAGAGTTTTCCGCACATGAGGGCATTTACGCCTTCACCTGCCAGTCAGCATCAATCAGCTCTCAGAGTTCGACCTTTAAGTCGCGCCGTGAGGAGTGCTACGGAACCCAGCAGAATCAGAAACACGGCTGCCGAGAGAGCCAGGCCAGCCTCACGAACACCGGTGAGAGCAAGAGATCCGGCGTTCCATATCGCGGTGCACTCAACATCAGCAGCCGGTTGCGTCAGCGAACCGCCCCCGGCCACCGTCCCAATGCCGTTGTCACAACTCCAACCACCAAAATCGAAGCCCGTTTTCGAGAAGCCGCTGCCAACAGCAAGAGTGGGGGTGTCGCCCGCGGAAAGATTGGTGATGTCACTCGGCTTAGTGCCTGACCCGCCACCAAGATTGTAGGAAACTTTGTAGGAGGTCGCAGGTGGTGCAGCGTTCCATATCGCGGTGCACTCAACATCAGCAGCCGGTTGCGTCAGCGAACCGCCCCCGGCCACCGTCCCAATGCCGTTGTCACAACTCCAACCACCAAAATCGAAGCCCGTCCGAGAAAAACCACTACCACCGGGCAACGTCGACACAGTGCCTGTCACTTTATCGAGAAGGGTCGAAGGGGTGGTTCCTGTGCCTCCCCCTAGGTTGAACGAGACTTGAAATCCGCCACTTGGATTTCCTGCTGTCGGGCATGCGGCCCCGTCGTTGCTATTGGTCGTTGTGGCCGTCGTAAACGTTGAGGCAGTAGCCGGTCCCGAGGCATAGTTACTGATTTCATAGACAACCCCGTTGTCATTGCGGGCAACATAGAGCCTGGTCGAGTTTGAAACGAAGGTTGCACCGTAGGTAGCACTGGGCAGACCGCTAACAGTGGTGCTCGTGACCTGCAGGGTAGTCAGGTTTACCCGAATTAGCGTGTTAGACCCGTTATCGATCCCGTAGGCAACGCCGTTGATGATAGAGAAGTCCGGCAGTGCTGGTGACCCGCCGGTAAGTGTGAGTGTTTGGGATGTCATCTCAGACACATCTACTTTGGCCCAGGTGCCCACTGTGTTTACCACGTATAGATTGCCTGCCCCATCGAAATCTCCACCGAACCACGACGGACTAGACAGAGGGAGGCCCGCTTGTCCAAGGTTCTCCACAGATCCGTCGCCGAAAATCTTGAGAATCGACGAGCCGCCGACGGTGTTGGAGTCGCCGTTGCGCGTTGCATAAAGGAAATTATCTTGGGTGTTGTACCCGAGTGCGTTGTAATTACCCAGACCTGGATTGGGGCCGACCGCATCGTATTGTCCGGTAGCAAAGTTCAATCTAAACAACGCTCCAGAAAGCACCTGGTAAAAACCCGCCTCACAGGTAAACGGGGTTGACGCATGTGCAGCTTGACGCGCAGGTGAGGCTCCCCCAATGAAAATCCCCAAAAACAAGACCCCGAGGGCGAACATACCCAAAAAACGATAACCAAGTCTCATGCGGATTCATCCAAGCCTCTCCAGTGTCTGTTTCTCAACACGCTTAAGGTATTTGAAACGCGACTATTGAGATAAGTTGGCAAATGGCATTAACACTCAATGGGCTGTTGGAAAACACTGTTACACGGTGGAATCGCCGAGCGGGCAATCCTTGGGAACCCAGATATATGACCATTCTTGGTAGGGCGGACGGGACTTGAACCCGTGACCGACGGATTATGAGTCCGCTGCTCTAACCAGCTGAGCTACCGCCCCAGGACACGAGTCGAGCCCGCGTCTGTCTCAGGATAACAGCGCGGGAATAACTCCCACCCCTGCGCCCCCTCAGAGAGCGTGATGCAGTGGGGAAATATTCGACTAAGGAACAAGCGTGCTATTTGCCACGCCCTCGGCGCCCATGTTGACAACCAGTACTCGAACGGGCGCTGTGGAGTTGTTGACGCCGTTGTGGTGGGTGCCGACAGCCTCGATGATGGCCTCGCCCGCGCGATAAACCTTCTCCACCGTGCCTGAATCCGTCTCGTACGTGACCGTCAGAGTACCTTCGAGAATGTAGGCATACATGGGCGCATCGTGGAAGTGCCACCCCGTTGCCACGCCCGGCGGAATAGTGAGGATTGTCGAGCTCACTTGAGCTGGTGCAGAGTCAGGATAAGCAATCAACTGATCCAGAATCGTGGTTTCCGCTGCCGTGAGCAGGGGGCTTGCCGAAATAGTTGCAACCGGAGTGGGCGTCGGGGCGGGAGTGGCGGACATCGAACATCCCGCAAGCGGAACTCCGAGTGCCATGGTGAGCGCGGCGACCGCGATCGAGCGTGTGATGGTGTTCTTCATGACTTCTCCCTGGTGATGAGGTTTCGCGATTCGGCGCACAATAGCGGGGCGGTTCACTCGTCGGTGAGCTCGGGGTCGGGGTCGACAACTTTTTCGCCCCGGTAGAGTGCCTCGAACGTGTCGAGGGTTCGTGTGATGTCGTGCCCGCGAATGAACCGCAGGCTGCTGCGCTTCATAGCCTCGAGTTCCGCGGGCTTCATGCGAAGCACCCGTTCGAGCTTGTCGCGAAGATCGTCGACGTTGTTGGGTTCGAAGAGGAATCCGTTTTCGCCGTCGTGAACGAGGTGGGGAAGAGCCATGGCGTTCGCGGCCACAATGGGCAGGCCTGTTGCCATGGCTTCCATGGTGGCAATCGACTGCAACTCGGCAATCGACGGCATGGCAAAGACGCGCGCACGCCGCAGGCTGGCCTTGAGCTCGTCGTCGCTGACATATCCGGTGAAGGTCACGCGATCCTCCAGGCCCAACGTGCGGGAGAGTGTTTTCAACTGTTGAAAAAGGTCGCCCCCGCCCACAATTTCCAGAGTCGCCTGGAGGTCTGCGGGAAGAGTGGCCACGGCGCGAAGAAGAACGTCGAGTTTCTTTTCACCGGTGACGCGGCCCACAAAAACAATGTGATTTCCCTGTTGTGCGAAGTCCGGGTCGTAGTGATGTGCATCGATTCCACACGAAATGGCGTGAACATCGGTGAGATGAGTGTATTCCTCGAGGAATTTGGCTGCTCGGCGCGTGGGGGTGGTAACCGCCTCTGCTCGCCCGAACGTTCGCCCCGCGGCAGCCCACGCAGCAGAGATTGCCCACCGCCGGAGGAACTTGGGCAGGAGAGTGAAGTCGAGCAAGTTCTCGGGCATGAAGTGGTTGGTCCCGATAATTCGGATGCCTCGCTTTGCGGCGGCAATCGAGAGACCCCGCCCCACGATGATGTGCGATTGAAAATGCACCACGTCGGGCTTGACCACGTCTAGGATTCTTTCGCTGTTCTGATTGATGCGCCACGGCAGGGCGTAGCGCACCCAGTCGTGTGCGTACCATCGCCAGGAACGTAGGCGATGAACGGTCATGGCGGCACCCTCGTGTGTCTCCGTCGAAGTCACACCGGGGCCTCCCACGAAACCCGGGGCAACCACGTGTACGTTGTGTCCGCGCCCCACGAGGCCGGCGGCAAGTCGTTCGGCAAACTTGGCGGCCCCATTCACGTTCGGGCCAAAAGTGTCACAGCCGATGACGATCGTGAGCGGAGTGTGGTTGCTCTGTGGTGAGCGTCGTGCTGACACGAAAAAGTCCTCTTCCCCTCGGTGGCCTCACGCCAAACCAAGGTGGCAATTGCCTAAGGACAGTCTATTCGTGGCTCACGGACGACGTGACGAAGCGGGCCCACGGAAAGCAGCATCAATGTCGTTGTGCGTTTGCGGGTGAAAGCGTGCCAGCAGAAAGACACCCACGACGGCAATCAACCCGGCGAGTCCGTAAGCGGCCATGTCGTACCACTGCGCCTGTGCCGCCTCATCGAGGACAAGAATTCCTATTGCGACAGCCACGAGCGGATCGATGACGGTGAGTCCGGCAATGACGAGATCCGGAGGACCGGACGAATAGGCATTCTGAACGAAGAACCCACCAACGGTCGCCGCTCCGAGAAGAGCGACGAGACAGACCCAGGTGAGCACATCCATATCGTTCTGAATGATGCGCGTGAGCACCACCTTTGCCAGTGTGGCCACGAATCCGTAGAGGACGCCTGTTCCAATGATGTAGTAGAGGGCCGAAGCATGCTTGCGGAAGACCGCGAACAACACGCTGAGCGCGAGCATGACAAAGCCGAGCAGGACAAGGATCTGAACAAGGTCGTCTTGGGTGACCCGCGTGTTCCGAGCGCTCATCGAGGCAATGGTGACAAAAAGGCCGATACCACCCACGCACATCACGACGGCCCAAATGGAGGGTCGGTTGAGGCGCACCCTGCTCACACGAGCATTGAGGAAGGTGGTGATTACCAGGGCAACCGCGCCGATGGGCTGCACCAAGATGAGGGGTGAGAAAGCGAGACTCGTCAGTTGGAGGAGAACGGCGAGGCCCAGCATGATTGTCCCGACGAGCCACAGGGGCCGCCCCAACAGCTTGACCAGCTGCTTGATGTTCAGCCCCGACTTTTCGATGCCGTCGCCGTCGCGACCGACGCGACCGACACCCGCGTGCTGCATCTGAGCACCCACCGACATGAACACGGCACCCGCCAGCGCAAAAGGAATGCCGATCATCTGAGCCGGGTCATACGGAAGCAGGTTCTGCAACGCGCTCAAGTCGACTTCGGCCATACATCGACGATACCCGCTCGGCACCCCGATACGCTGAATACATGGCGATTCGACCCATTGTGATTCGCGGTGAGGCTGTTCTCCATGAGCCCGCCGCCGCGGTGACAGCGTTCGATGCCGAGCTGCAGAATCTTATCCAGGACTTGTTTGACACCATGGATGCCGCGCCCGGAGTGGGCTTAGCTGCGCCACAGATCGGGGTGGGACTGCGCGTTTTTGTTTTTGACTATCCGCATTATGACGGCACCCCGCGACGGGGGGCCGTGGTCAACCCAGAGCTCTTCATCTCACCGGGCGAAGTGCGTGACGCCACAGAGGGCGACGATGAGGGATGCCTGTCGTTCCCGGGAGAAAGATTTGCGCTCGTGCGTTCTCAGCGGGTTCTTCTGCGTGCCTTCGACGAATCGGGTACCGCTTTTTCACTCGAGTGCGAAGGGTGGTTTGCCCGGATTCTTCAACACGAGTTCGACCATCTCAACGGCGTGATGTTCATCGATCGCCTTGATCCGCTTGAGGGACACTTAGCCGCCAAGGCTCAAAAGAAGCGCGGCTGGGGTGTGCCGGGAAAATCGTGGATGCCGGGAGTAGACCACCCCGAGGACTAACGCAAAAGGCCCTCTCGCGGTGGAGAGGACCCGTTCGCTCCCCGAGTTGGACTCGAACCAACAACCTGCCGGTTAACAGCCGGCTG
>DBCH01000074.1:7088-29429 GCA_002292955.1 Microbacteriaceae bacterium UBA963 | reverse complement strand
TGCTCTGCCAATTGAGCTATCGAGGAATGCCCGTGCTGGGCAACACCACTTTACCAGTGTCGTACCCGCCGAATGAAAATCAGTACCCGGCGGACGCATCCACCACGCCGATAAATCGGCCGTCACCGAGGAACGCGCGCACATTGTGTTCGATGCGCACGGCGAGCAGGGGCGCAATCATTTCCGGGGTGTCCGCCTGGTGCGGGGTAATCAGAATGTTGGGTGCTGTCCACAGGGTGTGGCCCTCGGGAAGCGGCTCCGGGTCGGTCACATCAAGGGCGGCGCCGGCAATAAGTTCGTTGCGCAACGCGTGGTCCAGTGCGGCCGCGTCGATCAGGGGGCCTCGCGCAATATTGACCACGACGGCTTGGGGTTTCATATGCGCGAACTCGCGAGTCGAGATGAGGTGCCGGGTCTGGGGCGTGTGCGCCGCCGCGATGACGAGCACGTCCGTGGTGTCTAGAGCTTCCGGCAACCGATCGGTGGTGAGTGTGTGTTCGGCACCATCAACTGGATGATCTGTGCGCCGCACAATCGTGATGGTCACATCGAACGGCGCCAGCAAGCGCATCAACTCACGCGCGATGCCCCCTGCTCCCACAATCGTGACTTGCCGACCGTAGAGCGAGGTCCCGATCATCTCCTTGTCCCACCGGGTGAGCCGAGCCCGACGCGGAAACGCGCGAAGCAGAGCAATAATCATGCCGAGCGCGTGTTCAGCGACGGGCTGAGCATAGGCGCCCTTGGCGCTCGTAAAAACGCGATCTGGGCGCGCGTATTCGCGCACCGGATCAGCAAACGCATCGACCCCCGCCCAGGGCAGCTGCACCCAAGAAATCTGCGGATTGGCCTCCAGCGTCGCCGACAGCTCATCGGCCCGGGCATAGGTCAGCCAGATCAGACCCCGCGTGTTTTCACTCAGGGGTGCCACCACACCGCCCGCGCGTTCAACGGCTGAACGAAACATTGCAGAGTCCCCCGTATCGGGTTCCACGGCAATGTGACCGGGCGTGACGCGCGGTGCGTTGGCGGCAGCAAACTCGTCGCCGAGGACGTGGCGGTGCTGGGCGGGTGTGGTCATGGGCGCGGCCCCTCCTTGAGCGTGCGGCGCCGCTTCTCAAGCGCCACAATCTCCTCTGAAATAGCTCGGCTCATCTCCGGGTCACTTTCGCCGGTGCGTTGCAACCGAGAGACCAGCTCCGACTTGAGTCGCAGTAGTTCACGTTCCACCAAGCTCGTGACTACCTTCGAACAGTAGATGAGCACAGAGTCTTCGTCGCGCTCGGGAATAGGGGCCACGGCCAGCTGCGTCACAATGGGTTTCAGGTCGTCCGGAGTGTGCTCCAGCACCCGCTCGGCCCACGTGTCGCCACCAAATTCCGTCATGCTGGCACCCACGGCATCACGAATCACCGCGAGGCTAGGCTCAGCAAATGCGGCACTCACGGCCTCGGCTGCCAGCTGGGCATCAATGGCTTCGGGGTGTTGGATGAGCGCCATAAGGGCATCGCGCTCAAGACGAATCTGTGGCGTCGCAGTGAGGTCGACCACCCGGCGTTCGGCGCTACCAAAGTCGGTTGGACCGGTTTCCGGATTCGACGCCTCATCGCCAGGGGCGCGCGCCGGCGGAGTCGGCGCCGACGCAGTTTTCTTTGCTTCCTTTGCCGCGCGGGTGATAGCTGCCTGAGCCTCCGAGATATCGACGCCCACCATGTTCGCCAGTTCGCGAGCGTAACCCGGGCGAAGCGCGGGGTCTCGGATCTCCGCCACGATGGGGGCGGATTCACGCAGCGCAGCGGCCCGCCCCTCAACGGATTCGAGCGAGTAGTTGCTGAGAACCTGTTTGATCACAAATTCGAACATCGGAATCTTGTGCTCGAGCAGGGCACGCACCGCAGCCTCCCCCTTGGCCAGACGCAAATCGCACGGATCGAGTCCGTCCGGCGCTACAGCCACGAAGGTGTGGGCCTGAAAACGCTGCTGCTCCGCGAACGCACGCACCGCGGCCTTCTGCCCGGCGGCATCAGGGTCGAACGTGAACACCACTTCGCCCAGCCCCGAATCGTCGCCCATGACCCGCCGAATCAGCCTGATGTGATCAACGCCGAAAGACGTGCCACACGTGGCCACCGCGGTGGTGACACCCGAAAGATGGGCCGCCATCACGTCGGTGTAGCCTTCGACCACCACAACCTGGCGGGTCTTGCCAATGTCGCGCTTTGCGAGATCCAGCCCATAGAGAACCTGGGCCTTGTGATACACGGGAGTCTCAGGAGTGTTGAGGTACTTGGGGCCCTTGTCTTCTTCGGTGAGCTTGCGCGCGCCGAATCCAATGGTTTGACCGGTGACATCACGGATGGGCCACACGAGGCGTTCGCGGAACCGGTCGTAGACCCCTTTGTCTCCCTGCGAGAGGAGGCCGGCGGCGAGCATCTCATCGTCGGTAAATCCGCGCTGCTTCAGATGGTCGCGCAATCCGCTCCAGCCCTTGGGAGCAAAACCGATGCCAAACTGCTCGGCCGCGTCCCGGTCGAATCCGCGCTGCCCCAGAAAAGTGCGCCCAATAGCCGCACCCGGTGTGGCCAGTTGAGCGACGAAGAACTCCGACGCAGCCGCGTTTGCCGCCAGGATTCGCGTACGCGAGCCCGTTTCGGTCTTACTGCCGCCGCCGTCTTCGTAGTGCAGCTCAAACCGGATGCGCTCGGCAAGCTTCTCAATGGACTCGGTAAAACTCAGGTGCTCCATCTTTTGCAGAAACGAGTAGACATCACCGCTCTCTCCGCAGCCGAAGCAGTGATAGAAACCGGCCTGAGGGCGCACGTGAAAAGACGGGCTGCGCTCATCGTGAAACGGACACAGACCCTTGACCGAACCCACGCCGGCATTCTTGAGAGACACGTATTCGCCGATGATGTCGGCGATGTTGGTGCGCGCCTTGACCTCTTCGACGTCGGACTGACGAATGCGGCCCGCCACTAGGTCACGACCAGACGCTCGAACCAGGCGAGAGCAGACTGGTCGGTGAGACTGGCAACCTGGTCAACCACAATCCGACGGCGTACGGAGTCGTCGGTCGATTCCTTCCAGTCGGCGCTGAACGCGGGCTCCAGGTGCAGAGGTCCGTCGGCGTAGATGCGATCGGCCAGTGCCGTCAGCACTTCTCGTTGCTGGGTATAAAGGGGTTGTCGCGAGTTCTTGACCATCACGAATGCGGCGACGATACCCTTGAGGACGGCAATTTCGGCGCGCTGTTCGGCGGGAACAACCACGTCGGCACCAAAGCGAACGAGTGATTCTTGCGGATGCGCCTCACGGGTCGCGTGAATGGCGGAATGGGCGAATCGGCCGATGAGTTGGCTGGTGAGGTTCTTGAGCTTCGCCTGGTCTTGGCGAGTGCCGTCCCAACTGTCAATCCACACGTCGAGCGTGTCGAGGCGGTCGAAGGCGGCCAGCAGTTCGCCGTGGGTGAACTCTCCACCAATCCACTCAAACATGGCCTCCACCAGGGCATCGTGGTTGGTGCGCTCACTGAGGTCAGAAACGTCAATGTAACCGTTGACGACCGCATCCTCGAAATCATGTACGGAGTATGCAATATCGTCCGACAGGTCCATGACCTGCGCCTCGATGCAGCGAACACCCGCGGGGGCACCCCGGCGCATCCACTCGAAGACATCAGCGTCGTCCGCGTAAAAACCAAACTTTGCCCGCCCACTGGGATCCGCGACCGCGTCAGCAACCGACCAGGGGTACTTCGTGCTCGCGTCGAGGCTAGCCCGAGTGAGGTTGAGGCCTCGAGAGATACCCCGCGCATCGAAGACCTTGGCCTCAAGTCGCGTCAACACGCGCAGTGTCTGAGCGTTGCCCTCGAATCCGCCGAAGTCGGCAGCCCAGTCGGCCAGTGCGCGTTCGCCGTTGTGGCCGAATGGAGGATGCCCAATGTCGTGCGCGAGGCACGCCGTATCGACCACATCCGGGTCTAACCCCAGTCGGCCGGCGAGTTCACGCCCTACCTGAGCAACTTCCAAGGAGTGAGTGAGCCGATTACGAGCAAAGTCGAGGCCCGCGGTGGGGCTGAGTACCTGAGTCTTGGCAGCCAGTCGGCGAAGGGCACTGGTGTGCAGAAGTCGGGCTCGGTCCCGCGCAAAATCTCCCCGGCGTGAGGGGTGATCTTCGGGGCACATGCGCTCGACATCGTGCTCGGTGTATCCGCTCGTGAGCGGAGGCTGCGCAAGGCGACTATCCACCGCTGGCATCCACTTCGGCCGCGGCCACGATGTCGCGCTCCCCCGCGGCGAGCGTGCGGGACTCCAACCAGCGATCGGGCAATAGCGGGCGCTTAGGCGTTCCCGCGCGACCGCGCGGACCTTCGGCCTCGGCACCCGGATACGGACTGTCATTGTCAAGCTCGCCGAGCAAATCGTCCATTTCGGCGATGCTGGTGACGAGCGCCATGCGCGCCCGCCACTCGCCACCCACCGGATACCCCTTGAAGTACCACGCCACGTGCTTACGGATGTCTCGGCACGCGTGCTCCTCGCTCTCCAAAAACTCGGTCAGGAGTTCGGTGTGCCGACGCAGGGCGTGACCTACGTAACCCAGCGTGGGCATCACGATGCTCGCATCAATCTGCTCGCCGGCACGCCGACGCATGGCGACCTCGAGATCCGCGAACAGCCAGGGTCGGCCGAGGCAGCCTCGCCCCACCACCACACCGTCGCAACCGGTTTGGTCCATCATGCGCACGGCGTCGTCACCCGACCAGATATCGCCGTTTCCCAAGACCGGAACGTCCGAGACAGCCAGCTTGAGTTCTGCAATCGAATCCCAGTCCGCTTTGCCACTATAAAACTCGCTCGCCGTGCGCCCGTGCAGAGCGATCGAGGAGACGCCTGCTCCCGCAGCAATGCGGGCAGCTTCGAGGAAGGTGAGGTGGTCGGCGTCGATGCCTTTGCGCATTTTGACCGTGACGGGAATCTTGCCCGCGGCCGCCACAGCGCCTTCGACGATGTCGCGAAACAGGTCGGTCTTCCACGGCAGCGCGGCTCCCCCGCCCTTGCGGGTGACTTTAGGAACGGGACACCCAAAGTTGAGATCGACGTGGTCAGCGCGGTCTTCGTCGACCAACATGCTGACCGCCCGCGCGACCGTGGTGGGATCCACGCCATAGAGCTGGATCGAGCGAGTGTTCTCGGACTCGTGGTGGCCGATGAGGCGCATCGAGCCGGGCGTTCGCTCCACGAGCGCGCGCGACGTAATCATCTCCGAGACAAAGAGCCCGCCACCGTATTCGCGACACAGTCGTCGGTACGCCGTGTTGGTGATTCCCGCCATCGGGGCAAGCACCACAGGAACATCCAGGGTGAGCGCACCAATGCTCAACGGCTTAGCCGGAGTCGTTGATGTGCTCATGCGTCTAGTCTCCCAGAAACGGCCTTCGTCGCTGAGCAGCCCGCGTTAGGCCGAAGGCGCATCGATAGCGCCGCCGAAACGTCGATCCCGGTCGACGTACAACCCGATGGCCCGCCACAGATCCGCGCGCCCAAAATCGGGCCACAGGGTGTCGAGAAAGACCATCTCCGCATACGCCGACTGCCAGAGCAGAAAATTTGATGTGCGCTGCTCCCCGCTGGAACGCACGAACAGATCGACATCCGGCATATCGGGCTGATACAGGAATCGCGCGAGAGTCTTCTCGTTGACGCGTGACGGATTCACTTTTCCGGCGGCAACCGCCTCGGCAAGCTTTTGCGCGGCGTCCGCGATCTCCGTGCGTCCGCCGTAGTTAACGCACATCGTGAGCGTGAGCGTGGAGTTCTTAGCCGTGAGTTTTTCTGCATAGAGCAACTCTTCGATTACTGAAGGCCACAGCCGGGGTCGTCGACCCGCCCAGCGCACGCGCACGCCCCACTCGTTGAGTTGGTCACGCCGGCGATGCAACACGTCTCGGTTAAAGCCCATCAGAAAACGAACCTCGTCGGGCGAGCGCTTCCAGTTCTCGGTGGAGAACGCATACACGCTGAGATGGGTCACGCCCGCCTGAATCGCGCCGGCTACGACATCGAGCAAAGCTGCTTCGCCAGCGCGATGCCCCTCCACGCGAGTGAGGCCTCGACCGTTAGCCCAGCGCCCGTTTCCGTCCATGACGATGGCCACATGGCGGGGCACCGACCCGGTCGGAAATGTGGGTGGGTATTCGCCGGTCCAATCGAGGGGGCGATACTCCACCGCGTCGGGATGCGTATAGGGCTTAGCCACGAGTCCAGCCTAGATAACGTGCTCGAGAGAGCGCAGTCCGCGCTCGAGGTGAAACTGCGTGTATGCCGCGACCACGCCGGACGCTGACGCGCGCGCATCCGCATTAGCCGTCTCGACCACCTCCCACTCGCCAGCCAACAGTGCTGCCAAGAGATCAACCACTCCGCTGTCGAGTCGCGCGGCGCCGGTGGGTGCACAGGCGTCACACACGAGCCCGCCCATGGGGAGCACAAAAGAGCTGTGCGGACCCGGCTCGCCACAGCGCGCACAGGCATCGAAGGATGGCGCCCAGCCGGCCAGCGACAGCGCCCTCAGCAGATAGGAGTCCATCGTGAGCAGATACGGGTGCTCGCCCCGTGCCAGCGAGCGCAGGGCGCCATGAAGGAGCAGGTACTGCTGGGGCGCAGGTTCAGAGTCGGTAATGCGATCGGCGGTTTCGACCATCACGGACGCCACACGGTACAGATCAAGATCGGCGGCAATGGCCACGCCATACGAGGCAATCGTTTCGGCCTGACTGACCGTGTCGAGCGAGCGTCCCTCGTAAAACTGTAGGTCGGCAACCATGAAGGGCTCGAGACGAGCACCAAACTTTGATGCCGTGCGGCGCACACCCTTAGCAACCGCACGAACCTTGCCGTGGTTGCGGGTCAGCACCGTGAGAATGCGGTCGGCCTCGCCCAACTTGTGGGTGCGCAGAATCACACCCTCGTCACGGTAAAGAGGCATGTCTTTATTATCCGTCGTGCGCGCCCTGAAATCGGGGACAAAACATTGCGTAAATCAGCGGACACATCGTCGTTGACCTTGGGACCATTGCGTGCCTGAATCGAGCCTTTACTGGCATACACCTGCGTTGCCGTGGATCACGTCACGTCTGGGGTGGCCTATAACGCCTTAGGGCCAAAGTCTCTCGAAAACACGATGTGACCCCCATCAACGACCACACACTCTCCCGTCATGAAACTTGCATCTTCAGAAGCGAGAAATGCAACCACTTTGCCTATCTCTTCAGGCTCTGCCATTCGGCCCATCAAATTTGTTGAAATCTCGTTTCCGGCGATACCCGCCACCTCTAGTTCTTCTGCGATGAATGGTGTTCGAACCCATCCAGGGAGAACGCAGTTGACCCGAATTCCATACCTGGCGAGATCTGCCGCCGCAAATTTTGTGAAACTGGCGAGAGCCGCCTTGCTCGCGCCATATGGCGCGAGGTTCGGCTCAGCAACGATGGCATTCACCGATGAAACACTCACGATGGATCCCCGTGACGCTTTCAGATAGGGCACGGCTGCCTGTGTTGCGGCGATAGGCCCCCAAAGGTTTGTCGAAAAAACACTCGACCAGTCGTCAATGGACAGCTCCTCGAAAGAAATGGTGGGTCCGAGTGTGCCTGCAGAGTTCACGAGGAGATCAAGTCTCCCCCTGCGATTTGCTACTTCGCGGACGACGTCGTTATTCACCTCGGGATTCGCCAGATCTCCAGCTATCCAGTCGGAGCCCGGCAATTTTGCCGAAACATGCTCGAGACGGCTGCGATCTCGACCAACGATTGTGACCAGGTACCCGCGATCGCTCAGTATCTTGGCGCTGGCCGCACCAATGCCACTTGATCCTCCGGTAACGATTGCAATCTTTGGTTCCACTGATTACTAACCGCCAAGGTTTTTTGGAGGACACGCCACGGCGCTGATTTCGATTCGAGCATTCGCATCCGCCAACGACGCAACCCCAACGGCTGTCCACGTGGGCCAGGGAGACTTTAGGTATGCGTCGCGCACGGGCGCGAACCAAGTTTGAAGAGTAGTCACGTCGCACACATGGTGCGAGGTCATACTCACGATATCCATGGTGGTCAACCCGGCGGTCTCGAGAACTCGTCGGAGGCGTTCGAATGCCAATACTGCTTCGTCGACGATGTCTTTGGGGACATTGCCATCCTCATCGACTCCCGTCTGACCCGAGATGAGCAAAAGATTTCCCGCCCACCGACCGGGGGAAAAGTGCAAGAGGTCAGTGGTAGCGACCATCTCTTCGGGAACAACGGGGTCTAGCGCCGGCGAACTCATGATGCCTTGAGTACTGCTTCAGCCGCGGACTGGCCGGCCCGAACGCCACCCTCGAGGTAACCTGACCACATGTGGGAAGCCTCCGTACCGGCAAAGTGAATAGGGCCAATCGGGTCTCGAAGTGAAGCGCCGGCTTGACTCATTACTCCGGGGGGCATGAAAGTCACGGGCCCGCCCTGTGCCCAGGGTTGAAGGGTCCAATCAGTCTCGCTGTAGTAAACCAAGGGGCCGGGCTTTGCGTCGAAGGCGCGCTCAAGGAAAGCCAAGATGTTTGCCTTGCGAGTTTCGGGATTCGGTTTCGCCCACTCGTCACGATACTCACCGCCGATGAAGGCGATGAGAGTTTCGGCTGAGTCCGTGGGCTTAGTACCGGGGAACATCAGCAGAGCATGTTCATCAGAATTCATGATCACTCCAGACAAGCCATTTGTGCGCCAGAACGCCTTCTCGAAGCGCAACACAATTTTCACCATGCGCGCCATGGGCGACCTCATCTGCAATTGCGCCCGGGGCTCCGGGAGTTGCGGCGAAAACCTGATGCGATGGGCATTCGCGGGCGACATTGCAATGATTACCTCGGTGGCTCGAACTTCTTCGTTGCTGTCGGATTTGAGGATTACCACACCTTTCGATGTGTCAATCGAACTAACGGGGAAGTCGGTCCGTACACCTGATCCCAGTTTTGCAGCGATCAATTCGCTTATTTGGGCTGTGCCACCTACCCACCATTCATTTTGGGCTCCGCCACGCGCAGCAAGGAGCGATTCAATTCCCTCGCACTGGTCGATGTAATAGGCCCAATAGAGCATGGACACCTCAGATGCGCTTGCTCCGAGAACGGAATTGACCGCATGATGATGCAGTAGCTTGACCGACGCATGAGTAACATTCGATTCGATCCATTCCGCCACAGTAATCGAGTCAAGATGCTCAGAATCGGGAGAAGCCCAGGGCTCGCGCCATCCAACTGCCCTAGCGACCTCGTCTAGTCTCTTGAACGAAGATCTGAATTCCTCGGCATACTCGACTTGGAGGGGAAAAACTCCATCCGGGGCCAAAATTCTCTCGCCTCCCACCAGATAAACGTCTGTGCCCTGAGCAACAGCACTCGTCGTCTCGAGTCCAAGGCTGCGACCGAGCTCGAGTAGGTGGCTGTGGGTCTCTCCGATATACATTCCGCCGAAGTCGACGGGGCCACCTGGTTCGTCAGTGCTCGACCAGGTCCTCCCGCCGATTCGATTGTTTGCTTCAAGCACCACGACAGACCTTCCTGCAGCCACAAGCCTGTCTGCAGCGGCCATTCCAGAGATTCCGCCACCAACTATCGCGACGTCATAAACCGCGGTCGCCATTACTTTGTACTTTTCTGCGAGGCCTTATCGGAGTGAACGGTGACATTGTCAAGTCGCTGCCAGGCCGAAGGGTTCGACTTGCGAATAACCAGCGCGATAATGATGCCGACAACCAGTGACGCAGCCATCACGATAACAAAGACAACCGCAACAACATCGCCGCCCACCATGATCCCGAAGTTTGAAATGATCAGCCACAAGATTCCCGCGAGCCCGATGGTCGCCAGGATTGGAGCAACGATTGTCTTCCAGGCATTCCGTTCGAGACCTTTATTGCGCCTGAAGAATGCAATAACTGCTACCGAAGTCAAGGTCATCAGCGCAACGAGTCCGAGAATCGAAGCACCGGAGAACCAGGTGTAAAGCTCAAGGACCGGGTCAAGTTGAGAAACAATGCCAGCGACCATGCAGACGCCAACGAGAATGCTGAGCACAACGGAAGCTCGCGAGGGCGCCTCCGTGCGGACATTAATGATCGCGAGCTTACGCGGAAGCAAACCGGTTCCCCCAAGCGTGAAGAAGTAGCGGGTGAGCACATTGTGAAAGGTCAGAGAACAGGCAACGAAGCTAGTCACAAGGAGGACAGCAATGACGTCGTTTAAGATGGGATGAACGTAAATACTTGCCAATGAAGCGACCATACCTGTTGGGTCCTCAGTTGCGATTCCCACGGCATTTGAGGCACCTACTCCTTCGACAACGGCGTACGCTGACACCGCATACAAGACTCCAATGCCAATTACTGCGAGGTAAGTGGCCCGAGGTATTGTGCGTTCCGGATCTTTAGCCTCGCTGCGGAACACTGCAGTGGCTTCGAACCCAATGAATCCAAGGAACGCGAACAAGATACCAAGTCCAGGCGCTCCGCCCTCTCCGATGAGGCCAATGTTGAGGGGCACCAAGCTTAGGCCGTCTTCACCGCCTTGTACAAGAATTGCCACATCAAGGACCACGACTGCAAGCGTCTCAGCTATGAGCAAGACTCCCAAAACCTTCGCGCTCAGGGAGATGTTTCGGTATCCCAAGATGCCAATGACAACGGCGAGGAGCAGGGACCATCCCCACCAGGGCAACACACTTGTTCCGAAGTAACGCGCGATTGTGTCAGCGATGAGGCCGCCGGTATAGAAAAAGGTCGCCACAAGCAAGAGGAGGTACGACCACACGGCGAGGATTGCGGAACCGGAGCCCAAGACTCGCCCAAAGCCGGTTTGAATGTACGAATAAAAGGCGCCGGCGTTTGGTACGAATTTGCTCATCGCCGAGAAACCCACCGAGAAGAGTACAAGAATTACGGCGCAAATGATGAAGAAGACGGGCGACGCAACGGATCCGCTTGTGGCCAGGATAATGGGCACGATGCCACCCACAACAGCGAGAGGCGCCGCACCCGCGACCACCATGAAAACAATGCCAGATACTCCAACTTTGTTGCCAGGCAATTGTGGCGCTGTAACTGGACCGTGAATGCCCGAATCTTCGGGCTCGTAAGTCTTGGATGAATTTGACACGAGGATCTCCTTTGATCAATTGGAAGCTAGTAGAGTTGATAGTAGGGAAAACGTAGTCAAAATCAAGATAAATTTAAATATCTTCATAAAATCTGGGCAAAAAAATAATTTCTTCAGAAAGAGTCCAAGAATGAAATCTGGAATAAACGAATCAGCAGTGGACGATTTGGACGAAAAGGTTCTTTGGGAGCTAACACGCAACGCTCGCGTGAGTAGTACAGACTTAGCGAAGCGATTTGGTGTCTCGGAGGCCACAATCCATAACCGACTCCGGAGACTCCGGGATATTGGCATCTGGGAATCGAGCCATGCTGAAATCGACATGACGAAGTTGGGATTCAATGTGCACGCCCTGGTTTCAATCAGGCTGAAGCCACATTCACGAGCCGACCTGGCAGATCACATGAAGCGTTTTGCCAGCAAAGCCAACACAATGTCCATTTTTGTGCTTGGAGGGCCCACCGATTTGCTCATCCACATCGTGTGTGAATCAACCGAGCGCCTATACGAAATCGTCACCAAAGAGTTCAATCAAGACGAACACGTGAACTACGCCGACACACAAGTGGTCTACTCATTCCGCCGCGGGGCCCAACATATGGAGAAACTAAATGGCTTCGACGACCTACGCAAGTAGTGGCCATTAACGACCGTCAAGGCGAAGAAAACTGCTGCCGGCGAAGGCTGGTATTGGCGGAATTGGCACCCAGATCGACTCAGCTCCCGTAATCAGAGCGCACTCGGTCGTGTACCGATCGGATGGCACGAAGGTGTTTGTGGCAAACGGCACCTACAACTCGGCATTCGTTATCTCGTCCGCCCCGTTCATGCACAAGACTCGGAACAATACTTCAGCACTTGCCACGTCGAACACCCGTGTTGTGTTTCGAGACAAAGAGCTAACCTGAAGTCATGGAAAACAAGGTGCTCAAGATTATCTTCACCCTCTTCATCGGCGTCATGGTGGCTTTGTTCGTCGGATTAGGAATTGAAGCGTTTTACCCGTCTCCTGTCTACCCCGACATTATGTGGCAAGAGAACATGACCACGGATCAAGAAGCCGCGCTGCAAGCCGCGCAAACGGCCTACGACGAAGCCGTCAGCGTTCGCTACCAAATCGTGTCAATTGTGGTCACGGCGGTCGCCGTCATCATCATGCTCGCCAGTATGTTCCTCGAGAAGCGTAATCTCACGCTCACAAATGGACTTCTCTTGGGCGGTCTCTTCAGTCTCATCTACGGCTCGACCGTGGGCTTCAGCGCCGGAAGCGCCATGGTGACCTTCATCACCGTTGGCGTGGGTCTGGCCGCCGTCGTCGTGGTCGGCGTTCGCCGCTTTGGCCCGTCTCGAGAGGCCAGAGAGGCCGCTAAACCGTAACGCTGGCTCCTTGTTCGAGGCGCACGGCTCGGTTAATACCCGAGACGACCGCCTTGAGAGATGCTGTTGAGATATCGGAGTCAATGCCGATACCCCAGAGCCGACGACCGTTGACGTTGAGTTCCACGTACGCCGCGGCCTGGGCGTCTCCGCCGGCAGACAGTGTGTGTTCGACGTAATCGAAGAGTTCCACCCGAATGCCCAGTTTGTCCATCGTCTTGAGGAACGCATCGATGGGGCCGTTGCCCTCGGTGTCGCGAATGGAGACCTCATCACCGTCGCGAAGCTTGACGCTCAGTTTGACGGTGCCCGAAAAATCGCTCTCCGTCTTACTTCCGGTGAGCTCGAAGCGACCCCACTTGTTCTCAGGGTTGGCCGATGGCAGATATTCATCCTGAAAAATCTGCCAGAGTTCGTCGCTCGTGACCTCGCCACCCTCGGCGTCGGTCCGCGCCTGAACGACGCCCGAAAACTCGATCTGCAAGCGACGCGGTAGGTCGAGAGCATGGTCCTTCTTCAGAAGGTAAGCCACGCCTCCCTTACCCGACTGTGAGTTGACTCGAATCACGGCTTCGTAGGTGCGTCCGAGGTCTCGCGGGTCGATGGGCAGATACGGCACGGCCCACTCGAGCTCGTCCACGTGTACGCCGCGCGATGCAGCATCCGCCTCCATAGCCTCGAAGCCCTTTTTGATCGCGTCCTGATGCGAGCCACTAAAGGCCGTGTAAACCAGGTCGCCCGCCCAGGGGCTGCGCTCGTGAACCTTCAGCTGGTTGCAGTACTCGGCGGTGCGACGAATTTCGTCGAGGTTACTGAAGTCAATCTGCGGGTCGATGCCCTGGGTAAAGAGGTTGATTCCCAGCGCGACGAGGTCGACGTTTCCGGTGCGCTCCCCGTTGCCAAAGAGGCATCCCTCGATGCGGTCGGCGCCCGCCATGTATCCCAGCTCGGACGCGGCCACAGCCGTGCCACGGTCGTTGTGCGGATGAAGCGAAACAATCACGTTCTCGCGGTTGTCCAAGTGGCGGCACATCCACTCAATTGAGTCGGCGTAGACGTTAGGCGTGGCCATTTCAACCGTTGCCGGAAGATTGATAATCACCTTGCGATCGGGTGTGGGCTCAAACACCGCAATGACCTGATTGCAGATATCCGCCGCGAACTCGAGCTCGGTCCCGGTAAAGCTCTCGGGTGAGTATTCGTAGTACACGGTCGTCTCGGGAACGATTTTTTCGAATTCGCGACACAGTCGCGCGCCGTGCAGTGCGATGTCGATGATGCCCTGCTTGTCCTCGCGAAAAACAACGTCGCGCTGCAGGATGCTCGTGGAGTTGTAGAGGTGAACTACTGCCTGCTTGGCGCCCCGGATTGATTCGTAGGTGCGCTCAATCAAGTGGTCGCGCGACTGCGTCAACACCTGAATAGTGACGTCGTCGGGAATGGCGTTGGACTCAATCAGCTCACGAACAAAGTCGAAGTCGGTCTGGCTTGCCGACGGAAAACCCACTTCGATCTCTTTGTAACCCATGCGCACGAGTAGGTCGAACATAATTCGCTTGCGCTCGGGGCTCATCGGGTCGATGAGGGCCTGGTTGCCATCGCGCAGGTCGACCGCGCACCAGCGCGGTGCCTTCTCAATGCGCTTTGCGGGCCACGTGCGATCGGTGAGATCAATCCCGAGGGACTCGTGGTACGGCCGGTACTTGTGCACCGGCATCTGGCTGGGGGTCTGGTTGTTCTTCATAAGTCTCTCCTGGCGTCAAAGGTGGTCGCCTAGCGCGAACTCCGCGACGAGGGAGGCTACTGAGATGCCTCGTCGCGGCGACTAAGAAGAAGGAAACCAAAACGCACGTCTCTAGGCTAACACCGCCGCGGCGTTCCGTCACGGTCTGGCACTGGCTGAACCGGAAATGTGAGGCTGCCAGCCCTGTCGGCTAAAAGCCCAGGCGCTCGAGTTTCTTGGGGTCGCGCTGCCAGTCCTTGGCCACCTTGATGCGGATACTCAAGAAAACGTGTCGGCCGAGCAACGCCTCTATCTCTCGGCGAGAGATGGCGCCCGTCTCTTTGAGGCGTGACCCCCCGTGACCGATAATGATGGACTTCTGACTGTCTCGCTCGACAAAAATGTTCGCGTAAATCTCGAGCAGATCCTTGTCTTCACGCTCCACCATTTCGTCAATGGTGACCGCCAGCGAGTGCGGAAGTTCGTCCTGCACTGTCTCGAGTAGGGATTCGCGGATGAGCTCGGAGATTCGCTTCTCGGTGTCGTCGTCGGTGGTGGTGGCCACATCGTAGAGCGCATGCCCCTCGGGAAGAAGCGCGATAAGCGTCGAGGCGAACTCGGTCATGTGCCCTTCAGTGATCGCCGAAACCGGAATGATTTCGGTCCAGTCACGCAATTGCGAAACCTCGAGAAGTCGGGCGGCGGTCTTCTCCCGCGAGGCGGCATCCGTTTTGGTCACGATGGCAATCTTTTTCGCGCGCGGATACATCTCGAGCTGTTCGGAGATGAATCGATCCCCCTTGCCCACCGGTTCATCGGCGGGAAAACACATGCCAATCACGTCGACGTCACCCAGCGTTGACTTAGCGAGAGCGTTGAGGCGTTCTCCGAGAAGCGTGCGCGGGCGGTGGATGCCCGGCGTATCAACAATGATGAGCTGGCCGTCGTCGTGGTTCACCATGCCCCGAATCGTGTGTCGGGTGGTCTGGGGCTTCGCCGAGGTGATGGCCACTTTCTCGCCAACGAGGGCGTTCATGAGCGTTGACTTTCCCACGTTGGGACGGCCGATGAACGAGACGAAACCGGAGCGAAAGACCGGGCGCTCGGCCTCGCGCTTGGCGCTCTTTGACGGTCTCATTCGTCGCCGCCAAAGGCGCGTTGGGCATCGAGCAATTCTTGATCCGGCCAAACGAGAATGTTCGTCACGCGACCCCGGCGGGCCTCAACGCGATCGGCCTCGAGGTGCAGACCACTCACCACCACGTGGTCGCCCACTTCGGGAACCCGATCAAGCTCTTTCGCCAGCAATCCGCCGACGGAGTCGACCTCGTCGTCGTCGAGATCAAGCCCAAAAAGTTCGCCAAGGTCCTCGATGTGCATGCGCGCGGCAACACGATATCGCCCGTCGGCCAGCGCGGTGGCTTCGGGGGCGCCGCGATCAAATTCGTCGCGGATCTCACCCACCAACTCTTCGAGAAGGTCTTCGAGCGTCACGAGACCGGCAATGCCGCCGTGCTCATCCACCACAAACGCGAGGTGAGTTGAACTTGCCTGCATGTCGCGCAGGGCATCATCGGCCTTCTTGAGCTCCGGGAGAAAGACCGCGTCGTGCGCAAGCGAACGCACGGACGCCCCCCGGGGAGCCGACTTCTTGTCGAGAGAGATGCGGGCCACATCGCGCAGGTAGAGCACACCCACAATGTCATCCGTGTCATCGCCAATAACCGGTATGCGCGAGAGCCCACTGCTCAGAAAGAGAGCACCCGCATCAGCGAGTGACGTGTCAGCCTCAACCGTGACCATGTCGATGCGCGGAACCATCACCTCGCGCACGTGGGTATCGCCCCACTCAAAAATCGAGTGAATAAGCTCACGCTCGTCTTTCTCCAGCACATCGTGACGGGTGGCCTCATCGACCATACTTAGCAGCTGTTCCTCACTGGCAAACGCGCTGGTTCCCGGACGCCCGGGTGTTACCCGGTCGCCGAGCGCGACAAGAAGGTTGGCGAGCGGTCCCAGCACGATGCGCAGAATGTGCACGACAGGAGCGGCGAAGGCAACGATGCCCTCAGGACGGACCCGTCCCACGCTGCGCGGGCTGGACCCCGCGAGAACAAACGAGGCCGTTGTCATGATGGCAATTGAGATGAGCAGTCCTGCCCACAGGGGAAGGCCGCTCGTGAGGAGAGCCGCGGTCACCACAACGGCCACGACCGTCTCCGACGCGATGCGTGCAAACATGACGACGTTACGATGAGCCGCAGGCTGGTTGGCGATTGCCTCGAGTGCTCGGCGTGAACGGTGCAGCTTGGCTAAAGCGCGCACATCATCAACCGACATCACGCTGAGCGCAGACTCTGTAGCTGCCATCAAGCCGGCAAAGGCCATCAGAAGAATGCTCGCCGCCACTGCGATGAGGATGTTCATGCTACGAATCTCGCTTGCGCTCGGCCAAGGCAAAACCGACCAAGATGTCACGCTGAATGCCAAACATTTCTTTTTCCTCCGCCGGCTCGGCGTGATCAAACCCCAGCAGGTGCAACATGCCGTGAGTCAGGAGCATGTTCAACTCGTCCTGCAGCGAGTGCCCCGCCGTCTGGGCTTGGGCTTCAGCCACCTCCGGGCACAGCACAACATCACCCAGGAGGCCCGCGGGTGTGACGAAATCGTCGTTACCGGGTCGGAGTTGGTCCATGGGGAAGCTCAAAACATCCGTGGGGCCCGGCTCGTCCAGCCAGCGCAAGTGCAGCTCCTCCATGGGGCCAACGCCGTAGAGCAGGATGTTCAGTTCGGCGTCGGGGTGAACCCGCATTGCGTCGAGTGCGTAGGTCGCCATGCGGTGCAGCACGGTCTCGTCGACCTCGTAGGACGTTTCGTTATTGATCTCAATGCTCATCGCTTATTTCGCTCCCGCTTGATCACTGCGCGCTCTTCGTACACGGTGTAGGCGTCGACAATTTTGCCCACGAGAGAGTGACGCACGACATCTTCCGAGCCCAGATAAGCAAAGTGAATGTCGGGAATGTCGTCGAGAACCTGCGTCACCGTGCGCAGACCGCTCGATGGCGTGGGCAGGTCAATCTGCGTGATGTCACCGGTGACCACCATCTGCGAGGAAAAACCGAGGCGCGTCAAGAACATTTTCATTTGCTCGGGGCTCGTGTTTTGAGCCTCGTCGAGAATGATGAACGAATCGTTGAGTGTGCGGCCACGCATGTAGGCCAGAGGTGCCACCTCAATCGTGCCCACGCTCATCAGTTTGGCCACGAGTTCCGGATCAAGCATCTCGTTCAGCGCGTCGAAGAGGGGGCGGAGATACGGGTCAATCTTGTCGGTGAGCGTGCCGGGCAAGAAACCCAGGCGCTCCCCCGCCTCGACGGCCGGCCGGGTCAAGATGATGCGGTTGACCTCCTTGCGCTGCAGCGCAGCTACCGCCATAGCCATGGCCAGGTAGGTCTTCCCCGTTCCCGCTGGGCCGATGCCAAAGACAATCGTGTTCTCGCGAATTGCCTGAACGTAGCGTTGTTGTCCCGCAGTCTTGGCGCGAATCGTCTTGCCGCGCGAGGACAGGATCACTTCGCCGATTCCTACCTTTTCTGTCGGAGATCGGTTTGCACCACGCGTGACGTCACCCTCGGTGAGGTCGATTCCGTCCCGTACCATTTGCACAAGCTCGGCAATCAAGAGCTGTGCGCGCTCAACCTCAGCGTCGCCCGCGCTCGTCGCGTCGGAGGTCAGGGTGATCTCGTTTCCGCGAACGTGGACCGAGACCCTCGGATACTCGCGCTGAAGGCGGGTCATCAGGCGATCCTGAGTGCCGAGGAGGCGCACCATCTCGATGCCGGTGATCGTGACGGTTTGAGGCGTCACCGAGCTAGGCAAGCGCACCCTCCGAAAGGCCCCCGGCGAGGACGTGAGCGTGCACGTGGAATACCGTCTGCCCCGCGCTCTGACCAGAGTTGAACACCAGTCGATACTCGCCGTTGGCATGTTCGGCGGCCAGTGTGGCCGCCACGGCGACCATCTCGGCCAACAGCCCCGGGTTGCCCGCGGCAAGTTCGGTCACGTTTGAGTAGTCCTCAGTTTTGGGAATCACGAGCAAGTGGACGGGAGCCTGCGGTGCGATGTCCTCAATGGCGATGAGTCGCTCGTTCTGCCAGACCACCGTTGCCGGGATTTCTCCCGCGATGATTCGACTGAAGATACTGGGTTCGCTCATTCTTCTATCGTAGGTCTAGGTCCAGCGGCCGGACAGCGTGGAGGCAATACCCAGCGCGACGGGACCGGCGGTTGACGTGCGCAGCACGTTGTCGCCGAGTCGAACTATGGTGGCCCGGGCGCCTATGAAGGCGTCACGCTCTTCGGAGCTGAAGCCGCCCTCGGGCCCGACGACGAACACCGTCTGATGCGTCGCTTCTCCCGGCGTCGCGGCCCAGTCCACGTCGTGTGGAGAGACTCCGGACGCATCCAATACGACGAGCCGCGTGTCGGGAAGAGCAATGAGATCGATGGTCGTTGCCATCGTGCGCACTTCCGGAACCCACGCCCGGAGCGACTGCTTTGATGCCTCGCGAGCAATTGACTGCCAGCGGGCACGACCCTTGGTTTCTTTGGCGGCATCCCAGCGACTCACGCTGCGTGCCGCCGCGAACGGAATGATGGCGTCGACGCCCAGTTCGACCGCGGCCTCAACCGCCCGCTCATCCCGATCGGACTTGGCCAGCGCCTGTGCCAACACGAAGGTGTGCCGCGGCTCACTCTCCTCGCGCACGCTGGTGACCTCGAAGACCACGGCATCTTTAGCGACGTCGCTCACGAGAACAGAGGCCATGAGTCCACGGCCGTTACCCAAGCTCACCAGCTCGCCGGCGCGCAATCGCGAAACTGTCGCCGCGTGACGACCCTCCGCCCCACTCACGGTCACAACGTCGCCCGCTGTGAGCACCGTCAGCGTTTCATCGATAAAGAAGTGCGCCATGAGTGTGTCGATGCTGCTCTACAGGAATCGGTCTCGAAGTTTGGCGAACAGTCCCTGTTGGAACGACGCCAATACCGGAGGCTGTGGTTTGCGCGCCTCGGCGAACGCTGCAATCATCTGCTTCTCTTTGGACGAGAGCTTTGTGGGGGTGAGCACATGGAGTCCAACGCGGAGGTCGCCACGTCCGTTGCCACGAAGTCGGCCAATGCCACGATCCTTGACCACCAGCACGTCGGCGCTCTGCGCTCCGGGCTTTATCTCCAGAGAGACAGGACCGTCGAGAGCGTCGAACGAAAAGGTTGTACCCAGCACGGCATCTGTCATGGAGATGTCTACCGTGCACAAAAGATCGTCTTTGAGTCGGCTGAACTTCTCGTTGTGTCGCACCGAGATCTCAATGTAGAGGTCGCCGTGTGGCCCGCCGGCGGGCCCGACCTCGCCGCTTCCTGGCAGGTGCAGGCGCACACCCGTGTCGACACCGGAAGGCACGTCGAGGGTAACCGTGCGGCGCGCGCGCACCCGGCCGAGACCCTGGCACGACGTGCAGGGCGTGGCGATAATGGTGCCAAATCCGCGACACGATCCGCAGGGCGATTGAGTCATCACGTTGCCGAGTAGGGATCGCACCGTGCGGCTGATCGTGCCGCCACCGCCGCAGATGTCGCACGTGACGGGCGACGTACCCGGCTGACAGCAGGATCCACCACAGGTTTCGCACAGCGCAGCAGTATCGAACTCAATCTCCCGCTCGACGCCCGCGATGACGTCGGCCAAATCAACCTCGACACGCAACAGGGCATCTTGCCCGCGCTCACTTCGTGACCGAGGACCACGCGACGATTGCCCGCCGCCGCCAAAAAAAGTCGAGAAAATGTCGCCAAAGTCAGCGAATCCTGCACCGCCGCCACCGAAGCCGCCGCTATCACCGCCACGGTCGTAGTTGTCGCGTGATACCGGGTCACTCAGGACCTCGTAGGCGTGCGTCACCAGTTTGAAGCGCTCCTGGGCATCCTCATCGGGGTTAACGTCGGGGTGAAGTTGCCGCGCCAGGCGCCGATAGGCCTTCTTGATGTCGTCGCTCGAGGCGTCGCGTGAGACGCCCAATACTTCGTAGTGATCTGCCACCGAGATTCTTTTCTGTGTCGTCGAGCTTCGGCCGGATTATGCGTCGAGGATGCGCGACAGGTAACTGGCCACCGCGCGAACCGCCGCCATGTTTCCGGAATAGTCCATGCGGGTGGGCCCAATCACACCCACTCGAGACACCTCGCCAGAGCTGGTGTATCCGCCTGCCACCAGGCTGGCCTCACGGAAGTCCTGCGACTCGTGCTCGGCGCCAATGCTGACGGCGACCTCTGAAGCCTCGTGACCCATTTCGGTGAGGAGTTTGAGCACGGTGACCTGTTCCTCGATGGCGTCGAGGAGCGGGTAGATGCTGCCATGAAAGTCGTTCTCCGTACGCACCAGATTGCCGGCTCCTGCCATCACCAGGCGCTGTTGCCGGTTTGCCGCCACCTGTTCGGCCAGGGCGGTGACCACGCGTGCCGACGCCTCGGAGAGGTCCGGGGCAACTTGGGGAGCCGCGGCCAGCGCGTCAGCAATCTCGCTCAGTTGCCGCCCGGCCACAGCCGTATTGATGCGGGATCGGAGTTGGGTAATCTCCTCCTCCGAGAGATCGCGCTCGGTTTCTACCGTGCGCTGCTCCACCCGACCGCTGTCGGTAATCAGCACGCTCATGAGTCGCGAGTTGCCCATGGCAACCAGTTCCACGTGCTTGACGCGTGCCCCGCTGAGCGAGGGATACTCCACCACGGCCACCTGATTGGTGAGTTGCGCAAGGAGTCGCACGGTGTGCGCGAGGAGGGCATCGATGTCGTCGGATTCGTTGAGCACGCGCTCGATCGCGAGGCGTTGCGCACCACTGAGTGTCTTGACGTCGGAGAGGTTGTCGACAAAGACGCGGTATCCCCTATCGGTGGGGATGCGTCCGCTCGACGTGTGCGGGGCGGTGATGAGCAGTTCGTCTTCGAGCAGGGACATATCGTTGCGGATGGTGGCCGCCGATACGCCGAAGGAATGACGGTCGGCAATCGATTTAGAACCCACGGGTTCGCGCGACGACACGTAATCCTGAACAATGACGCGCAAGACGTCCAGCCCGCGTGGAGAAACCATGCCGACTCACCCGCCTTCGCTTCGTTGTGGAGTGCCACTGGCACTCATTGCGCCTGAGTGCCAATATTACCGGGTTGCGCGGAGGGAAGTTATTGCTTGCCTCGCCCGTGAAAAAGGACTAACTTGGGTGCCGTCACCCACCCCACCTCTCGAAAGGTATGGAATGTCAAACGCACAACCCAAGCTCTCCAAGGTCGAAGAACAGAACTTCACCTCACTCGGCAACATTCTGGGCATCCTGATTGGATTTATCTCGCCCCTCATCTTCTGGTTGATTTACAAGGACCGCAGCAAGTTTCTCGACACTAATCTCAAGAGCGCTCTCAACTTCCACCTGACCACGATTATTGCCTTCATTGCGGCGTCAATCCTGTCGGCCGTCACCTTCGGAATCCTCTCAATTTTGTTCCTCGTCATCGGCGTTCTTATTCTGATCTTCTGCATCTTGGCTTTTGTCAAGACCCGGAACGGCGAGAACTACAAGTACCCGCTCTCCATTCCGTTCGTTAAGTAGGGTGGTCGTTCGCTAGCCCTCTCGGGCGAGGCGACGAACTACTTCATCGGCACGAAGCCGTCCGGCTCGCGTCAACACAAGTTGACCGGCTTGGGAGGCTTTGTCGTTCAGCAAGCCTTCGGTCACCATCGCGGTCATCACGGCGGGGTCAACGGGGCCCGCAGCCACGCCGTCACTCACCCTCAACCCCAGCATGAGACGCTCGAGCTCGCGCTCGGCGAGCGTCGGCACCTCGTACCCCGCAGCGGGACTCAGCCCTAAGTTGAGAAGCCGCTCATATTCCGCCGGGTGCTTGACGTTCCACCACCGGGCGCCGGCGACGTGGGAGTGAGCTCCCGGCCCAAAACCCCACCAATCGTGATTTCGCCAGTAGGCAAGATTGTG
>DBCH01000074.1:5379-7029 GCA_002292955.1 Microbacteriaceae bacterium UBA963 | reverse complement strand
CCGGCCGCCGAAAAAACCTCGTCCGTCATCTCGTACATATCCGCGTGCAGGTCATCATCGATGGCCGACACCTCTCCCCGGCGAATACGGCGCTCGAGAGCAGTGCCTTCCTCAATGATGAGCGCGTAGGCCGAGACGTGATCGACGCCCCAGCCCACCGCAGAATCGAGGGAGTGGCGCCAATCGGCCAGTGACTCCCCCGGGGTGCCATAGATCAGATCGATACTCACGTCGAGTCCGGCGGAACGTGCTTGCTCAATGACGTACCCCACCCGCTCCGGATCGTGCGTGCGATCCAGCGTGGCGAGCACGTGTGGCACCACCGACTGCACGCCAAAACTCACCCGGGTGAAGCCGCCGGCTACCAGTTGATCGAAGTATTCGGAGTCCACGGAATCAGGGTTTGCCTCGGTGGTGACCTCGGCGTCAGGCGCGATCCCAAATGTCTCGTGCAATCGTGAGCGCACAGCCACCAGGTCTCGAGCGGGCAGCAGCGTGGGCGTTCCGCCGCCGAAAAAAACCGTGTCCAGCGCTCGGCCCTCGCCGGCTGCAGACATCACGCGCGCAGCCAGTTCGATTTCGCGGCTCACCACGTCAACGTAGGACTCGCGCCGAGAGCCGCGCAGTTCATCACTCGTATACGTGTTGAAGTCGCAGTAGCCACACCGCACGCGACAGTACGGAACGTGCACGTAAGCCGAAAAGGGCGTCTCGGGGCTCGGCGTGATTCCCGGCGGCAGGCTACCGTCCGGTGCGGGTGTCAAACCCGAGGGAAGCGCGCCGACCACTAGTGTGCCGATGCATCGGGATTGCTCGGCGGGGCCGAGTCACCAGATTCGGCATCACGGATCTCAGCGTCTTCTTCGGCCACCGCTTCGCGGGCATGAGCCACGCGTGCCGGGTTGAGCCCTCTAGCGATTCGACCGCGAACGCGAGTAAGGACAAGGAGAACGAGGGGGAACAGCAGGCGTGACATTCGCGACGAGCCGGGAGCAACAACCTGAATAACCCGCGACCACACGGTGTCGTCGTCGCGATATTCGATGCCGATCAGGAACTCACCCACAAAGGGCTCCCTGTCGAGCGTGCCCAGCGAAACGGAGACAACATTGAGTTCGCGCGTCACGGCGACCACCCGAAAATGGCGCTCGCGTCGCTTACCCGTGCGACCCCACAGCAGAGTGACGACGTCGCCGGGCGTGATAAAGCCTCGGCCATCCGCAGCGTAGACGGCTTCACCCGTTGTCGTGTTGGTGTGAAAGGCAGTGGCGCCGGCCCCGGCGTAGCCCCCCTCGGTTGAGTGCTCGACGTGTTCGAGGCGAAATCCTGCCGCATCGATCATGCGCCACGACAGGAGGTTCTCCTCACACCACTCAAAGCGCTGTTCGCCACTGCCGATGTGCCACGACGTCGCCGATGCTCTAAAGCCGCGTGGCGGGTAAGCCAAGACATCTGGCGCGGCAGTTGCCCCCACCGCGGCGTATGACACGGCCTCATCCCTAAACGTCGCTCGGCGTCGCATGGTTACTTTTTCTTGACCTCTTCGTTGCCCTGCAGGGCGGCAATAAATGCCTCTTGGGGCACTTCAACCCGACCCACCATCTTCATGCGCTTCTTGCCCTCTTTTTGCTTTTCGAGCAACTTGCGCTT
>DBCH01000074.1:3805-5313 GCA_002292955.1 Microbacteriaceae bacterium UBA963 | reverse complement strand
GATTCACGGGCAATGATTCGCGCACCGATAGCTGCCTGGATGGGCACCTCAAACTGCTGCCGCGGAATGAGCTTCTTGAGTCGCTCGGTCATGAGCACGCCGTAGGCGTAGGCCTTCTCCTTGTGCACGATTGCGCTGAACGCATCCACCTGCTCACCCTGGAGCAGGATGTCGACCTTGACGAGGTCGGCCTCTTGGTCGCCGCACGGTTCGTAGTCGAGAGAGGCGTAACCCTGTGTGCGCGACTTGAGGTGATCGAAGAAATCGAACACGATCTCGCCCAAGGGCATGGTGTACCGAATCTCGACGCGGTCTTCGCCCAGGTATTCCATTCCCAACAGGATTCCTCGGCGCGACTGGCACAGCTCCATGATGGTGCCCACGTAGTCCTTGGGGGCCAGGATGGCCACCTTCACAACGGGCTCAGACACGCTCTTGATTTTGCCCGTGGGGTACTCGCTGGGGTTGGTGACCTCGATGAACTTTCCGTCGTCGGTGGTCACCGCGTAGGGCACGCTGGGTGCCGTGGCGATCAGGTCGAGGCCAAATTCACGCTCAAGCCGCTCAGTGATGATCTCGAGGTGAAGGAGACCGAGAAAACCGCACCGGAACCCAAACCCCAGCGCCACCGACGTTTCTGGTTCGTAGTTGAGCGACGCATCGGAGAGCTTGAGCTTGTCGAGTGCCTCGCGCAGGTTGGGATAGTCGCTGCCGTCGATGGGATACAGCCCGGAGAAAACCATGGGCTTGGGGTCGGTATACCCGTCAAGCGCGGTGGTCGCCGGCTTGGCATGGTCGGTTACCGTGTCACCGACCTTGGACTGTCGAACGTCCTTCACGCCGGTGATGAGGTAACCCACCTCGCCCACTCCCAACCCCTGGGAGGGCGTGGGCTCGGGCGAGCTTACGCCGATTTCGAGCAATTCGTGAGTGGCCCGCGTGGACATCATCTGTATCTTTTGGCGCGGCGACAGTTTGCCGTCGATCACGCGAACATAGGTAACCACTCCTCGGTAGGCGTCGTACACCGAGTCAAAGATCATGGCGCGGGCGGGTGCCGTGGGGTCACCCTGAGGGGAGGGCACCAATTCCACGACCCGGTCGAGAAGTTCCTCAACGCCGGCGCCCGTCTTGCCCGACACGCGCAACACATCGGAGGGGCTTCCGCCAATCAGCGACGCCAGTTCCTTTGCGTACTTGTCGGGGTCGGCTGACGGCAGGTCAATCTTGTTCAGCACAGGAATGATGGCGAGGTCATTGTCGAGCGCGAGGTAGAGGTTGGCCAGCGTTTGGGCTTCGATGCCCTGAGCGGCATCCACCAAGAGAATGGCTCCCTCGCAGGCGGCCAGCGACCGCGATACCTCGTAGGTAAAGTCAACGTGACCGGGCGTGTCGATCATGTTCAGCGCGTAGGCGTTGCCGCCTACTTCCCAGGGCAATCGAACTGCCTGCGACTTGATGGTGATGCCGCGCTCGCGCTCAATGTCCATGCGATCGAGGTACTGCGC
>DBCH01000074.1:0-3706 GCA_002292955.1 Microbacteriaceae bacterium UBA963 | reverse complement strand
TCGATGTGCGCAATGATGCAGAAGTTGCGAATCATTGCGGGGTCCGTCGACGCGGGGGTCAGCGGGGTTCGGGCGCGAGGAGACATGGCAATCAAGTCTCCCACGTCTGACATCGCGGTTTTCGCACAACGGGCGCCTACTGATAGCCTGAAGACAAGTCTTTCGCGGAATCCCACACCCGCGAGGTATGTAGAAGGCGCCCCTCTATCGCCGGATACAACCCCCACAGTCAAAATCCACGCTCGCCCTTGTGCGGGACGTGACCAAAACGAAGGTTATTTCAGTGGCAAATATCAAGTCGCAAATCAAGCGCAACCTCACCAACGCCAAGGCCAACGAGCGCAATAAGGCCGTGAAGAGCGAGGTCAAGACGGCCATTCGTTCGGCGCGCACCGCCATCGCCGCGGGCGACAAGGCTGCCGCAACCGACGCCGTGCGCGTTGCTGGTCGCAAGATCGACAAGGCTGTCAGCAAGGGCGTTCTCCACAAGAACCAGGGCGCCAACCGCAAGTCGGCCATCGCCGCTCAGGCTGCCGCGCTCTAAGCAGGGATTGAGAGGGTGCCCCGCTTCGGCGGGGCACTTTTTTGCGTGTCGGGCGGTGACCTGACTACGAAAGTCCGTAAGTGGAGACCACCGTCACCATGCGCTCGAGGGCGTAGACCGGATCGCGAGTGGCCCCCTTGACGTTGGCATCGGCCGAAGCAACCGCAACAATGGCGCGGGCGAGTCCGCCCTCACTCCACCCGCTCAGGTCTCGTCGTGCGCGATCAATCTGCCACGGAGCAGCACCGATAACGCCCGCCAACTCTCCCGCCGAGCGCCGGTCGCCCATGACGCGCGCCATGATGCGCAGCTTGCTGGCAAACGCAGCCACCAACGGAACGGGGTCGGCGCCAGACTCCAGCGCATTCCGCAACGACACGAGTGCGTCGCCGGGGCGGCCAGCGATTGCGATGTCGGCGACCCGAAACGCGGTGGCCTCGGCGCGGCCACCGTAGTACGTGTCGACATCTCGTTCGTCGATATCACCGGTCGTATCAGACATCAGTTGTTGGCAGGCCGCGGCTAACTCAGCGCCGTTCGACGAGAAGGCTGCCACGAGACCGCGCACCGCCCCCGGGGTGATGCGCCGTTCGCCCGCCGCAAACTCTGCCGCCGCAAATTCGAACTTGTCGTTGTCCGACTTGAGCTCGTCAACGATCACCTCGACGCCGGCACCCGCGCCCAACCGAACGGTGTCGAGAATCTTTTTGCCCCGCACGCCGCCACCGTGGCGCAACACCAGCGTGGTGTCGGCGTCGGGCGCTTGCAGATACGAGACAACGTCTTCGATGAACTCATCGGAGCACTTCTCTACTGAAGAAACGCGGATGAGCCGAGGCTCGCCAAACAGTGAGGGACTGGCAAGAGTGAGCAACTGCCCCGAGGCGTAGGTGGCGGCGTCCACGTCGGAAACCTCGAGCGACGGGTCGGCGGCGCGCAACTGTTGGCGGATCCCCGTGATGGCGCGCTCGGCCAGAAACTCCTCGGGCCCGGTCACCAAAACGACCGCCGCGGGGCGTGCCTCGCGCCAGCCCAACTGGGGTATGGCAACGGAGGTCTTGACCTTGCTCGATCGACCCGATGCGGTTGCCACAAAACTTTCCTTCGAACGGTAGTGGAGGTTACTGCGTTCAGCCTAGCCAGCACCACCCCAGCCCTTCGCGCTCCACACGCGCAGGTCGCCCGCAGAGTTGGAGACGAGGACGAGCCCGGAGAGATCGGTGCGAACGGTTCGCGCTCCCCCACTCTCCAGAAGCCGCAGGGTCTTGCTGGTGGGATGACCATATCCGTTGTCGCGCCCCGCGGAAATGAGCGCGAGGCGCGGCCGAACAACGTTCGTGAGTCGCGCGGATTGATCCGACGAACCGTGGTGAGCCACTTTGAGAACATCGACGCGACCGAGTGCCGGGTGTTTCGCCAGGAGTGCGTTTTGTGACTCTTCATCAAGGTCGGCTAAAAAGAGGGCACTCATACCGGGGGCTGCGATGCTCATCGAGATGCTGCCGGGGTTGCCACCCTGCATGCTGGGATACCCGCGCGCCGGCCACAGCACGGTGCAGATCGTGTCGCCCAGCTTCACGCGCTGTCCCGAGACGGCGCGGGTGACGCTCATGCCCTGAGTTAACAGTCCACGAATCACGTCGTGATCACTTTCCCGCTGCGGCGCCGAAATCAGCACGTGCTCCGTGCGTCCGTAGACGGCTTCGATTCCACCGGCATGATCCGCGTCAAAATGTGTCAACACCACGGCTTCGACCCGATCAATGCTGAGGCTGCGCAGGCAGGACTCGACCAGATCCGCATGTCGGCCGGTGTCAATAAGGATGTCGCGGGGCTGCCCCTGAGAGTCGAATCCGCGCACGACCAGGGCATCACCCTGTCCCACATCGCACATGGCGATTCGCCAGTCGGCGGGACGCGTTACCGAAAGCCCAACGACCTGGGCGAGGGCGAGGGCGAAGGCCAGGCCGAGGGTGAGTGCTGCTCCGACCGCGCCTATGGTGCGCGCCCGGCCCGGACGCGCCACAATGACGAGGCAGATGAATACGCTCGCGGCAGCGGCGCAGGCGGCTCCACCGATGCCATCGAGCCAGGGCAGGCTGGCGAGTGGCATGCCCGCTGCTGTCTGGGCCACCAAGGCAATCCACGCGGCCGGAACCCAACCCAGCCACGCAACGATGTGCGCGAGCCACGGCACGACGGGCGCGAGCACGAAGGCCACCATGCCCAGAATGGTTGCCACCGGCGCGGCAGGCTCGGCGAGCATGTTTGCCAGCACCCCGTACGTTGGCCACACGGGCGCGAAAAGCATAATGATCGGCTGACACACAAGCTGCGTTGACACCGGAACCGCAAGAATCAAGCCTAAGTTTCGCCGAGCGATCGGCGAGAGTCGGGCTATCCACTTCTGCGGTGTGACGCGCTCGGCCCATGACAGAAAACGTCGGGCCAATACGGGTGCCAAGACCAGGATCGCAACGGTCGCAGCCACGGACAGGGTGAAGCCCGGCGAAATCGACCAACCGGGAAAGACCATGAGCAGCACGCACACGGCAAACGCCACGACGGGGATACCGGCGCCGGGCCGACCGAGCGCGATAGTCATGAGAACGACAGTGGCCATGACCGCTGCACGCACCACGCTGGGTTGAAGGCCGACAACCATGACGAAACCTGCGAGGGCCGCAATGCCCGCCATGACACGCGCCCATCGCGGAAACCCGATAAGGGCGGCCAACCCGATGACGGCAACCGTGACGATGGCGCAATTGGCGCCCGAGACGGCGGTGAGGTGGGTAAGCGATGCCACACGCATCGCAGCGGTGAGCCCGTGATCAACCGATGACGTATCTCCCAGTGTGAGACCGGGCAACAGGGCTGCACCGTCGCCGGGCAGCCCACTCAGCGCTTCGGCAAATGCCTGTTGCCACTCCACCGGTGCCATCGACTCGGCGCGTTCATGGTCGTCTGCGCCACGTATAAACACTGTGATGACGGCCTGCACTGCCCACAGCGCGGCCGCGACCACAGCCAGCCTGAGGTCGATGCCCTTACGGCGTAATGAGCGGAGCAATGTTTGCCAGCACCTTGGGGCCGATCCCGGAAACCTCGTTCAGCTGGTCGACACTTCGAAAACCACCGTTGGCTTCTCGAAAGTCGATG